>NZ_OY829945.1:415000-739761 GCF_963556105.2 uncultured Tolumonas sp.
GAACCAGTACCGTGAGGGAAAGGCGAAAAGAACCCCTGTGAGGGGAGTGAAATAGAACCTGAAACCGTGTACGTACAAGCAGTGGGAGCACCTTCGTGGTGTGACTGCGTACCTTTTGTATAATGGGTCAGCGACTTACATTCTGTAGCAAGGTTAACCGAATAGGGGAGCCGTAGGGAAACCGAGTCTTAACTGGGCGACTAGTTGCAGGGTGTAGACCCGAAACCGAGTGATCTAGCCATGGGCAGGTTGAAGGTGCCGTAACAGGTACTGGAGGACCGAACCCACTAATGTTGCAAAATTAGGGGATGACCTGTGGCTAGGGGTGAAAGGCCAATCAAACTCGGAGATATCTGGTTCTCCCCGAAAGCTATTTAGGTAGCGCCTCGGACGAATACTACTGGGGGTAGAGCACTGTTTCGACTAGGGGGTCATCCCGACTTACCAACTCGATGCAAACTCCGAATACCAGTAAGTACTATCCGGGAGACACACGGCGGGTGCTAACGTCCGTCGTGAAGAGGGAAACAACCCAGACCGCCAGCTAAGGTCCCAAAGTACTAGTTAAGTGGGAAACGATGTGGGAAGGCTTAGACAGCTAGGATGTTGGCTTAGAAGCAGCCATCATTTAAAGAAAGCGTAATAGCTCACTAGTCGAGTCGGCCTGCGCGGAAGATGTAACGGGGCTAAACTAGTCACCGAAGCTGCGGATTTGCCGTAAGGCAAGTGGTAGGGGAGCGTTCTGTAAGTCTGTGAAGGTGTGTGGTAACGCATGCTGGAGATATCAGAAGTGCGAATGCTGACGTGAGTAACGTTAAAGGGAGTGAAAGACTCCCTCGCCGGAAGACCAAGGGTTCCTGTCCAACGTTAATCGGGGCAGGGTGAGTCGGCCCCTAAGGCGAGGCTGAAAGGCGTAGTCGATGGGAAGCGGGTTAATATTCCTGCACTTTTTGTAACTGCGATGAGGGGACGGAGAAGGCTAGGTAGGCCAGCGGTTGGTAGAGCTGGTGAAAGGTGGTAGGGATGTACGGTAGGCAAATCCGCTGTACTTTATTCCGAGAGCCGAGACGAAGTGACTACGGTCATGAAGTTACTGATGCCACGCTTCCAGGAAAAGCCTCTAAGCTTCAGGTTACAAAGAACCGTACCCCAAACCAACACTGGTGGTCAGGTAGAGAATACCAAGGCGCTTGAGAGAACTCGGGTGAAGGAACTAGGCAAAATAGTACCGTAACTTCGGGAGAAGGTACGCTGTTGTTGGTGAAGGAACTTGCTTCTGGAGCTAATGGCAGCCGCAGTGACCAGATGGCTGGGACTGTTTAACAAAAACACAGCACTCTGCAAACACGAAAGTGGACGTATAGGGTGTGACACCTGCCCGGTGCCGGAAGGTTAATTGATGGGGTTAGCGCAAGCGAAGCTCTTGATCGAAGCCCCGGTAAACGGCGGCCGTAACTATAACGGTCCTAAGGTAGCGAAATTCCTTGTCGGGTAAGTTCCGACCTGCACGAATGGTGTAACCATGGCCATGCTGTCTCCACCCGAGACTCAGTGAAATCGAATTCGCCGTGAAGATGCGGTGTACCCGCGGCTAGACGGAAAGACCCCGTGAACCTTTACTATAGCTTGACACTGAACATTGAACCTACCTGTGTAGGATAGGTGGGAGGCTTTGAAGGCATGACGCTAGTTGTGCTGGAGCCGTCCTTGAAATACCACCCTGGTATGTTTGATGTTCTAACCTCAGCCCATTATCTGGGCCAGGGACAGTGTCTGGTGGGTAGTTTGACTGGGGCGGTCTCCTCCCAAAGAGTAACGGAGGAGCACGAAGGTGGGCTAATCACGGTCGGACATCGTGAGGTTAGTGCAATGGCATAAGCCCGCTTAACTGCGAGACGGACAGGTCGAGCAGGTGCGAAAGCAGGTCATAGTGATCCGGTGGTTCTGAATGGAAGGGCCATCGCTCAACGGATAAAAGGTACTCCGGGGATAACAGGCTGATACCGCCCAAGAGTTCATATCGACGGCGGTGTTTGGCACCTCGATGTCGGCTCATCACATCCTGGGGCTGAAGTTGGTCCCAAGGGTATGGCTGTTCGCCATTTAAAGTGGTACGCGAGCTGGGTTCAGAACGTCGTGAGACAGTTCGGTCCCTATCTGCCGTGGGCGTTGGATGATTGAGTGGGGTTGCTCCTAGTACGAGAGGACCGGAGTGAACGAACCGCTGGTGTTCGGGTTGTCATGCCAATGGCACTGCCCGGTAGCTAAGTTCGGAAAAGATAACCGCTGAAAGCATCTAAGCGGGAAACTTGCCACGAGATGAGTCATCCCTAGGACTATAAGTCCTCTGAAGGGCCGTTGAAGACTACGACGTTGATAGGTGGGGTGTGTAAGTGTAGTGATACATTGAGCTAACCCATACTAATGACCCGAGAGGCTTAACCATACAACACCCAAGTGGTTTTAAGCTAAGAGCTTGTTTGATTGATTGAACGAACTAGATAAAGAAACGAATTTAGAGTCAGCTTTCTGATTTAACCGAATATGCCTGGCGGCAATAGCGCGATGGAACCACCTGTACCCATGCCGAACACAGAAGTGAAACGTTGTAGCGCCGATGGTAGTGTGGCATTCGCCATGTGAGAGTAGGACACTGCCAGGCTCCTAAATTGATGTGAAGACCTTGACTGGGTGACAACGGTTGAGCGAGCATAGAGAGAAAAGTGCGGAGTGGTAGTTCAGTCGGTTAGAATACCGGCCTGTCACGCCGGGGGTCGCGGGTTCGAGTCCCGTCCACTCCGCCAATATTTTGAAAAGCCCTGAGCAACCGCTCAGGGCTTTTTGTTTTTATTAATATTATTAATCAACGATATCATTCACTATTAATTGCGATCATCGATGTAAAATTTGCGTTATCTCATTGAACGTACTGCCATAGTGACTATGATCTGTCGCTAGTATTCGATATTGATGGATAAACAGGGTTTCGAAAACATGAAGTTTGTTATTTTAGCTCTAGGTTTGTTATTTGGTACTGCAGCAAACGCCACGATAATGCCTAAAGCCGATCTTGTTGTAGTAAAAAAATCGCAATATAGCCTGACCTTGTATTCAAAGGGTGTTGCTTTGAAACGTTACTGGGTGGCGTTGGGTCCAAATCCGAAAGGTGCAAAGGTACGAGAAGGTGATTATAAAACGCCCGAAGGTCGCTATTTGCTCGATTATAAAAAGACAGATTCTAATTATTATAAAGCATTCCATATTTCCTATCCAAGCTTAGCCGATATGAAGCGAGCGCACCAGATGGGGGTTAATCCTGGTAGCCAAGTGTTATTGCATGGGCAACGTAAGGGATCGATAATGAGCGATCAAACCTTGCAACGTTCTAACTGGACTAATGGTTGTATTGCGCTGATAAATGCAGATATGGATGAATTGTGGGACTCTATAGAGCCTGGGACTCCAATTGAGATCCGCCCGTAATTAATGTTTTTCAAAAAGCCGGTTACACCGGCTTTTTTCTTTCTGCTGTCACAGTTTGTTGCAAATAAATTTGTTTTCGACACAGATTTACAATATCTCTTGGCTAATTTGTTTGTGTTCAATCAATGGGAGACAGCTCAATGAACGTGATGGTAACCGCCTTAGTTGCAACAATATTATGTGCGCCTGTGTATGCGACAGAGGTTGCACAAGGCAATTCTGCGCCAGCGAAAGCGGAAAATTTATTTACCAAAGCAGATAAAAATCATGACGGAAAATTAGATCGGGCTGAATTTGACACCTTTAAACAGCTACAAGAAGAGCGTCTGATCCAACAGATCAAACAGCGTATGGATAAAATGCAGTTCTCTATGTTTGATAAAGACGGTGATAATGGGATCACGCAGGATGAATTAAAGGCGGCACGTCTCGAAGCGCGGCAAAAGATGATGCAAAATTTGCGTGACCGTCAGTTACAAATAAAGCCTGCTACTGTTGCACCAGTGTCAGCTGCAGAACCAACAAAGAAATGAAATTTATAAAACAAAGCCCCGAAAAGGGGCTTTGTTTTAGGCGCTATTTTTTTTCTTGTAACCAAATTGCTGCTCGTTTAGCAAAATAAGTCAGCACTCCATCGGCACCTGCACGTTTGAAACAAAGCAGGGATTCCATAATGCATTCACGCTCTTTCAGCCAGCCATTCTGGATGGCGGCCATATGCATTGCATATTCCCCACTGACTTGATAGGCAAATGTGGGTACGGCAAATTGTTGCTTAACCCGGTAGATGATATCTAGATAAGGCATGCCAGGTTTAACCATCACCATGTCGGCGCCTTCTTGAATATCGAGACCAACTTCCTGTAAAGCTTCGTTACTATTGGCTGGATCCATCTGATAGGTGTTTTTATTGCTTTTGCCCAGATTAGCTGAAGAGCCGACAGCATCCCGGAACGGACCGTAGTAGTTGGAGGCATATTTTGCAGAATACGCCATGATCTGCGTGTTGATGAGATTTCGCTGTTCTAATGCAGCCCGGATAGCTTTGATGCGGCCATCCATCATATCTGAAGGGGCTACGATATCGGCACCTGCCTGAGCATGACAGAGTGCCTGGCGCACGAGAATGTCGGTGGTAAGATCATTCAGAACATAACCTTCGTCGTCAATAATGCCATCCTGACCATGCGTGGTATACGGATCGAGGGCCACGTCGGTGATCACACCGAGCTCGGGAAAGTGCTCTTTCAGCGCGCGGACGACTCGCGGAACGAGTCCGTCATCGTTATAAGCTTCTTCCGCCAGCAGGCTTTTTTGCTCGGCGGGAATGACAGGGAATAATGCAATGGCTGGAATGCCTAACTGAACCAATTCTTCTGCTTCTTTGAGCAAGAGATCGAGAGATAAGCGCTCAATCCCCGGCATGCTGCTGATGCTTTCTCTACGGTTTTCGCCATCTAATACAAACATTGGATAGATCAAATCATCCACACTGAGTCGATTTTCACGAACTAAACGACGGCTAAAGTCATGTTTACGGACACGGCGCGGACGACGAAGTGGAAAAGAAGATGCGATAAATTGCGGCATGAGAACTCCTGTGGCAAAGGATTTAACGGCGGGAAATTTTCCACCAACCATTGAGCCAGCAAATAACACTAATGGTTAGGCCCGCCGTTGCTAACTGTTCATGAGTTGGCAGTAAAATAATACTGCCTAGCAACAATGCAGCTCCGATCCCCAACAGATACCGGGATTGGGCGTGACGCCGATGTTGCTGATGATATTGCTGATACAGTCCTTTCACCATGTGATGCTGATGCTGGACTTGTGTCAGCGTGTCGTAAATCAGATCGGGCATGTCAGGTAATTTTTCAGCCCAGAACGGCGCTTTCTCTTTAATCGCTCGCCATGCTGCTTGTGGCCCAATCTGCTGGCGCATCCAGTGCTCCAGAAACGGTTTGGCGGTTTGCCACAGATCTAATTGTGGGTAAAGCTGACGGCCCAGTCCTTCAATATAAAGCAGGGTTTTTTGCAGTAACACTAACTGCGGTTGCACCTGCATATTGAAACGACGCGCGGTATTAAACAAATTCAGCAGTACATGACCAAATGAGATTTCCGCCAGTGGTTTGGCAAAAATCGGTTCCAGCACTGTGCGTAGTGCGGATTCAAATTCTTCTACTTTCGTTTCTGGTGGCACCCAGCCAGATTTGACATGCAACTCAGCGACTTTTCGGTAGTCGCGGTTAAAAAAGGCCAGAAAATTTTCGGCCAGATAGCGCTTATCCTGACGGTTTAAAGTGCCGACAATACCGCAATCGATACCGATCCATTGTGGATCGTGGGGATGTTCATAGGCTACGAAAACATTACCGGGGTGCATATCGGCGTGGAAAAAACTGTCACGGAAAACCTGAGTAAAAAAGACTTCCACCCCGCGTTCTGCCAGCAATTTCAGATCGGTGCCATTGGCTTCAAGGGCAATACGATCAGAGACGGGAATACCGTAGATCCGCTCCATCACCAGCACATTTTCCCGGCAATGATCCGGGTACACCTGTGGCACATATAAAAGCGGCGAGTTTTCAAAATTCCGCCGCAGCTGGATGGTATTAGCAGCTTCACTCATCAGATTGAGTTCATCTAATAAGGTGCGGCGGTATTCTTCTACCACTTCTACCGGGCGTAAACGGTTATTGGGCAGTAGTCGGGTGATGATCCGGGCGCATAACCGCATTAAGCGGATATCGTCGTTAATAATGGGTTTGATATCCGGGCGGATCACTTTAATGACGACGTCGGCATTATTGTCTTTCAGACGTGCGGTATGCACCTGCGCGACCGATGCGGAGGCGAGGGGAATGGGATCGAATTCAGAAAATAACTCTTCAATCGGCTGCCCCAACGCGCGTTCAATCAGTTTCCGGGCTAGTTCCCCATCAAACGGGGCGACGCGATCTTGTAGCTGAGCTAGCTCTTCTGCCAGATCGGGGGGTAATAAATCCCGTCGGGTCGATAACATCTGGCCAAATTTGATAAAGACCGGACCGAGTGTTTCAAACGCATGGCGCAGACGTTGGCCGCGTGATTGTGTTGGGTATCGGTTACGCAACCAAAATAGTGAACGGCGCAACAAGCGTACCGGCCACGGTTGCCACTGGCGCGGAACCAGTTCATCGAGGCCATGGCGTAATAATTCACTGCCAATGGTATAAAAACGTCGCCATTCGCTGAAAATCATCGTGTACTCCGCTGTAACAACTGCTCAGCGCGTTGCAGCAGTTGTTCACTGTCATGTACCAATGCACCAACATCATCACAAAATGCAGCCAGTTGTAATAGCCCCGGGGCCAGTTGCCACTCGTCAGTGATAGCTTCGCGTAGATCTTGCTGGCTCAGTTGCCATTGTAGAGCAGCACATTGGTGTATTTTCTTGGCGCCGCGACATAACCAGTGAGCCAATACATCACCGGTATAAGCAGAAAGTTGTTCTTCCCAGTCGATTTGTAATTCACTGAATAAATGGCTGAAGGCATGAAACAAAGTCGGATCACCTTGTAGATCGAGGCGTTCCTCACGGATATAACGGCTCAGATTCTCCGGTTGCCGTAAAACTTGTAAGCCCTGCCATTTCAGATTGAGACTGGCATGTGCGGGGTGTTCATAAGCAGCTAAGACATCGACTTGATGCGGTGAAAACATCAGCCAGATCGCGGGAATACCTTGCAGCTCCAGTTTCAGTACTTTGCCGTGCAGTGGTTTGCTGCGCTCGCGGGCGCGCGGATCGAGCGATAATAACTGGTTCAATCCGGTTTCAAGCAAAGCACCCAACGCGGTGTTCAGAGGGGACAGCGTCATGCGGTTCTTCCCGTAATCTTTTTAGAATTTGAAGCCGCGGTGCAAAGCCACTACACCTTGTGTCAGGTTGTGATAGGTCACCTGTTCAAAACCAACGGTTTCCATCATGGCTTTCAGTGTTTCCTGATCCGGATGCATGCGGATCGACTCAGCCAGATATTGGTAACTGTCACTGTCTTTCGCGACCAGTTGTCCCATTTTCGGCAACACTTTGAATGAGTAGAAATCATATAATTTGGACATGACAACATTGGTCGGTTTGGAGAATTCCAACACCAGCAAACGTCCGCCGGGTTTCAGTGCCCGATACATGGAAGCCAGGGCCTGATCTTTGTGCGTTACATTACGCAGACCAAAACCGATGGTGATCAGATCAAAATAATTATCCGGGAAAGGCAGTGCTTCTGCATTGGCCTGCACATAACGGATATTATTCACTAGGCCTTTGTTACGCAGTTTTTCACGGCCAACTTTTAGCATGGAATCGTTAATATCGGCCAGCACCACTTCACCGCTGTCGCCGACTAAACGAGAAAATTTAGCCGTAAGATCACCCGTTCCACCGGCCAAATCTAAGATCTTTTGCCCCGGGCGGACGCCAGCACAATCAATGGTAAAGCGTTTCCAGAGACGATGAATACCAAATGACATCAGGTCATTCATCAGGTCATATTTCTCTGCCACCGAATGGAAAACATCCGCAACCAGATGTTCTTTTTCCGTTTCCGCAACGGTCTTGAAGCCGAAATGAGTGTTGTCCGACATGTGCAACGATTCCTTATGCCAATTACCTGCACAGTGTAACGTAATTTTAACCCGACTTCAGAAGCGATTTCTTGTTGGCTGTGGGTATAAATAAAGAAGATTGCGAGAGTTAACGAAGGGACAAACCATAAATTGCAGATATTAAAAGGGGCCCGATGGATGGGCCCCAGATCTAAGCTTAATCAAATAACTATGTAACGTTTAAACTAATTAACATTTAGCAAAGTAACATTTTCACGAAGTACATTTAACGTTTAACCAATCAACACATTTTACATTTACGCTGAACAATTAACGCTTTTACACTTACTTTGAACATTAACTCTTTTAACCGTTTAACATGAACTCGAAACACTGGACTACTATTAAAAGATTACTCAGGGTGCTGCCTCCTTAGTTAGGAAGAGCCGTCTTCACTGGTTGTGATGCTATCCGGTATTGCCCGACAGCCAACTTAAGCAAAGCGCTCCCAGATTGTCTTTCTGATCTATTCTTGTTACTGCGCATGGCATCATCATGTGTCCTGACCGGGTCTGGCATAAAAGCCTGCTCACCGAGGTCGTTTGCAACAGAACAAAAATTGATCTCCCAGTCGGTCAACAAGTTGGCGTTTCATTATTGATTCGCTTCGTCATCCTTCTGGGTGCGAAGTTGAATCTTGTCGCCCGAGAAGCTTGCTGATCGCTTAACTTAATCATGGTACTGACTTGCCAGTTCTGCAAGAAAGAACATTCAATTTTATTATAAGTTTGATGTACGGCTTGTTTCCACAATCTTTCGCTGTATAATCCCGCGCCTTGCTATAGCCAGCCACCGTTTTGTGTGCAGAATGGTGAGTTTGCTGCAAGTAAACATGGGTTCCCTCACCCCATTTTTTTATCCAAAAAGGAAACAATATGCTGTTTACCGAAAACCAGTCACGGCAGGCGCTGTGGCGTTTATCGCTGTTTCACATTCTGATCATTGCCTCCAGTAACTATCTGGTGCAGTTGCCGATTGAAATCTTGGGTGTTCACACTACCTGGGGTGCATTTAGCTTTCCGTTCATTTTTCTGGCCACAGATCTCACGGTGCGGATCTTTGGTTCATTGCTGGCGCGGCGCATTATTTTATGTGCGATGTTACCGGCCTTACTGATCTCATATTTGTTATCGGTGTTATTTCATGCCGGTGAATTTCAGGGGCTGGCGCAAATTGCCCAGTTTAATTTGTTTGTGGCGCGTATTGCCTGTGCCAGTTTCATGGCTTATTTGCTCGGGCAGATTCTGGATATCTCGGTTTTCAGTAAATTGCGGCAATTACCACAATGGTGGATAGCACCGGTAGCCTCAACCATCATTGGTAATATGCTGGATACCGTGGCATTTTTTAGCATCGCGTTCTATAAAAGCCCAGATCCATTTATGGCGACACACTGGGTGGAAATTGCGGCGGTAGATTATACCGTGAAACTGCTGATCAGTATTGGCCTGTTCGTACCGGCATATGGGGTGTTGCTGCGTTATCTGACCCGTAAATTATTCGGGCAGACCACGGTGAACTGGCAAACTGTCTGAACTGATTGATGCCAAAGATCAAGTGTTTTTGGCATCATTTATGCGTTTTTTTTGGATCTACAATTCTTTTTTCCACATTGACATAAATCATGTTTCTTGTTAATTCAGATCTCGATCTTTTTTAACTATATGAAATTAATGTGTTTTTATTTTGTGTTTAGAAGTTTTACACATTACCTAACAGGTTCTGCCAATTTCTTCAACAAACTTATCCACAATTTAAATTAGTTATCCACAGATTCCGACGATGGAGCTGAATAGCTAGCTGTGGCATGCTAGTGCGATGACCTTTCCTAAGATCGAAATATAATGACTCAGACCCCTCCGTTGATTCTGATTGATGGATCATCCTATCTTTACCGGGCTTTTTTTGCTTCTCAACAGGCGGATTTACGTACCTCTAACGGTGAACCAACCGGTGCCATTCGAGTGGTCACTAACATGCTGCGTAGTCTGTTGAAACAATATCCAGACTCTATTGTTGCAGTGGTTTTTGATGCTAAAGGCAAAAGCTTTCGTAATGACTTGTATGCGGAATACAAAGCGCACCGGCCGCCGATGCCCGATGATTTACGCAGCCAGATCGAGCCAATTCATCAAATTATTACCGCGATGGGTTTGCCGCTGTTGGTGATAGATGGTGTTGAGGCTGATGACGTCATTGGCACGCTGGCGCGTCAGGCCACTGAATCACAAATCGAAACGCTGATCAGTACCGGCGATAAAGATATGGCTCAGCTGGTGTCAGAACATGTCACGCTGATGGACACCATGAAAGATCAACTCACCGATCGGCAGGGCGTTATTGATAAGTTTGGTGTGCCACCAGAGTTAATTGTCGATTATCTGGCGCTAATGGGTGACAGTTCTGACAACATTCCGGGCATGGCCGGGGTGGGTGATAAGACCGCTGTGGCTGTATTGCAAGGTGTGGGAAGCATTGACACGATTGCTGCACACCCAGAGCGAGTTGCTGAACTTAGTTTTCGTGGTGCCAAGACATTTGCGGCGAAATTTAAAGAGCAGGAAGCGGTAGTTCGCCTTTCGCAGCAACTAGCCACCATCAAAACGGATGTTGAATTGCCACTGTCACTGGCTGAGTTGCGTCGTCACGAAGTGCAGAAAGAGGCTTTGTTAGCACTTTATCGTCAGTTTGAATTTAAGAATCTGGTACAGGAACTGGAAAGCCTCAGTGAAGCGGCTGTTGAAACCATCACTCCGGTTGATGTCACTCCCCAGTACGACACTATTTTAACAACAGCTGCTCTGACGCGCTGGCTGGAAAAATTACAGCAAGTAGAACTATTTGCGTTCGATATTGAAACTAATTCACTGGATTATATTCAAGCGCAAGTGGTCGGTTTATCATTCGCGGTGGCCCCTGGTGAGGCGGCTTATTTACCGTTAGCGCATGATTATCTCGGCGCCCCTGAACAGCTGGATCGTGAACAGACCTTAGCCCTATTAAAACCTTTGCTGGAAGACCCGACCCGTCTGAAAGTCGGTCAGCACCTGAAATTTGATCGGAATGTACTGCGTAATCATGGCATTGAGTTGCAAGGCATTGCGTTTGATACCATGCTGGAATCGTATGTGCTGAACTCCACCGCCTCACGCCATAACATGGACGATCTGGCGAAAAAATATCTGAACTACACCACGCAAACCTTCGAAGATGTGGCCGGGAAAGGGGTAAAACAGCTGACTTTTAATCAAGTTGAGCTGGAAAAAGCGGCGTTTTATGCCGCTGAAGATGCCGATATTACACTGCGCTTACACCAAACTTTGTGGCCACAAGTTGAGAAAGAACCCGCGCTGAAAGCCTTACTGTTGGAGATGGAATTGCCGCTGGCGGAAGTGCTGTCGGATATGGAGTGTACCGGTGCGCTCATTGATCCATTCCTGTTACAAAATCAAAGTCAGCAAATTGAAGTGCGTCTGGCAGAGTTGGAAGCGCAGGCGCATGAGATCGCCGGTGGCCCATTTAACTTAAGCTCACCAAAACAACTGGGTGAGGTGCTGTTTGAAAAACTGCAGCTGCCGGTGATAAAGAAAACGCCGAAAGGAGCACCTTCCACGGCGGAAGAAGTATTGCAAGAATTGGCGTATGACTATCCGCTGCCGAAATTGTTGCTGGAACACCGCAGTTTATCGAAGCTGAAATCAACCTATACCGATAAATTACCGTTGATGATTGCACAAGCCACCGGACGCGTGCATACCTCCTATCATCAGGCGGTAACGGCGACCGGGCGTTTATCGTCGACCGATCCAAACTTGCAGAATATTCCTGTACGCACCGAAGAAGGACGCCGTATTCGTCAGGCATTTGTGGCTGATCAGGGTTATAAAATTGTCGCGGCAGATTACTCGCAAATCGAATTGCGCATCATGGCACATTTATCTGAAGACGAAGGTTTGTTGCGGGCGTTTGCACAAGGTCAGGATATTCACCGGGCGACGGCTGCCGAGATCATGGGCATTGAACCCGATGCGGTGACCAGTGAGCAGCGTCGTAATGCCAAAGCGATTAACTTCGGTTTGATCTACGGCATGAGCGCCTTTGGTTTGGCGAAACAACTGGGTATTCCGCGTCAGGAAGCACAACGTTATATGGATCGTTATTTTGAGCGTTATCCAGGCGTGCTGACCTATATGGAACGAACCCGTCAGCAGGCTGAACAAGCCGGTTATGTAGAGACATTGTTTGGTCGCCGCTTATATCTGCCGGATATCAAAGCCAAAAACATGGGGCTGCGTAAGGCTGCGGAACGTGCTGCGATCAACGCGCCAATGCAGGGAACCGCCGCAGATATCATCAAACGAGCGATGATCAAACTGGCAGCGTGGCTCAAGGGCTGTGACACGGATTCGATCCGTATGGTCATGCAGGTACACGATGAATTGGTGTTTGAAGTGCGCGAAGACAAGCTGGATGCGTATCTACCGGTGATCCGGCAATACATGATGGATGCCGCCAGCCTTAAAGTGCCGCTGGATGTCGGCATTGGTGTCGGTGACAACTGGGACCAAGCGCACTAAGCGCTAAATCCAGATAGAGCGTAAACAACAACGCCGATAGTGAGAGCTATCGGCGTTTGTTTTATTCGACTTCGTCTACGAGCGCATCGGGATCGATTTCAGGCTGATACCAGTCGGATAAAATCCGGGTCACTTCAGGTACACCAATACCTTTCAGAGATGAGAAAGCCTCAACTTTGACGCGATCACCAAACACCATGGTGGCTTTACGCACTTGCTGCACAATGGTCCGACGTGGGTTGGCATTTAATTTATCGGCTTTTGTTAACAGCACCAGAATGTTCAGATCGCTATTCGATGCCCATTCCAGCATTTGCAGATCGAGATCTTTCAGTGGGTGACGGATATCCATCAACAACACCAGTGCATGCAGCGATTCACGTTTTTGCAGATATTCTGATAATGCCGCCTGCCATTTCAGCTTCATTTCGAGCGGCACTTGCGCATAACCGTAACCAGGTAAGTCGACTAAACGTTTGCCGGGTTCCAGCTCAAATAAGTTGATCAGCTGAGTCCGGCCCGGGGTTTTACTGGTTCTGGCTAATTGTCTATGCTGTGTTAATGCATTCAGTGCAGATGATTTACCTGCGTTGGAACGACCGGCAAAGGCGATCTCAATGCCACCGTCATTAGGAAGATGACGAATGTCCGGCGCACTGGTAACAAAATGCACCTTATTAAAATTCAGCAGCGGTGTATCCAAAGTCGCAGTCCTGACTAAAAAGAGATTAAGGAGCTATGTTATCACAGACTGCAGCATAGCCCCAATGATCCGACAAGATGTGGTGCGGGATGTTATAAGCCAAGTGAGGCTAACAGATCGTCGGAATCGTTATTGCCATTGCTATAAACGGCTTTATCTTCCGGGCTGTCTTGTTTCGAGGCTTCAGCGGCCAAAATTGCGTCTGGATCTAATTCCTGAGTCGTTTCAAAATCGTGTAATTGGATGAATTCGGTACGATCAATGGCCAATTCCAGATAGAAAATATTGTTTTTACCAGTATAAAAAGAGACCCGGCGCGCTTGCGGACGATCAAGATTGGTATCAATTGACAGCAATACTTGCTTATTGATGGTCAGCATTTTTGGTTGGCTTTGCGTGATGTGGGTTTTCAGTTCATGGCTAATTTTGCCAGTAAAATCACCCAGGATCTGGTTCATCAATTCACCCATAACGTTACCAACTTCATCGGAGGTGTGTTGGGTGGCCAGCTCTTCTTTCGGGATCCCCATTTGTACCAGGTAACTTTGGTACACTTCCAATGCGGCTGCGGCAGAAAAGTTGATCACTACCAGACCAGAAAATGCACCATCAAACACCACAAAGCAGCCAATATCGGGTTTCAGGCTGGTTTTGGTGATCCGCTGGATCATGGGGGAATAATCAATCGGTGTTTGGGCCGCGGTTGAGAGGACATTTTTAACCGAGTTACATAAGGTAATCAGAATATCTTCAGTCGTAATGGGTTTGTTCTTTTTCATCGTTATGCCCTGTTAGCTGCGAGCTGTCGCAATAATCTGTTTGTGTCTTGTTGGACCTCACTTTGCCTGTGAGTTTCATCACTGTCTAGTCAACCGTAGTGACAGTGTGGTGTTGATCGATCAACGCTGTATTTTTTTCACTTCTTGTATGCGGCGCATAACCGCCATTAATAACAACACTTGATAGGGCGTCATCATGAAAAAACCGACCATCATCAACAATAACTCATAATAGGGATAATGCCATGCTTGCGGCCACCAATGGAGCCAGCCGAAGAATTCCAACCCACCCCACATGACCAGCAGTATCCCTGCCATATCTAACAGTAGCCAAGGTAGTGGAACCAGCAATTTTGTCTTATTCATGCATATAACTCCGGGTTGACATGATTGAGTCTCTGTCTTCAATTGACCGATGCGATTGAATTCTATACATTTGCGGCGGCTTTTTTCTGAGCCAGGATAATTAAACTGGGAAAATATATGAAAAAGATAATTATGGCGGGATCTTTGTTAATTGCGGCGAGTGTTGCTCATGCAGGTCTATTAGATGCAGTGACGGATACGGCAACGGCAGTCACTTCAGCCAAGGATTCGGGTGTTTCAGCGGATCAAGCAGTGAAAGCAATGCTGAAAACCAAGTTTCAGGAAAATGTCACCACTAAAGCCCAAGTAAAACAGAAACTGGGTGAACCGAAATCAACTGCCACTGAGGATTCACTGGAAGTGTGGACCTACGACATGGACAGCGTGAATAGTAAATTAAGCTCGGTAACCGGTATTGCAAAAGCCTTGGGTAAAGATACCTCTAAAATCGAGAAAGTGGTTGAACTGAAATTCGCCGGCGACGTTATGAAGAGCTACGCAGTGGTTGATGCCGCCGCAGGCTAACTGCTGAATATTTACCGCTCAACTTTAATGATAAAAAAGTGCACATTCATCGTGCACTTTTTTATTTTGAGGTTGTTGGGGTTTTGAGTTCAGCAAGGCTTGGAATATGTGGTGTCAATGCCGGGCTACAACCGCCACCACTGTTGATGCGGATGCTGGCTCCTTGCAGTTTAATGCCCGAATTATCGAGTAGTAATGTACTGCCGCCGGCATCAAAACTCATGGCTGTTGTGGCTTCTAAAACCATGGTTTGTCCTGCTTGCACATGCAACTCTTGATCAACTTTGGCTAACCATTTTTCATTAATATGTAGATGTTGATTTTGAAAGATACGGAGATCCTGATGGCCGGATATATTCGTCGCACGATTTTTATTAACAGTTAGATGTGTTTCACCGGATGTCTGTTGTATCTCTTTTCCGCCGATCATGTGATGCTCGTGCGCGCCAATCTCAGTACGGCCAGTGCGTTTTACTTTGCGATACCAGTTTCGTTGCGCATGCAGCACAATTTGTTCTTGGCCTTTTTTATCTTCAAAACGCAGCTCATTAAAACCACAGTCATCAGGGCTGGAACGGGTGCGAAAGCCACTTTGTGACTGGTTGGCAGGATATTGAATGGGCGGTGTATTCACGGCATTGTGCACACAACCAATGACGTAGGGGCGATCAATGTCATGTTCTAAAAAGGCCACTATCACTTCCTGACCAACTCGAGGCAGAAATTGCTGACCGTAACCAGCGCCGGCCCAGCCTTGAGCAACACGTAACCAACAGCTGGATTTTTCACCGCGACGGTTTTCCCGATCCCAATGAAATTGCACTTTAATTCGACCATATTCGTCGGTATAAATTTCCTGCTCATCAGGCCCAGTCACCAGCGCAGTTTGAAAACCATGTGGTTGTGGTTTTTCATGTGTGCAGGGCAGTGCGAACGGTGCATTTTTATGATGCAGCACCATCTGGTTTTGATAGTGGCTACGGCCTTCGGTTAGCTCTTTTAAAACTTGTGGTTGTTCGTCTTCATGTTGAATTGAAACCACTAACCACATTAGGTTTAATGCTGGGTGTGGATGATCGATTACTGGCAGGAAGCTACCGGGATAGAGATTTCGTACATTACTGCACGCAAAAATACGCTGGTGCTCGAGTTGTTGCTGAGCAAGGATCAAACGGGCTTGAGTAGCCGCTAGTGACTGCGCATCATGTTGTGTCGCGTACTGATACCATCCATGTCTGGCCTGTGGGGTATTACCGGTGAGATCAAACCGAGGGCGGGTGAAATCATATTCGTTCACCGTGGATTGATCGGCGGTGGCGGTGAATTGCCAGTCGAATTGGGTCAGTACGGGATGCTCGGGGTTCTGTCCGGAGTCGGGTTGATAACTGACCGGATCAACCTTCGGACAATGTTCCTGACCATCGACAAACACCATCGTATACTGGTCTGCGGTATGTTCAAAATAGTAGAACAGCCCATGCCATTCACATAATCGCTGTAAGAAATGTAGATCGGTTTCAGCATATTGTACGCAGTAGGTGAGTAATGGCTGTGCGCGGGTGGTTTGTACGCGTAGTGCGGCGGGGTTTAACCCGGCTTGTTGCCAGATCTCCTGAAGAATATCGGTGACAGATTGCTGTTGGAATATTCGCTGGTTGGTGCGGAAGTGCAGCAATTCTGCCTGGGGGGCAAGCTGGAATCGGTAGTGATGATGGTGATTATCACTTTTGATATGACCCGCACTCAGCACCATGCCATGAATAAAACGAGGTTGCGGTCTGTTTTGTAAAGTCAGACACGCGGTTTGATGCTGCAATGCCATGATATCCAGTGCATCTGAATCACAGACCACATCAATTTCAAAACGGTAGTTTTGTCCTAATGTTTCTTCGCCGGGAAAAAACGTAATACACTTAATTCTTCACTGCAGCCATCGACGGTAAACAAAAACTGCGCTTCGTTTGCAGAAAAAAACCACATGTATTGACCCTTCCAAATAGCTAATCGCTAACAACGCGTCGAAAAAAAAGACACCGCATTCCTAAGGGAATGCAGTGTGGTTTGCACCGCAATTTACGGGTTAGGTATTTAAGCCGAAATAGGTGAACGCCAGTCATCAGAGCCAGAAAGTACCTGAGACTTCGTGTGTCCATTTGATGGCACGATAAGTCATGTAGATATCTTCCAAATGGGTGAAATGTGCCAAAGAGGGATCTTGGCAATTGGGCATGCGTGCTTGTACGTCGACCACGATGGCATCGGTCAGCTCGGTGGTGAAATAATGCTCCTGCGTGCCGGCAGCAGAAGTGCGATACCATTTGATTTTGACGCTTGGCAGACGTTCACCGGAAGTGAGGGAGTTATAGATCAGCGGTGAACATTTATCGAAAACCTTACTGATTTTGACTGGTTTATGCACGCGTTGACCAGAAGGCTGACCCCGAATGCGGATCGCGAGGTAATACCACCTGATGTTCAAAACCTTGCACCATGACTTCAACTTCGTGGCCTTCCTGATAGATATTCCCTACAGAGGCTTCAGTAAATGTGCCAGCGGTGATCAGGCCTTGTTTTTCACCATTAATGGTCATATACGCGGGAGTTGGCATGTTCGTGCTCCTAATTATTGTTCGATGCCGGAATTGGCATTCGGCACAGATAGAGCAGGGAATATGCCAGCGCTGAATTTAAATATAACAAATTGATAAGTAAGGATTTATATTTTTATTTTGGTTTATCGGAGCCAGAGGGAAAACCAAGATGAGGATTAAAAGGCGACAGGGTTTTTAGCTAACTATTTGTTATTAAAGATGTTCGCTCTTGTGTGCAGAATTTGTGGCAGAGTGCAGTTTTTTGCGTAAATAACAGAGGGTATTGAGTAGGGCTCATTCCCTCTGTTATTTGTATCAGGCTTATTTAGGTTTTTTCTTATAACCACTCAGCATGGCATGCACCAGATTTTCGCGGGTCAGATGGCTGACCAGTACTACGGCCGTAATATGAATACCGGCGCCTAACATGGTCAGATTGGCAAAAAACTCATGTACATCGCCCCAGTCAATAAAATCGGTCGCTGATGCAACGGTAGCTTGCCAGCCATCGATGGCATCACCGAGTGTAGACAACCAACCCGTCAGGCCAGTCAGTAATAAACCACTCAACAAGCAGATGATCATGACTGCACCGGCTGGGTTATGGCCTTCGTAATACGGATGTTCGCCCCGCAGCATAGCTCGCATGAAAGACATAAATTCAGCCGGATTCGGGATGAAATTTTTGAAACGAGCATTTTTAGAGCCGATGACGCCCCAGATCAACCGCGCCAGCACAAAACCAATTACGATGTAACCAGCATAGCGATGCAGGGTATTACCGCGCGCAAATGGCATGCCTCTATCCGACAACAAATAGTTGCAGAAAAACAGTGTGACGACAGTCCAGTGAAATATACGTACAAACGCATCCCACACTTTGACTTTTTCGGATGAAAATTCCATCGATTACTCCTTTACGGATGAAAGAGCTGGCTTATTTTTCTAAGCAGATAGTGATTAAGTTAACAGAGTTGCATTAATTTTTCATTAATCCGATTCGGCTGAATACTTGCTTAAAAAATGACCATGGTGGTTGCAAATTCACTGCGTTAATATAGCAACAGGCCAGTAGTAATGGGGTTGTAACATGAAATTCAAGTTCGGCATGTTGGTTGGTTTACTTGTTTGTGGGCAGGTCGTTCAGGCGGAAGAGGACAACGCCTCTCCATTGTTGAAGATTGTACATTCGCAGGTAAATTATCAGTTAAATGCCGATGGCTCTTATACCAAAACGGAAGAGCAGATCATCCAGCCACTGACCAAAGAAGGGGTGGAGATGATCGCCAGTGATAGTTTGGGTTTTAGCAGTAAACGGGAACAATTTACTGCGATTCATGCTTACACCCAGAAAGCGGATGGCCGGAAACTGATGGTGAGTGAAGATAAGATCTTCACGCAGGAAGATCCCGCGGCACAAGGCGCACCGCAATATTCCGATTATAAATATCGCTCGTTTGCTTACCCCTGACGTCGAGGTAGGTGATCAGGTTGTATTGCAATCAACCCTCAAGGTTACAGAAGGCTCATTTAAAAACCAGTTTACGGAAACCGAATCGGTGAATCCGGCGGTGGTCGTTGATCTGGCTGAAGTTTCGTTGTCACAACCGGTCAGCATGCCTGCGTTAAAATTGGATGTGCGTGGCTGGCAGGCTGCGAAAGTGACAGAAAAAGATGGTCAGCGTCATTATTACTGGAGCTATCGCCAACCGAAAGCAAGCCAAATCCACGGCGATGATTATGTGTCCGCGATGGATTATGCCCCGTTGATCGTGATGAGTTCTTTTGCTGACTGGAAGCAGCTGGCAGCGGCTTACCATCAAGGCTCAGCTGATAAAGCGCTGCCTACCGAGTCAATTCGTCAATTGGCTGACAAAATTACTGCCGGTAAAACGGAACGTGATGATCAAGCAAAAGCATTGTATGACTGGGTGCGCATCAACATTCGCTATGTGGGGATCTGGCTGGGTAACGGCGGGATAGTGCCGCATAAAGCCGAAGATATCCTGCAAAATCGTTATGGTGACTGCAAAGATAAAGCAACGCTGTTACAGGCCTTGCTGGCAGCGAAAGATATTCCTAGCCAGCAGGTGTTGATCAATTTGGGTAGCAGTTTTTATCGCGCTAAAGTGGCCAATTCAGTGAGTTTTAATCATGCCATTTTATATGTGCCGGAATTGAAAACGTATTTGGATGCGACGGCCGAGCTGATCCCATTTGGTTCATTGCCGTTTGATGACAGTGGCAAACCGGTATTGCGTGAAGACGGCACCCTGGCAACGACACCACTGACTGCCGCCCAAAGCGATGCGTTACGAATTTCCAGTAATCTGGAGCTGAACAGCGAAGGCAAGTGGACCGGCAAAACGCAGATCCAAGCGTTAGGTTCTTATAATCTGGCACTGCGTGGTATGGTGCTGGGGATTGATCCACATCGTGAAGATCAATTTGTGAAACAGCACCTGCGGTTTGGTTTGCAGCGCGGTAGCGGGACGTTACACAAAACCGATCCTTATGCGTTGAATGACTCTTACCAAATCAGCTCAGATTATCGTTTAAGCAACCATATGCCGATGAAACAATACGGTGCGTTCCCGGTGCCGGCTGGTTTTGCTGCGCCGACCAATCTGGTTGATTATCTGTATTTGACCGAGGCGCCAATGCGGAAGTTGAATCGGGTTTGTCATCCGTCCAGTGTGGTGGAGGAAACGACGATCCGTTTACCGGATAACCTGAAAGTGCAGTTCTTACCGCAGGATCAGGATATTGCCCGTGGTCGTTTCCACTACATGGCAAAATATAAACAGCAAGGCAATCAAATCAAAGTTGTGCGTCAAGCGTTGGACACCGGTAAAGTCGGTGTGTGTATACCAGATGAAGTCGCGCAACTGCATGAAATTGCGCAGGTGTTAAGTGAAGACCTGAATGCTCAGATTGGTTATCAACCGGTTACGCAAAAGCAGGGATGATGAAGAAAAAGCCACCTTCGGTGGCTTTTTTATTTAACGGTTAATGAGCTGATGCTGAAACTCATCGACACAACGTCGCGCCAGATCAACAAATTCATCGACCTGTTTGCGTGTCATCACCAATGGCGGTGCGGCGATCATGCTGTCGTGGGTGGCACGCATGATGAGATTATTCTTAAAACAGACATCACGGCATTGCAGCGCTAACTCATCACCATTGGCAAAGCGTTTGCGACTGGCTTTATCTTCCACCAAAGTGATGGCAAAGAAATAACCGAGACTGCGCACATCATCAACCAGTGGATGATCATCAAATGCATCATGCCAGCGCTGGTGGGCATAGGGCATCACTTCTGCCTTCATCTTTTCGATGATGCGCTCTTTTTGCAAAATGCGGATATTCGCCGCTGCGACCGCACACGCGACCGGATGACCGGAGTAGGTGAAGCCGTGGTTGAAATCACCCGCCTGCATCAGCACTTCGGCAATACTGTCATGCACCAGCACGCCGCCAATCGGCATATAACCCGACGACAGCCCTTTCGCGATGGTCATCAGATGTGGTTTGATGCCGTAATAATCGCTGCCAAACCATTCACCGGTGCGGCCAAAACCACAAATCACCTCATCGGCAATCAGCAAAATGCCGTAATGACCGCAAATGCGCTGAATTTCTGGCCAGTAAGTGGTGGGTGGAATGATGATGCCGCCAGCCCCTTGCACGGGTTCGCCGATAAAGGCGGCCACGTTTTCCACACCGACTTCGAGGATTTTTTTCTCCAGTTCGCGCGCGGCCTTAATGCCGTACTCTTCCGGCGATAAATCGCCGCCATTGGCATACCAATACGGCTGTTCAATATGCGTGATATTGGGGATCGGCAGATCGCCCTGAGCATGCATGTAATCCATGCCGCTCAAGCTGGCGCCACCAATGGTCGAGCCGTGATAGGCGTTAGTGCGTGAGATGATGACCTTTTTCTTCGGCTGACCGAGGCTGGCCCAGTAATGGCGCACCATGCGGATCACGGTGTCATTGCCTTCCGAACCGGAGTTGGTATAAAAAATATGGTTAAAACCGGTCGGTGCGACTTTGGTGACCAGTTCTGATAACTCAGCTACGGGCGGATGGGTGGTTTTGAAAAAGGTATTGTAAAACGGCAGCTCTAAAATCTGGTTATACGCAGCTTCCGCCAGTTCTTTGCGCCCGTAACCGATGTTGACACACCACAACCCCGACATGGCATCGAAGATCTTATTACCTTCTGAATCATAGAGATAAACACCATCGCCTTTGGTGATCACGCGACTGCCTTGCGCATTTAACGCGGCAGCATCCGAAAATGGGTGCAGGTGATGCGCGGCATCCATCTCCTGCCAGCGTTGGGTTTCCGGGTTGCCGTTGCGATTATTGGTTGAGTAAATCAGTGGGTTATTCATAAGTGCTCTCCGATCTTACACATGCAGCAACAGGTGTTTACGTTCCCACGGGCTGATCACGCGCTTGTATTCGATGTATTCCGCCTCTTTCACGGCACAAAACGCATCGACAAACTGCTCACCCAAGACTTCCCGGATTGGCTGGCAGGCGCGCAGATGGCTGACGGCTTCATCCAGATCGTGCGGGAACACACTCGGTAAACCGTAGGCATCACTGGTCAGCGGCTCGGTCGGTTGCATCTGATTTTTGATGCCGAGATAGGCGCTGGCCAAGGTGGCTGCCAGTGCCAGATAAGGGTTGCTATCCACACCGGGCAGGCGGTTTTCAATGCGCCGCGCAGCGGGGTTGGAATGCGGCACTCGGATGCCGCAAGAGCGATTGTCATAACCCCACTGCACATTGATTGGCGCCGCCCAATAGCGGGTCAGGCGGCGATAGCTGTTTACAAAGGGAGCCATCAGCGCGATCACTTCCGGCAGATAGGCCTGCATGCCGCCAATCGCATGATAAAAATGTTCACTGGCGCGCCCGTCAGGCAGCGAAAACACATTTTCACCCGTCGTTTTATCTTTAATGCTCATGTGAATGTGCATGGCGGAGCCGGGTTCGTTTTCCATCGGTTTCGCCATAAAGGTGGCGTACATGTTGCGACGGATCGCCGCTTCCCGCACCGTGCGTTTAAACAGAAACACCTGATCGGCGAGATCCAGCGGCTCGCCGTGCAGGAAGTTGATCTCCATCTGGCAGGCACCGATCTCGTGGATCAAGGTGTCAATCTGCAGGTTTTGCACGTCGCAGTAGTCATACACATCTTCAAACAGATCGTCATATTCGTTGACCGCATCAATCGAGTAAGCCTTGCGACCGGTTTCTGGTCGCCCTGTTCGACCCACCGGTGGGCGCAGCGGCAGGTCAGGGTCACGGTTTACTTCCACCAGATAAAACTCCATCTCCGGTGCCACAATGGGTTCCCAGCCCATTTCGGCATACAGCGCCAGTACGCGACGCAGCACATAACGCGGCGCGATCTCAACCGGTGAGCCATCAAAATGAAAGCAGTCGTGGATCAACTGCGCCACCGGGTCTTTCGCCCACGGCACCAGCCGTAAACTGTTCGGGTCAGGCAGCAAGATCATGTCGGGATCGGTATTCGGGATGATATTTTCGGCATATTCACCGGTCACGGTTTGCGCCAGCACCACTTGCGGCAGGCGCATGCCATCTTCTTCACTGAATTTCTCTTTCGGAATAATTTTACCGCGCGCAATGCCGGTGAAGTCGGGCGTGATGCATTCCACTTCGGTGATGCGGTGTTCGCGCATCCAATCGCTGATGATACTCATGGCGTTATCTCCAATCCGTGGGGGTAGAGTCCGTGGCGGGTTGCATGATGTTCACGGCAAGCACGGCCAAAAGCCTGAAAAATGGCCTGCGATAACGGGTTTTCCTGATGCCGCCACTCGGGGTGCCATTGCACGGCAAAACTAAAACTCGGGGCATCCATGACGCTGAACGCTTCGATTAAACCATCGGGGGCAGTGGCTTCCACCGTCAGTTGGCTGGCTAACTCCTGCACCCCTTGGTGATGCAGTGAGTTGACCATCGCGTAGGTTTGGCCTGTCCATTGCTGTAACAACCCTTGCTCAGCAAAATGGATCGGGTGAGCGATTCGGCAGTATTTTTCGTCGGCGGTGTTGCCGATATCGCGGTGATCCAGCATGCCTGGCTGTTCGTGCACTTTCTGATAAAGCGAGCCACCAAATGCGACATTCATCTCCTGAAAGCCGCGACAGATGCCCAATACCGGCACACCTTGCGCAACGGCAGCTCTGATCAGTGGCAGCGTCGTTGCATCGCGGATGGGGTCATTAAAATCGTTATCCAGCGGTAAGCCGCCATAGTGATAGGGCTCGATATTCGACGGGCTGCCGGTAAACAGCAGGCCATCGAGCGCCCCCAGTAATTGCGAAATGGGCAAGTTATCTTGCAAGGCCGGGATCAGCAGTGGAAACCCACCCGCACCTACGCGCACAGCATCGACATATTGATCGCTTGCCAGATGGAAATAACGTTCATCTTTGATCTGCCAATGACAGCAAATCACACCAACCATAGGTAACGACATACTGTTGTTGTCTGACCTTAACGGAAAGACACCCTTTAACTCAAAATGTAATAACGTAAACGCTACGTAAGGAGAGCAATTGAGATGTCAGCGCTAGGTGGCTGCAGGGGCGATAAGATGCTGGTGGAACGGCGCAGGCAAAAAGAAGGCAGGGCAATGCATCGGTAATGGGGCAAGTGAGTCAAGGCTTAAGCCGGGACATCGGGATATGATTGAATGCGGGCGCATAGGCACTCCTTATTACGCTAACTCGGTAGATAGCTTCTTATGAAACAGAGCAAATTTGATGCCATCAGAAATAGCCTGATTACACCGGAATATGTGCTGTTAACAGACAGAGTTGCACTAATGTGGCGCTTTTTGCACAAGAAATGCACTGATGGTATGCGTTACTGATTACAAGCTGATTACGCTATGAAACAAAACAGGGTACTGGCCTGAAAACTGCTTTGTGTTCTGACTCAAGTATAAATCAATAAAAAAAAGAGGTGGGTATGCGGACTTATGCTGAATGGCAATCGATGACGACAACTCTCTCTATTGAATCCAGAGCGTTTATTGCCGGGCAATATGTTACGGCGCAATCAGAGATGACGTTTCCGGTGCGAAATCCGGCGACTGGCAAGGTATTAACGCAGGTGGTGGCATGTGGCCCTGCGGAAGTGGATGCCGCAGTCGATTGTGCCAAAGCGCAATTTGACCACGGTAGTTGGGCTGGTTTACCAGCGCGCGAACGCAAACATATTTTATTGGCGTGGGCGGCACTGATCCGCGAGCATGCAGATGAATTAGCGTTGTTGGAAGCGCTGGATACTGGCAAACCGATCAGCCATGCGATGGGCATTGATATTAATAACACCGCCTATTGTGTGCAGTGGTTTGCCGAGGCGATCGACAAGATCCATGGCGAGGTGCCGGATATCGCGGCCAATTTACACGCGGTAATCAGCCATGAACCGATGGGGGTGGTGGCGGCTATCGTGCCATGGAATTTCCCATTGATGATGGCGAGTTGGAAATTTGCCCCCGCGTTAGCAGCAGGCAATTCAGTCATTTTGAAACCATCAGAGAAGTCACCGTTAACGGCGATCAAGGTAGCTGCGCTAGCCAAACAAGCCGGCATTCCGGATGGTGTGTTTAATGTGCTGCCGGGTGATGGTGTGGTTGGGCAGTTACTGGCACAACACCAGGATGTTGATTGCGTCACTTTCACTGGTTCAACCACGGTCGGGCGGCAGATAGCAAAAGAGGCGGCTGCTTCCAATTTGAAACGGGTCTGGTTGGAGTTGGGCGGCAAGTCGGCCAACATCGTCATGGCCGATGCCGATCTGTCGGCGGCAGCGGAAGGGGTGGCGGCAGGCATCTTCTTTAACCAAGGGGAAATGTGCTCGGCGGGTTCTCGTGTTTTGATACAACGTGCCGTGTACGAAGAATTTGTTGTGCTGTTAACGGCAGCCGCTAAAGCATGGCAGCCGGCAGATCCGCTGGATCCAAGCACTTTGATGGGGGCGATCATCGATCAAGCCCAGTTCGATAAAGTCATGAGTTATATCGAACTAGGGAAAAAAGAGGCTGAACTGATCTTCGGTGGCGAAGCTGTGAGTGGTGAACAAGGCTGGTTTATTCCACCGACTTTGTTTGTGAGTGCGCCGGATACCCGCATTGCACAGGAAGAGATCTTTGGTCCGGTGTGTACGCTGGTAGTTTTTGATGATGAAGAAGAAGCGCTGCGCATTGCCAACAGTTCCATTTACGGGCTGGGTGCTGGGGTGTGGACGCAAAATATCAGTGTGGCGCATCGCATGTCGCGTAAGCTGCGGGCGGGTTCAGTGTGGGTGAACTGCTATGAAGAGAGTGGTGATCAAAACTTACCATTTGGCGGTTATAAACAGTCGGGTAATGGCCGGGATAAATCACTGCATTCGTTAGAGAAATACATGGAAATCAAGACAGTACTGATGAAGGTCTGAGTGTTTGTTATGGGAAGATCAGCTGGGTTTTTTATGTAACAAGGGCTCTCGTTTGAGAGCCCTTTTATATGGGATACTGCTTGCGTTATTTAAGCCAGATCCACATCTTCCTGCAGATTGTTTTCATGCAAGTCGGCATCTTCCGCCATACAGGCTGCAGCTGTGAACAGTACGTCGGTGGAACTGTTCAATGCGGTTTCTGATGAATCTTGTAATACACCGATGATGAAACCAACTGCCACGACTTGCATCGCGACATCATTGCTGATGCCAAACAAGCTACAAGCCAGCGGGATCAACAGCAGTGAACCACCCGCCACACCCGATGCACCACAGGCACTGATCGTTGCCACAACACTCAGTAAGACCGCCGTAGCGATATCAATATGGATACCCAGCGTGTGCACGGCAGCCATACTCAATACGGTAATCGTGATTGCGGCACCGGCCATATTGATGGTCGCACCCAATGGAATTGACACGGCGTAAGTTTCTTCCGGCAAACGCAGTTTTTCACACAATGCCATATTCACAGGAATATTGGCGGCAGAACTGCGGGTAAAGAAGGCGGTCACACCACTTTCTTTTAAGCACATGAACACCAGAGGAAACGGGTTACGCTTTATTTTCCAGAACACAATCAATGGATTCACGACTAAAGCCACAAACACCATACAGCCGATCAGCACGGCCAGCAGATGAGCATAACCCAGCAGCGCGCTGAAGCCGGTTTCGGCAAATGTAGACGCGACCAGACCCATGATCCCCAGCGGTGCACAACGGATCACGCCACGCACAATTGAAGAAACTGCATTCGACAGATCAGTAATCACGGTTTTGGTGGTTTCACCGGCATGGCGCAGCGACAGACCAAGGGCAATCGCCCAGGCCAGAATACCGATGTAATTACCTTCCAGCAGCGCTTTCACCGGATTTGCGACCACACTGAATAATAGAGTGTTTAATACTTCGGTAATGCCGCCCGGCGGTACGATATCCGCATTTTGTGTACTGAGATGTAACACCGACGGAAAGGCAAAGCTGGCCACGACGGCAACAGCGGCTGCACAGAAAGTACCAAACAGATACAAAATCAACAGGGGGCGGATACTGGTTTTCTGGCCTTGTTTATGTCCGGCAATCGAGTCGGTCACCAGTAGCAAGACCAGCACTGGGGCTACTGCTTTCAGGGCGCCAACAAATAAGGTTCCCATCAGGCCTGCTGTTTTAGCGGCGGAAGGAACAAAGTTAGCCAGCAAGATACCAGCAACCATACCAATCAGGATCTGAGTAACCAGACTGGTGTTATTAATGAGTCGAACAAATAATGGGGGGGTTTGGCGCATAAAAAATCCCTGGCACTGATAGTGGGTAAATCATTAACTCCTGTAAACCGGTGGTAGCTGATTGCGCTGCTATAAACCTGACACGCACAACAATGCAGCAGTCGATTCATATTCTGATCGAGCTTTTTGCTGCAATAACCATCCGGAGTAGTGGAAATATCCCATTCATTGCTGCATTTTGCTACTAAAAAGGGCAAAAAATGCTAAAAACGCCAAAATATTGCGGACAAAAGTGGTGCATCGCGGATTATTTGAGATAAGAACGCAATACTTTAATCAGTTCTTCTGTGGCCTCAGGTTCTTCCTGTTCCAGTAATGGTTGCATGTGTTCCCGGATATGTCCTTCAATCACCGTCGCCATTAACCCATTAATCGCACCCCGGATCGCGGTGATCTGTTGCAGGATCGGATAACAACCAGTCTCTTCGTCGAGAGCACGTTCCAGTGCTTCCAATTGGCCTTTCAAGCGGCGAACTCGGTTCAATAGTGGCTTTTTATGCTTCAGCGTATGGCTCATTAAAGATCCTTGTTTATACTGGGGGGGAGTATATACTTAATAATAACTCTCAATATCAACTCTGTTGTAGCACAGACTTTTTCAGTCAGCGAGGATTGTATGTCAAGCGTTAAGGAAATGATGCAGTGCTGTCAGGCAGCTGCTTTTCAACGACCACATCAAGGGGCTGAACAGCGTATCCGCTGGGTGGTCATGCTGACAGTCGTGATGATGGTGGTTGAGATTTTTGCTGGCTGGTTATTTCATTCCATGGCGTTATTGGCCGATGGCTGGCATATGAGCACGCACGCGCTGGCACTGGGTATTTCCTTGCTGGCCTATGCCTTATCGCGTCGTCTGGCAGGCGATCACCGTTTAGCGTTTGGTACCTGGAAAATCGAAGTACTGGGAGCTTATACCAGCGCGTTAATTTTAGCTGTTGTGGCTTTTTCCATGATCGCCGAATCAGTTTCCCGCCTGAGTAACCCTGGTCATATCAATTATATTGAATCCATGATGGTGGCGGTGGTTGGGTTGGCGGTAAATCTGTTTAGTGCCTGGTTATTAGGCGATGAGCATCATCATGGTATTGGACATGGCCATTCGCATGGGCATCATGCTGACGACCACGACCACGACCACGACCACGACCACGACCACGACCACGACCACGACCACGACCACGACCACGACCACGACCACGACCACGACCACGACCACGACCACGACCACGACCACGACCACGACCACGACCATCATGGTCATCATGATTTGAATAAGAAAGCAGCCTATATTCATGTGTTAACCGATGCGGCGACATCAGTCTTGGCGATTTTCGCTTTACTTGGTGGTTTGTGGTGGGGCGCGGCCTGGTTAGATCCGCTGATGGGGATCATTGGCGGTGTGGTTATTTTGGTTTGGGCTTGGGGTTTGGTAAAAGAAAGTAGCCTGATCCTGATTGATGCCAATACAGAAACATCTATGCGAGCCGCGATTTTGCAAACTGCAGAAGAGCATGATTTGCAGATAGAAGATCTGCATGTCTGGCGTATTGGTGAGCAACGATATGCGGCCATTATTGGCTTGGCTGTATCCTCAGAAGGCTCAATTATTGCCTTACGACAGGCACTACAGCAGCAATCGCGCTTGGTTCATCTGACCATTGAACAGGCGTTATAGCCCGCAAACTTGATAATACTTTACATCCTTTGCTATCAGAGTCTTGTCTGGCCATGCAAGCTGAGTGATCATAGGCGCCATTATTTAGAATGGTTATCTCTGGTCAGAGTTCAAGGATACAAAGGATGTCTCGGTTACGAGGATGGTTAGGGGTTGCGGTCAGCCTGTTATTGTTAGGTTTGGCATTAAGTGTTTTATATCATCTGGATCATGAATATCGGTGGAATGATGTAGTCACTCATGTGCGGGAAGTTCCGGGCTCTTTATTATTCAAAGCGCTGATCTTTACCTTTCTGAATTACGTGTTACTCACCGGTTACGACTGGATGGCGATCCGCCAGGTGGGGGCTCAAGTGCCTTATCAAAAGGTGGCTTTGACCTCTTTTATCGGTTACACGTTTTCTAATACGCTCGGTTTTTCATTATTAACCGGCGCATCCGTGCGTTATCGTTTTTATACCGCAGCCGGTTTAAATCCCGGCCAGATTGCCCGGGTGATTGTGTTTTGCTCGGTGACTTTCTTTCTCGGTTTGTTTCTGGTCGGTGGCATTGCGTTATTGTTGGGCGTTAAAACGTTACCGACAGCGTTACCACTTCCTTTGTGGCTGACTTCATCACTGCAGGCCATTGGCGGTGCTTGTGCTGCGGTTGCTATTGGTTATTTATTCTTAGCTTTTTTCCGCCGTGAACCATTGTCTTGGCGTCATCATCGCTGGCAAATGCCCTCCTTTGCTCAGGCATCCAGTCAGTTACTGGTGGCCAGTTGTGATTGGTTATTAGCGGGTGCTATTTTCTTTAGTCTGTTGCCAGAGACGCCGGGTGTTACTTATTGGTCCGTGTTGGCGGTATTTGTGGCCGCTAACCTGATTGGTGTTTTGGCGCATGTACCGGGCGGGCTCGGTATTTTTGAGTCAATCGTCACGCTGGTGCTAAGTCCTTTCATGCTGCCTGGGCATATTCTCGGTGCCTTGATCCTGTTCCGTGTTATCTATTATCTACTGCCATTTTTGATCAGCCTGACGTTATTTGTCGGTATCGAAATGCTGCAACATAAAGACAAGTTAAAACAATGGCTGGCGCCGTTTCAGGGCTTAAATCTGGTGTTACCGCCGTTGTTGAGTATTGCGGTATTTATCACCGGTGCTGTATTGCTGTTTTCTGGTGCCACACCGGCCGTTGATACTCGTTTGCTCTGGTTACAAGATGTCTTGCCGTTACCTTTGCTGGAAGTTTCGCATCTGGCGGGTAGCTTGATCGGTTTTGCCTTGTTGCTGTTGGCGCATCGTCTGCAACGTCGTTACGACGCGGCTTTCACGCTCACGTCACTGTTGCTGGCTGCCAGTACCGTATTTTCGTTATTAAAAGGTTTGGATTGGGAAGAAGCGTCGTTATCTGCTTTGATCCTGGCTTGTCTGTTACCTTGTCGCCACTTGTTCTATCGCAAAGGTCGTTTGCAAAATGAACCGTTCTCGCTGAACTGGACGCTGGCGATATTAGCGGTGCTGTTGGGTACCGTATGGCTGATTTTCTTTTCCTACAAACATGTCGAATACCGGAATGAATTGTGGTGGGAATTTACCCTGTTCCACAATGCGCCGCGTGCAATGCGGGCGGGGGTCTTGGTGGCTATTGTGGCTTGTGCTTATGGCTTGCACCATTTATTGCGCCCGATCCGCATGCAACCTGATCTGCCTTCGCAGGATGAACAGCTGTTAGCGTTTAATCTGGTGCAACGTTACGGCCGTACACAAGGTTATCTTGCGTTGTTAGGCGACAAATATCTGTTGTTCCATCCAAGCCGCGAAGCCTTTTTGATGTACGGTATGGAAGGTCGCAGCTGGATTGTGTTGGGTGATCCGATCGGGCCGGAAGAGTATTACGATGAGTTGTTGTGGCAGTTCCGCGAGCTGTGTGACAACTACGATGCGTGGCCGGTCTTTTATGAAGTCAGTAATGAATATTTGCCACATTATCTTGAGCTGGGTTTAACACCACTGAAATTGGGTGAAGAGGCCATTATTGATCTGAGTAAATTTACCTTGGAAGGGAGTTCACGTAAGAGCTTGCGCCAAACATATGCCAAGACACAACGTGATGGTCTGAGTTTCCAATGGATTGATGCCGCTGACGTACACACTTATCTGCCACAACTGCAAGCCATCTCGGATGCTTGGATGGGGGAGAAGCAGGTTCGGGAAAAAGGCTTTTCGGTTGGACGTTTTGAAACGGATTATCTGTGTCGTTGTCCGCTGGCACTGGCTTGGTGTAATGGCGAACCGGTAGGTTTTGCCAATGTCTGGACAACTGACAGTAAAACCGAGTTATCAGTGGATCTGATGCGTTATGATCCAGAGCGTTCACCGGGTGGTGTTATGGACTTCTTGTTCATTGAGTTACTGCAATGGGGTAAAGCACAGGGCTATCGTACTTTTAATTTGGGTATGGCACCGATGTCGGGTATGTCGCGCCACCCGCTGGCTTCATACTGGAATAAGCTGGGGCAGTTGCTGTTTGCCAAAGGTAATCGCTTCTATAATTTCCAAGGTTTGCGCCGTTTTAAAGAAAAATATCAGCCGCAATGGCGCCCCAGTTATCTGGTGAGTCAAGGCGGGTTGCGTTTGCCACGTATTCTGGCCAATACTGCCTCGTTAATTAGCCGTGGCATGTTAGGTACTATTCGTAAGTAGGAGTTCCAATGGTAATTCGCTGGTGCATTACTGCATTGTTAATGTTGTGTTCTCTGCAGCTGTCGTTTTCCGCGTCAGCTGCAACGCCAGTTGATGATTTAGAACTGGATACATTGCCAGTGACACAAGTTAACCCGGCAGATAAAGATAAACCGATGGTGGTTTTTTTCTCCGGCGATGGTGGCTGGGCGGAACTGGACACCACGGTATCTGAGAATCTGGTCAAACAGGGGATGCCGGTTGTTGGCTGGAGTACGCTGACTTATTTCTGGAGCTTCAAGACACCAGAACAGACCACTAAAGATTTTCAGCGGATCTTGGCGTATTACTCGAAAGCATGGCAACGTTCCCGAGTTATCTTGATTGGTTATTCATTCGGCGCAGAAACATTCCCCTTTGCGGTTAATCGCCTATCGCCGGAATATCGCAAAATGATCGTAGGTGGTGTGATGCTGGTGCCGTCGATCAGCTCCAATTTCGAAATTCATGTATCCGACTGGTTACAAACCAGTGCTGCTGGCCGTTATCCAACGCTGCCGGAAGTGAAAAAAATTCAGGATATACCGCTGTTATGCATGTACAGCGAAGTTGAAGAGGGCGATCTTTGTCCGCTGTTAAGCAAACAGAGCAACGTGACACTGACGCAACTTTCTGGCGGGCATAATTTTGGTAAGCGCTATTCGTTGATCACGAAAAAGATCCTGCAAGCGATGGCACCTGCGATTCAAGTGCCTGCCAGCCAAGCCGCACCAGCCAAGTAATTCAACAATATTCACGATATGAAAACAGCACTTAATGTGCTGTTTTTTTTGTCTCGTTTAAAATTTGCGGTGGCGGGATCGGGCAATCCAGACAATAGGTTAGCATCTGGAATAACTCGGCTTCATGGGCCGATATTTTTCCATCGTATTCGATCGCTCTCACTATAGCCTGTAAGAAATTAAAGCGGATCGCTGGGCTGCTTTGTTGTAGCTGATCTAATGCATTGCCGAGCACATCCTGTGTGGGCGGCGGCTGTAATGTGAGCGCAGCTTGTGGTAATTGCGCAACGCCCGCGGAAAAAATGCGCGCAGTATCCTGGTCGTTATCGGCCTGATAAGCCAGATAACTGAGCCATTGTTCTATGGCTGGCATGACGGTGTTGATGTCCCGATATTTTACAAACTGACGCGCCTCATGACTAAAGTGCGGAGTCAGCTGATGGGTCAGCATGCGGTAAAGTAACCATTCCGCAAACGAGGTTTGCTGGTCGGCTTGGATCAATTGCCACAGCATGTTGTGAAATGCTTGATATTGTTCTGCTGTCAGCTCTTTGAGTGATGGGATCGCCAGCTCAACCAGCGCCAGTCGTAGACCACAAGGAATTTTCTGTTGTGCCAAAGCAGCAACCGCCGATGTTTCTTGCCCTAATAAATCACGTTGTATCTGCCGTGTGGGTTGATCATCGGCTAATACCAGACGGTATAGCAAGAAACGCGCATCAAAGGGCGAACGGGCAGCCTTTACCAAGGTATCAGGTAATAATGGCAACCACTCACTGGGTGCGGTCGTGTCATATAACACGGGCTCTGTTTCTGAAGTCGGCCCTTGCGGCGTATTATTTTGCGTATCTGGCACGACAGCATTGGGTTTATCTACCGGCGCAAGAGCCAGCGCGCTTTGCGCTAACAACAAGGTTGCCAGATCACTATTGCCGGCGGCTTTTAGCTGGACGGCGGCAGTAAATGCAGATGGCAACGGCGGTGGCGGCTCATCGGCCATTGGTTGCAGATTGGAATAATACATACCATCCCAATCAGGCTCTAAGCGTCGGATCCGCTCTTGTAACGGGGGATGACTCGCCAGCCAACCGCGAAAATTCTGCGATAATCCCTGGCTGAAAAACAGATGACTAAATGTTTCCGCCTGTGGGTGGAAGATCAGCGAGGCATAACGATGTCCGCCGACTTTTTTTAAGGCACTGGCGAGCGGTGCTGAATAGCGGGTGAATTGTACTGCGGAGGCATCGGCCAGAAATTCGCGTTGCCGATTCAGTGCTGATTTCATCAGCTTTCCCCAAACAGTACCAGCGGCACCCAGTAACATCAGGGTTAAACCAAAAAAAGGCACGGCAGAACTGCTTTTGTTTTGCGAGCCGCCTAAGCCATGATGATGACGTCCTCGACCTGTGCCTTGCGATAACCAACGCCCGAGTTCACCGAGAAACATCAAACTACCAATTAGTGCTGCCAATTGCTGATTCAACCGTATATCACCATGTTGAATATGGCTGAATTCATGCGCGACGACCGCTTGTAACTCATCGCGTGTGAGATAACTGATTGCACCTTGCGTTACCACTATGACCGCATCATTAATGCCCATGCCGGCAGCAAAGGCATTGATCCCGGGTTCTTCATCCAGCACATACACACTCGGTACTGGCATCCCCGCGGCCAGCGCCATCTCTTCCACGACATTTCGCAGTCGATGATCGCCAGGATCTTGTGTATTCACGTGTACATAACGGGCACCGAGTGTTTCGGCCACTACCCGGCCACCTTTACATAAGCTGGAATATTTCAGCAGTGTGATCAGCACTAAGGCGGCGAAAATGGTGATATTACCGATCACGTACCAATGCCAGAATTGGCTGTTGGTATCGATATGGATCACCTGATCGGTCAGCTGCCACAGGAATAAACCGGCCAGCGTCAGTGCGGCTGATAAACTGATGAGGCCTGCGAAAAACAGAATGAGCAAGCGCGTGCTGAGCTTTTTTGCTTGATCCTGATAACGATAAAAATCCATGAGTTATCCGTACTTAGAAGCTGACTTTTGGTGCTTGGCGGTATTCCTGTGGATTTTCTATTTCCAGTAATGAAGCATCGGTTGTATGTCCAAAACGGTTAGCAACTAATGTATTAGGGAATTGATTACGATAAATGTTGTAGGCGGTCACGCTGTCATTAAATCCTTGGCGAGCGAAAGCGACGCGGTTTTCTGTGGCCGTCAGCTCTTCGGATAATTGCAGCATGTTTTGATTTGCTTTTAGATCAGGATAGGCTTCGATCTGCACACTCAGACCTTGCAAGGCACCCTGTAGTTGTTGTTCAGCAGCAGCCAATTGTTGCATTGCCTGTGAACTGCCTGGCGCTGCGGTTGCCGCTTTTAGCCCGGCCAGTGCTGCGTTACGAGCTTCGGTTACTGCTGTCAGGGTTTGGCTTTCATGTTGTAAATAACCCTTCGCTGTTTCGACCAGATTCGGGATCAAGTCATAACGGCGCTTGAGTTGTACTTCGATTTGCGCAAAGCCATTCTGATAACGGCCTTTGAGTGTCACCAATTGGTTATAAATAGAAATTAACCAGAATGTTACGAGCAAGAGCAGCCCTAACACCACCAGAAATCCGGTCATAAATTACATCCCTGTTTTAATGTCTATGCTGTTACAGAGTGTAGTGCAAATAGGGTGTTAGTCGCATCCTTTAATGAGGATGGCGGTGAGGTGATCACGAAATGAGGGACCGGGAGGCACAGAAGAGTTGGTTATCACTGGTCAGGGTAATAAGTCCGACCTCCCGGATAACAGAAAAGAGGGGAAGTTGCCTTCCCCTTTTAACGTACAGCAGCGTACTGCTAAGTCACACTGGATTATTGTGCTGGAGTAGCTGGTGCTACTTCAGCTGGAGCTGGTTTTACCACTTTTTTCTTAGCAACTGCTTTGTGTGCTTTTTTCTTCGCAACAGTTTTGTGTACCGCAGTGGCTTTTTTATGGGTTACTTTTTTAACCGCAGCTTTCGCTGGTGCAGCAGCTTCGGTTGTCGCAGCTGCAGAAACTGGAGCGGTATCAGCTGCCGCAGCAGCGAAAGAAGCCAGACCAATAACACCAGCAACAGCAACAGCAATCAGTTTTTTCATATCGGTTACTCCAGTATGTAGAAATGAGTTATGGCCGTTTCGTTTGACCATGAACAGATAGTAGATCTGAGTTGTCGAGTGTTCAGTGCGTGAATGGTATCGAGGTGTAACTGATTGTACGTCTCAGGTGGTCAGGTAAAAAATTTTCCCTGAGCACCTGAGTGTTCTGATGAGTGTTGGGAGCAGTAGATTAAAGCGCTTCCAGACGGGCATAAGCTACAACCAGCCATTTACTGCCTGCAGTAGCGAAATTAACTTGGATCCGGCTTTGTGCTCCGACACCTTCATAATTCAGCACCACACCCTCCCCAAAAGTAGGATGAAGTACCCGTTGCCCCAGTTTAAAACCGGTACTGCTGAAGCTGTCTTGCAGACGTTCCTGACTAAAATGCCCTTGTGATTGTGCGCTGTTGCTCCAGCTCACCTGTGTGCGTAAGCGGATCTCTTCCAGACAGTCACTCGGTAGCTCTTTGAGAAAACGGCTGGGGCGGTTGTAGCTCTCTTTGCCGTATAACCGACGGCTTTCAGCATGCGTCAGATAGAGTTTTTGCATGGCACGGGTCATACCGACATAACAGAGGCGGCGTTCTTCTTCGAGACGGCCGGGTTCTTCTGAACTTTGTTGGCTGGGGAACATGCCTTCTTCAACGCCAACCATAAACACTAGCGGGAATTCCAACCCTTTGGCGCTGTGCAGCGTCATCAGCTGCACGGCTTCTTCAAATTCATCAGCCTGCTTGTCACCCGACTCCAGCGTGGCGTGCGCCAGAAAGGCGGTGAGCGGGCTCATATCCAGATATTCTTCAGCAGGGCGGAACAAACGGGTCGCGTTGACCAGCTCTTCTAAGTTTTCGATCCGCGACTGGCCTTTTTCCCCTTTCTCGTTTTCATAATGCGTCCACAAACCAGATTGACGGATCACGCGGTCAACCTGCACATGCAGCGGTAATTCTTCGGTGTCGCTTTCCAGCTGATTGATCAGGGCCAGGAAATGACGTACGGCACTGGCGGCACGCCCGGCCAATACACCCTGTTCGCACAGCTGCCAGGCGGCTTGCCACAGGTTCAGACTGCGATCGCGTGCGGCTTCGCGGATCAAACCTAAGGTGCGATCGCCGATACCACGTGTTGGTGTATTCACCACACGCTCGAACGAGGCATCATCGCCATGATTGCTGACCAACCGCAGATAGGCGAGGGCATCTTTAATTTCTTGTCGTTCAAAGAAACGCAGGCCGCCATAGATCCGGTAGGGCAGTAATTCCTGCATCAAGGCTTCTTCCAGAATGCGCGACTGGGCGTTATTACGATACAGAATGGCCGCATCCAGCAGGCTGTTACCTTGCTCACGCCAGGCTTTTAGCCTTCCGACGATAAAACGGGCTTCATCCACTTCGTTAAACGCGGCATAAACTGAGATGGCTTCGCCGGCGACACCGTCGGTCCATAATTCTTTACCCAAACGGGCGGAGTTATTGGCGATCAGCTGGTTGGCCGCTTTCAGTATGGTGCTGGTGGAGCGGTAGTTTTGCTCCAGACGGATGGTCTGCACGTCAGAGAAATCCTGCATGAAACGCTGAATATTTTCGACCCGGGCACCACGCCAGCCATAGATCGACTGATCATCGTCACCAACGATCATCACCTTGCTGCTGTCTCCGGCCAGCATGCGGATCCAGGCGTATTGAATACCGTTGGTATCTTGAAATTCATCAACCAAAATATGACGGAAGCGTTGCTGGTAATGTTCCAGCAGATGCGGTTTATTCAGCCATAATTCGTGCGCTCGTAGCAGTAATTCGGCAAAATCGACCAAGCCGGCGCGATCGCAGGTGGCTTGATAGGTGGCATAAATTTGCTGATAGATCCGACCGACCGGATCAAAGGCATCAATGTGTTGCGGGCGTAAACCTTCATCTTTCTTGTTATTGATATAACCGGCCACTGCGCGTGGCACCCACTGTTTCTCGTCCAGATTCAGGTTACGTAAAATACGTTTCAGCAGGCGCAATTGATCGTCACTGTCGATGATCTGGAAATCCTCCGGCAGATTGGCATCCAGCGGATGCGCACGCAGCAGGCGATGCGCCAGACCATGGAAAGTACCGATCCACATGCCACCGCGTCCGGCGCCCAGGCTACTGCCTAGCAGACGTTCAATACGCCCACGCATTTCTGCCGAGGCTTTGTTGGTGAAGGTCACTGCCAAGATGCTGTGTGGTGAAACCTGTTCTATTTGCAGTAACCAGGCAATACGATGGACTAACACACGGGTTTTACCACTACCAGCACCTGCCAGCACCAGCATGTTTTGTTGCGGGGCGGCAACCACATCCCGTTGTTTATCGTTCAGGCCATCCAGCAGGTGGGAGATATCCATCGCAGCTCCAGAAATAGTACGCCACCCGCGCGATTTAGGGGTGGGTTTTTATACAGTGAAAAGAGTATACCTGTTGTTACGCACAGACCCAACAGACAAAAAAGCCGGGGCAGGCCCCGGCTCGTCGAATAAATAGATTTACACTTCGACCTGAACGCCCATTTCCACCACCCGATCGGCGGGCACGTGAATGAAGTCGTTGGTACGCAGTGAATTTTTGCTCATCCAAATAAATAAGGCTGCGCGTAACCGAGCGACGATAGAGCGGTGAGACGGGATAAGCGTTTCACGCGACAGAAAGAAGGTAGTGTTATTCAGATTGAATGACATCCCTTTCATCGCACAACGACGGAACACTTCATTCACTTCTGGTGCCTCATGGAAGCCATAAGTGACTGAAATTCGCCAGATATTATTGGGTAATTCTTTGATTTCTATATGCTGATCGGGGTCAACATAAGGGACATCTTGAGTACGGAACGTCATCAAAACGATGCGCTCGTGCAGTACATGGTTATGATTTAAATTATGTAACAACGCATGCGGAATGCCTTGTGGCGTTCGAGACAAGTAAATAGCAGTGCCAGGCACTTTCGCTGGTGACTCTTTGTCCACCATAGTTACAAATGCTTCCAATGGCATGCTCATACGACTGAGTTGTCGCAATAGTAGGAAGCGTTCCCACTTCCAGATTGCCATTACTGCAAATGTTAGTGCGCCAACCCCCAAAGGTAACCAGCCGCCCTCAAATACTTTTAGCAAGTTAGCCGCGAAAAAAGGGATATCGATACAGAGTAATGCGATTCCTAAATATTTCACAACGACACGAGACCAATCCCAATTATAGCGCGCGACATAGCACGCCAGGATGCTGGTGATTGCCATCGTTCCCGTTACCGCGATGCCGTATGCGGCGGCCAATTTGCTGGATTCGGCAAAAGTGGTAACGATAATTACGATGCAGAAAAACAGCAGCCAGTTAATAAATGGCATGTAAATCTGACCTTCTTCCACTGCTGACGTATGCAAAATAGTCATGTTGGGCAGATAACCCATCCGCACCGCTTGTCGGGTCATGGAGTATGCGCCAGAGATAACGGCTTGTGAGGCAATCACAGTCGCTGCTGTCGACAACAACACCAGTGGTATTAATGCCCATGTTGGCGCTAATAGGAAAAATGGATTTTCCAATGCCGCTGGGTCAGACAAGATCAGCGCACCTTGACCAAAATAATTCAGGATCAATGCCGGGGAGACTAGTGTAAACCATGCCAACTGAATTGGATGTTTGCCAAAATGCCCCATGTCAGCATACAAAGCTTCACCCCCGGTGACGGACAGAACTACGGCACCAAGAGCAATAAATGCGGTCATTTTATACTGGATGAAAAAGTGAAATGCCCATTTGGGGTGTAAAGCGGATAATACCGTCGGATTCGCAATAATTTGCTTTAAGCCTAAAATGCCCAAGACGAGGAACCAGCAAACCATGATCGGACCAAATAATCCTCCTACTTTTGCGGTCCCATGTTTTTGAATAAAGAACAGCATAAAGAGTACGATCAAAGAACAGGGCACGACGAATTCTTTTAAATTGGGGGCGATGACTTGCATGCCTTCCAGTGCAGATAATACGGAAACGGCAGGGGTAATAATGCTGTCGCCATAGAACAGTCCGCCACCAATGAGCCCTAATACTAATAATACAGTGGTCGTTTTAGGATCGGTATTGCGTCCAGCTAGTGACATTAGGGTTAATATTCCCCCCTCTCCACGGTTATCAGCTCGCAGCACAAAAGCCAAGTATTTAAGCGAAACAATCAGCACTTGTGACCAGAAGATCAGTGATAAAAAACCAAAGATCACAGGTTGAGTGGGAGCTAATCCAATATGCGGAGAAAAACATTCATGTAATGTATACAGCGGGCTGGTGCCGATATCGCCATACACCACGCCGATAGCCGCCAGAGTAATGGCCGGTAATGATTGTTTCTGATGTGCATCCATGTGATTACTTGACATCCTCAGCGTTCAATGCGGCCAAAATGAATAGCCGGTTGCTCAGTTTCTTGTTTAACGGGTGTCTCGGTTTGTGGCTGTTGATGTTCTAAATTTTCCAGATAATCATGCACACGGAAACGCTTGTTATGGAGCGGTGATGGTGGTTCTGGTCGTGCTGCTGGTGGTTCTTCGGTGTAGCCGGAAAAATCCTCACGATCGCGATTCAGGCGTGTTTTGTTGCGACTTGGTTTGGTGGCTGTTGTTCGTTCAGGCTCCGCCGCACGCTCTGCACGTGGTGCGGCTTTTTTGATCGTGGTGGATGGCATAAAAAATGACCGCAACAACCAACGTAGCGACAGGATACTGACCACAATAATGGCAACACCGACGGCAGCATAAACACGTCCACTACCGACAGAGGCAGATTCGATCAGTGGTTGCCAGTCGGATTGGGCGGCAATACTTTTTTCCAGTGCATCGGGGAATAGCATCCGGGCCATAAATAAAATATCGGCCAGTAATGTCGTGAGCACGCCGGTTTTAAATAGACCGGGCACTAACAGCAGTAACACACCGGCAAGAAACAGCATGACGCCGCCACCAATAAACAGGGTATCGACGAATTCAGCGACTGGTTCGGCTGATGCGAGCGAAGGTAGCAGCAGTAATCCGCAACTGAGTAGGCATTTTCTGATTTTGTTCATACAACCAAAACTGACTTAATTAAGGGTCTGTTATTCGGCGCAATACTAGCACAGAAGCAATTATAAAGTGCATCGCTGGCGGAAAAACCAGCAATGATGCAAGGGAGTTGTGGCGGCAAAAAAGAAAAAAGGCTTCATATCAATGATATGAAGCCGGTTCGGCAAAACGCCGGAAAATACCAAAATAACCTGTTACTAGGTTAGAACCATCCTTTAACCGTTACGATTTAGTTTGGTTCCCTCATTTTGGCGATGACGATCCATTACTTCTGTTGCCAGCCACCACCGATGGCTTTAAACAAACTGACGCGGTTGCTGAGTAGCGCTAAACGAGTGCTAACCAAGCCTTGTTCGGCGCTAAAGAGAGAGCGCTGGGCATCCAACAGGGTCAGATAACTATCGACCCCTTTTTCATAGCGGCTTTGTGCCAGCTGATAGTAAGTTTTGTTAGCATCGACCAGCGCTTGTTGAGCTTGTAATTGATCACGATAACCCTCTTGCGCCACTAAACCATCAGAGACCTCTTTAAAGGCCGTCTGAATGGCTTTTTCATAGGTCGCAACTTCGATTTTTTCCTGCACTTTGGCGACATCCAGCTGCGCTTCGCGGCTACCAAAATCAAAGATTGGCAGGTTGATGCTTGGCTGGAACAACCAGGTGCCAGTGCCGCCATCAAACAGTTTGTTCAATGATGAACTCATGCTGCCGGCATTTGCCGTTAAGCTGATGCTGGGGAAAAATGCTGCGCGGGCAGCGCCAATGTTGGCATTCGCCGCTTTCAGTGCATGTTCTACGGCCAGAATATCCGGACGGCGAGTCAGCAGTGATGACGGCATATCGGCCCCCAGCGATGCCAGCAGCGTCAGATCCTGCTCTGGTAAACCGTTGGATAATCCGGCTGGAATATCGGTACCCAGTAATAAACGCAACGCATTCTGATCGAGGGCCACTTGACGGCGGTATTGTGCCAGACTGGAACGCACGCTTTCTAAATTACTGCGCGACTGGCTGACATCCAGTGAAGATGAGATCCCGGCTTCGTAACGCTGTTGAATCAGCTGATAACTTTGTTCATAACTTTTTGCTGTTTGTTCCGCCAGACGGAACAGATCGTGATCCGCCAACAGCGTCATGTATGCGGTCGCGACGTTGGCAATCAAACTGAGCTGGGTGCTGCGTTGTGTTTCTTCCTGTGCCAGATATTTTTCCAAAGCCAGATCTTTCAGGCTTTGCACCCGACCAAACAGATCCAACTCATAAGCACTGATGCCTACGGTAGCGGAATCGGTGCTATTGATTGTGCCGCCGGTGACACGTTGGCGCGCCTGGTAACCTGTCGCTGTAATATCAGGCAATTGTGCGGCCCGTTGGATCCGATATTGCGCCTGATAGGCTTCTACATTCAAAACGGCAACGCGCAGGTCGCGGTTGTTTTGTAATGCAGTATCAATCAGTTTTTTCAATGCGGGATCAGTAAACACCTGCTGCCAGTCGGTTGCTTGCACAGCAGCCGGAGAAGTTTTAGTTTCATAATTGACTGGGATAGGAGCCGCTGGTCGCTGGTAATCTGGCGCCAGTGAACAGCCTGTCAATAACAGGGATACTAATAACGCGATAGGGCGTTTAATCATGACGGTTCTCCGCAGAAGACGGTGCACGTAAAGCATGGCGATGCTTACTGAAATACTTCATTACGAGTACAAAAAAACACGGTACATAAAAAATAGCAAGCACTGTGGCTGCGATCATTCCGCCGGTTACACCGGTACCGATCGCGTTACGGCCACTGGCTCCGGCGCCGGTACTGATCACCAAAGGTAACACCCCTAAGATAAAGGCCATCGAGGTCATCAAGATCGGACGTAAACGCATACGAGATGCCTCTATGACCGCTTGTTTGATGCCCATGCCTTTATCAAACAGTTCTTTGGCAAACTCGACAATCAGGATGGCGTTTTTCGCTGATAACCCGATAGTCGTCAACAAACCCACCTGGAAGAAGATGTCATTAGACAGGCCGCGCGTGGTGGCGGCCAGTAAAGCACCGATGACCCCCAGTGGCACGATCAACATGACCGAGAACGGAATACTCCAGCTCTCATACAATGCGGCCAAGCTCAAGAACACGACCAGCAATGAAATTGCATACAGCGCAGGTGCCTGACTACCCGAGACTTGCTCTTGATAAGACATTCCCGTCCATTCATAACCGATCCCATCCGGTAGTTGGCTGATCAGTTTTGCCATCTCGGCCATGGCTTCACCACTGGTTTTCCCCGGAGCCGCTTCGCCGACAATTTCCACCGCTGACGAGCCGTTATAACGTTCCAGTCGTGGTGAGCCATAACTCCAGAAACCTTCGGCAAACGAAGAGAATGGCACCATCTGCTGCTGCGCATTACGTACATACCACAGTTGCAGATGTTCTGGTTGCATACGGAACTGGGCGTCTGCTTGCACATACACCTTCTTCACCCGACCCCGGTCAATAAAATCATTGACGTAATTTGAGCCCCAGGCCGTCGATAATGTGCTGTTAATATCACCGACGGACAGGCCTAACGCCATGGCTTTTTCGTAATCGACCCGGATATTGTATTGCGGCGTATCTTCCATACCATTCGGGCGCACACGCACCAATGCTGGATCTTTCGCTGCCATTCCGAGTAACTGATTACGCGCGGCGATCAATTTGTCATGCCCCAAACCACCGCGATCTTGTAAATAGAGATCGAAACCGGTGGATTGGCCTAATTCGGGAATACTCGGCATATTAAACGCGAAAATTGAGGCTTCTTTGATCTGGGAAAATGCTCCCATCGCGCGACCAATGATCGCATTCGCGGAATTCTCAGTGCTCTTACGCTCGCTCCAGTCTTTGAATTTAACAAATGCCAGGCCGGCATTTTGTCCGCTACCGGCAAAACTGAAACCAGCAATGGTAAAGACCGATTCCACCGCCTGTTTTTCATTGTTGTAGAAATGGTCAGATACTTTATCTAACACTTTCAGCGTGCGCTCTTGGGTTGCACCGGTAGGCAGTTGCACCATGGCCAGCGCGATACCTTGATCTTCTTCCGGCAGGAACGAGGTCGGCATGCGCATAAATAACCAAGCCAAAGCAACAAGCAGTAAGGCATACACAACCATCATGCGGCCACTGCGTTGGATCACGCGCCCAACCACGGTGCGGTAACGGCGGCTGTTACGATCGAACATGCGGTTGAACCAGCCGAAGAAACCCGTTTGAATGCCGTGATCACCTTTTTTCACCGGTTTCAGTAAGGTCGCGCATAACGCTGGCGTCAGGATCAGAGCCACTAATACCGACAGTGCCATCGCAGAAACAATGGTCAGCGAGAATTGACGATAGATTGCACCGGTGGAGCCACTGAAAAAGGCCATCGGTACAAACACGGCCGATAAGACCAGTGCGATACCGACTAAGGCACCGGTAATTTGATCCATCGATTTTCGCGTGGCTTCCAGCGGCGACAGCCCTTCTTCCGACATCACCCGTTCGACGTTTTCTACCACCACGATAGCGTCGTCGACCAACAGACCAATTGCCAACACCAAGCCAAACATCGTCAGCGTATTGATGCTGTAACCCGCGGCCGACATGATGCCAAACGTGCCAAGCAAGACCACCGGTACGGCAATGGTTGGAATTAAAGTAGCACGAAAATTCTGCAAAAACAGATACATGATGAAGAACACCAGTATCACGGCTTCTACTAAGGTATGTGCAACTTCGGTAATCGAAATTTTAATAAACGTAGTCGTATCATACGGATAAACGACTTTAATACCTGGTGAAAAGTATTTCGACAAATCGGCCATTTTTGCTTTTACCAACGTTGCGGTCTGCAGTGCGTTAGCGCCAGTTGCCAGATTAATCGCGATACCCGATGCCGGTTTGCCATTATAACGGCTGACCGAATTGTAACTCTCGGCACCCAGCTCGACACGGGCAACGTCACGCAGCCGCACTTGTGAGCCGTTAGTGTTCACTTTCAGCAGAATATTTTTGAATTCATCAATACTGGTTAAGCGACTTTGGCCGGTAATGGTGGCATTAAACTGCTGACCGGCTACTGCAGGCGCAGCACCCAGCTGACCAACCGAGATTTGTGTGTTTTGCGAGGTGATTGCTGTGGTCACATCACTCGGCGTCAGGCTATAGCTATTGAGTTTGTTAGGGTCAAGCCAAACCCGCATGGCATATTCAGCACCGAAGATCTGCACACTGCCCACACCTTCAATACGGCTCAATGGTTCTTTGATGTTGGTCACCAGGTAGTCACTGAGATCCGACTGATCCATTGAACCATTTTCAGAGATCAAACCGGCCACCATCAGGAAGGAAGAGGATGATTTTTCAACCCGCACTCCCTGATTTTGTACCGTCTGTGGCAGCGAACTGAGCGCTTGCTGTACTTTATTTTGAACCTGTACCTGTGCGGTGTCGGCATTGGTACCGGCCATAAAATTCAGGCTGACGGTGACATTGCCGCTGGCGTCACTTTGCGAGGACATATACAGCAGGTTATCCAAGCCGGTCATGTTCTGTTCCAGCACCTGAGTAACACTGTCTTCTACGGTTTTAGCTGATGCGCCTGGGTAGCTGGTGCTGATCCGCACTGATGGTGGCGCAATCGTTGGGTACTGTGCAATGGGCAGGTTTTTAATAGCTAATGCCCCGGCCAGCATAATTACAATTGCGATAACCCACGCGAAAATCGGACGATCAATAAAAAATCTGGACATAACGGCTCCGCGACAATTACTGCTTAGCAGTTGGGGTGTTGGTGGTCAGTGTGGCGATATCGACAGGGGTCGCTTTTACTTTCATGCCAACCTGAACTTTTTGTGAGCCATTCACGATCACCTGATCACCAGCGGATAAACCGTCTTTGATTAGCCAGCTATTGTTGACACTACGCGCGGTTTCAAAGGCTTTTTGTTCAACCTGACCTTGGGCATTGACCATTAAAACGGTCGCCTTACCACGTGGATCATGGCTAACGGCTAATTGCGGCACCAGCAATGCATCCTTAACGGAGGCTTCGCCTAGTTCCGCGCGCACAAACATGCCTGGCAGTAACTGTTGGTCGTGGTTAGCAAAAATGGCGCGTACGGTCACGCTGCCAGTACCTTCATCGACCGTCACATCAGAAAACTGCAATTTGCCACTTTCGCTATAACGAGAACCATCTTCCATCAGCAACTGAACTTTGGCTTCCTGCGGGCCGGTTTTTTCTAATTGACCGTCAGATAAGGCTTTTTTCAATTTCAGCAAGTCGCTGCTGGATTGGCTGACATCAACATACAATGGATCTAATTGCTGAATAGTAGTGAGTGCCGTCGTTTGTTGCGCGGTCACTAAAGCGCCTTCCGTAACGGTTGATTTACCGATACGACCGGAAATGGGTGCTTTGAGTTTGGTGTATTCGACATTGATCCTCGCGATATCTACAGCCGCTTTCGCTGAGGCAACATCAGCTACAGCCTGTTTCCAGCTGGCTTCGGCATCATCATTTTCCTGACGGCTGACCCCATTGGTTTTGCTCAGATCGCGATAACGTTCAGCTTTTAAACGGGCGATAGCTTCTGAGGCTTGTGCTCGTTCCCAAGAGGCTTTAGCACTTGCCAAACTGGCTTCATAGGTTGCGGGATCAATTTGATACAGCACTTGGCCGGCTTTCACATCACTGCCTTCGCGGAAAAACCGTTTGATGATGATGCCGCCCACTTGCGGGCGAACTTCCGCGACCCGGAAGGCACTGGTACGGCCAGGTAATTGAGTATGCAAGGTTAATGTCTGAGGTTGTAATGTGATCACATTAACTTCCGGTGCCGGCATATTGGTCGACGCCTGATTCTGTTCGGCAGATGGCTTACAACCCGCCAGCAGTAGCGTTGCAGTTAATAATGCAATGGGGGTTGTACGGAACAGAGTAGGGCGATGCGGCATGTTAACCTCAGATTCGTTATGGCTGTTTGCATTGGTCTTACTATCTGAACTGGAAATTGTCACAAAACTTTGACTAAACCGGCCTCAGAACGTTAAGTTGTGCAAAAAATTGAACGTTCATTCTATTTAGAGTGCACATTCTAGATTAGAATTTTTTCAGTATCAATCAGGATCAAGTTAATATACGCCCCCAAACTAGCTGGATGGTTCTATGAACGAGATCACAATGACGCCCCCGGAATCAGATCGTGCGGCACAACGGCGCCATCAGGTGCTGGATGCAGCCGCCATTTGTTTTCGTAATCATGGTTTTCATGGTGCCAGTATGGCGCAGATTTCTAAAACGGCAGGAATGAGTCCAGGCCACATCTACCACTATTTCGACAGTAAAGAAGCAATCATTGCCGCGATTGTTGATCGTGATCTGGAAGAGATGATGGAATGGACCGAAATCTTTTATTCGTCCGACGATATTCTGCAGTCGATGGTTGATGGTGTGACTTGTGGTGTGGAAGCGAACACAAACCCAGAATGTGCTGCATTGATGCTGGAAATTATGGCTGAGTCTGCCCGCAACCCACAGATCGCCGCAACAGTTCAAAAATCCAATCAGATCGCACGACAACGTTTGAATGGTTTGTTAATCAAAGAAATGGCACAGCGTTGTGCCGTATCCAGTGTGGATGTTCAGGTCAAAACAGATCTCATTGCAGCGATGTTTGATGGCCTGCTGATGAAAAGTGTTCATAACCCCACACTGGATAAAGAAGCACTGACGGTGTTGATGCGTCAGGTTATGCTGTTTGTACTGACGCTCTGACCCGCCGTCTGGTTTTTTTAGCCGTTTTCACGGGTTTGTTTTGTTGTATCAGCAACTGCACAAACTCGTCGGCGGGTAATGGTGGGCTACGCAGATAGCCTTGATAATAATCACAGCCCTGTTGTTTTAAGAATGCCAGTTGCGCTTCTGTCTCGACGCCTTCCGCCAGCACGGTCAACCGTAATGAGTGACCCATGGCAACAATCGCTGCGGCTATCTCCATATCATCGCGTTCATGTGGAATGTCATCGACAAAACGTTTATCGATTTTGAGCACATCCAGCGGGAATTGTTTCAGATACGCCAACGACGAATAACCAGTACCAAAATCATCAATAGCAATACGAATACCTTGCTGACGTAATCCTTGCAGTATTCTGACGGCTTCTTCTTGTTGTTCCATTAAGGCACTTTCTGTTAATTCCAACTCCAAACGATGCGCCGGAAAGCCAGTATTTTGCAAAATGGTACCAATAAGCTGCTGAACATCACCGTGATGTAATTGCAACGGTGATAAATTCACCGCCAGATTAATATCCGGCAGATGTTGATCCAACCAGAGTCGACCTTGGCGGCAGGTTTCATAAAGAACCCACTCCCCGATATTTTGTATCAGACCGGTTTCTTCGGCAATGGAGATAAACTCAGCGGGTTTTATCAACCCATATTCAGGGTCATCCCAACGCAACAGTGCTTCGGCACCAATGATTTGATTGGTCTCAATAGAGATCTGTGGCTGGTAATAAACCTTGAATTCTTGCTCTGCAATGGCGCGATGTAGCCGTTGCTCTAACTCCAGCCGTGCTTTTGCTTTGAGGAATAACTCTTCTGAAAAATAACGGTAACCATCACGGCCATCATGTTTAGCGCGATACATAGCGGTATCCGCTTGCTGCATTAACTCTTCAGCACTTTGGCCATGCTCGGGGAACAGACTGATGCCAATACTGGTACCAATAACAACATCCCGATCATTGGATAATGAGAAGGGTTGATGTAAGGCATCAATGATTTTTTGCGCTAATATCGATACATCATCCAACGACGGGTTATTTTGTAATAACACCGTAAATTCATCACCCCCCAAACGACAGACGACATCCGTTGCGCGTAGCTGATGGCGCAGCCGGGCCGACACTTGATGTAATAATTCATCACCAAAATGGTGACCAAAACTGTCGTTCACATTTTTGAAATGATCCAGATCCAGCATTAACAGCGCGACCCGAGAGTTATTTCTAACTGCATCTTGCAAGGCCATGGCTAATTTTCGGCCCAGCATGGCCCGATTTGGTAGGCCCGTTAGTGGGTCATGCAGCGCCATATGTTCCAGACGGGCTTCGGAATCTTTCAGCTGGCTGATGTCGGTATAAATACTGACGTAATAAAGGATCTCACCGTTACTGTCACAAACCGGATTAATACTGGTCATCATGGGTAACAGTTCACCGCTTTGTTTGCGGTTCCAAAGTTCGCCCCGCCAAAATCCGTGCTCGTCTATGGCTTGTCGCATCTGATGGTAAAACGGTTCGTCGTGTTTTCCAGAACGGAAAATACGCGGACGCTGCCCTAATAGTTCATATTCCTGATAACCAAACAGATCGATCAAGGCACTGTTGACCTTGATGATATTGCGTTCAGCATCGGTGATCACAATCCCTTCACGGGTACTTTCGAATACAATGGCGGCTTGGCGTAATTGCAGCTCGTTGGTCTTTTGCTGCGTAATATCGGTCATGACACCAGTAAAGCGCTGTGGTTTTCCTTTACGATCAAAACTGGTGGTCACGTGGTTTTCCACCCACAGATAATCCCCATTAGCCGTGCGGATCCGGCATTCCAGAATATATTCCCGGTGACGAGCCTCAATATGACGGATCACTTCTGCCCAGACGCGGTGTAGATCTTCTGGATGCAGCAAATCGCTCATGGTCAGTTGACCATGAATAAAATCATCAGCCTGATAACCCCAACGTTGTACGTTGCTGGAAACGTATTCCAGTTTCCAGCTGGAGTTGGGTTGCCAGCGGAATAACACGGTTGGGCTGGCATCGATTACTTCGCCGGCATTTTGTAATGCCGCCAGAGCACTGGCGCGCTCTTTCGCCTGCAGCAGCATATCCAAGGCGTAAGTCACGTCCATGACCATGTCATTCAGAGTGGCTAACACAGCAGAAGAGAAAAAGTCAGGTTCATCGGCATACAAGTTTAGTGCACCAATAACGCGGCCATTTTCCCTGATCACAAAATAGCCCGCGGATTGGAAACCTGCTTTGTTAGCGGCATCATGAAATGGCCGAACAGATTCATCCATCAGGAAGTGATTCAAAATCAAATGCGAGTTGTTGGCAATCGCCCGATCGGTGGGCACTAAAAAACGCGGTTCGGCACCGGTTCGTTGTCGTACTTGTTGTCGGTATTCATTAATAAATTGCAGAAAACCATGATCATGGCCATAACTGGCGACATTGCTGGTTTTCTCTTGTTCCAGCAAACACACCCAGGCAAAAACAAAACCGCCATGTTGTACGGCAATCCGGCAGATGTTCTGGAGTAGCGCTAAACGATCCTGACTGCGCACAATGACCTGATTAGTCTGCGATAGCATGTCATAGAGATTATTTTGTCTGATCAGATGTAATTCACTGTTTTTACGTGCAGTAATATCTTCAATGACGTTAATAACGCAGTCAATTTTACCATCTGCAGTACGGATGCATCGGCAATCGATGATGGCATATAAGATGGAGCCATCAAGCCGTACAAAGCGTTTTTCCCGGCGATAACCTTGCGACTGACCTGCTTGCATGAGCTCCCACTCGTGCAGGTCATTCAGTCGATCATCGGGATGAGTAAGTGCTAACAGATTCAGTTCTGCTAATGCTGCGCGAGGAGAATCAAAGAGGGTGCACAGATAATCGTTGAACTGTAACCAATGGCCATGTGCATTGGTAGTGATTGCCATACCTTGCAATGGTAGATCAAAGAAATAGTGTAATAAGCGGTCTTTTTCCGCCACGCAACGCACCATATCCTGCTGGTGTTGCAGATATTGTTGTCGCCAGACCAACAGAAAAAAAATACTGACAGTGATACCGGTGATAAAGGTCGTCAATGTGACCCAAAATGTCATACCGTTAAACGGTGAAACATTGTTGGTATCTGAAGGGGGTAATGCGTGACTGGAAAAATAAAACCACGCCAGTGACAACACGGTATAAAACAGCATGATCCGCGTCGCAGAACGCAACGGGATCTTTGCGGCGGCACTATTCATGATAACGACACCATCCTTGCTCTTTGCTCTTTATAATATTTATGTAAATGTTTCAGGCAGCATAATAGCCTGATTATTCGCCGTTAACCGCGATGCATCCCAACTTTTCTGAATTCGTTATAGCGAGATCAAAAATAAGGTAAGTATCCTTCCTGTTTGGTGAGAATATTCCCTTTGTTGTCAAGTGAGCCTAACCAACTAAGTGTGGAATGTAAACCATCCGATAATTCGGTATCAGGACGTAAAGTGGCCTGTAATTTATATTGCCCTTGCAGGTTAAGTTGCACTGAAACCTGACTATGCAGGGCGGCGGAATCTTGCTTAATTGCGGCGGTAAACGCGTTATTTTGGCAGTTAAGGCTTGCTGTTGGATTGCCTAATACTAAAGCACCAGAGGGTGTATTTATTAACGCTTGTTGCCAATTGAGTTGCCCGGTCAGGGACTGACAAGCGCGGTGATCAACAACCAGTTGTTCAATATTGAGTTGTATGGCGCCTGTTGCATTTATTGGTAGTGGAACCGGCGCCCAGTTTTGTAAAGTGTTGGCGGCGGTTTTGATGTGCCAGTCACTCAGATGCCATTTCGCCCGCCAACCTATCGTTCCGGTTGCCGTGATAGTTTCCGGATCCTGAATGTTTAATTTTATGGTTGGCATCCCTAACCATAGCTGGCTGAACAGCACTTCCCACTGCAGATTCTGTAACCGGTATTTTTGCCAACTAACTTCGCTGATGCTGCCTTGCCATAAGGTGCCATTAATATTTCGTAGCTGCAGACCGGCAGGCAGTGGCAAGCGAGGCAGGATCTGCGCGGCTGGTAGCGAGACTAACAAAAAGAGCAAGTAGCCAAGCAAAAACAGTGTTAATAGCAGAGGGCGGCGTAATAAATAGTTTTTTATCATCGGATTATTTTTTGTTTCTGCCCAGTAATAAGCGCTTCACTTGCACTTTACCGGCCAGACCCGGTAGTGATTGCAGCTCTATTTGTTGTGGTGTGATGCCGTATTGTTGTTCCAGCAGATCTAACCAAGCCAATAATTGCGCAAAATCGACGGTTTCAAGTTCAACTTGTGCATTTTCTCCCTGTGGCTGAATACGCTTTAATACGAGCTGTTGAGTTTGGCTACTCGCGGTCAGTGCACTGGCAATATCAATGTTGCTTGGCGTATTGGTGTGGCTGGTTTGTTTTAGCTGGTTAACCAGCGGCGCTTGTTCACGCATCCAATTTAGTTGCTGGCGTAATTGCTGAACCTGAGTACGGTTTTGTTGCAAATGTTGTTGTAGTGGATGCCAACCTTCCCAATAGAGAATGGCAATCAATACGGCAAAGCCGCCCAACAGTAAAACACGGCGTTCACGCGCTGCCAGATTTAACCACCACTGCTTCATGATTTACTCCTTACCATCAGCATGCCCCTGACTTTTCCATCCTGATTTTGCATGTTGGTGGTTTCTGTTTCGAAAATCGTGCTGGCCTGCTGGCGGAATTGCTCCAGCGTCAGGAAATCACGAGCACTGATTTGTAATCGGAATTCCTGTTTACTGCTATCAAATTGTAATTGCTGTAGTTCAAGCCCTGATGTTTCATGTAACAGCGGGGCCAATGAGGCTAATTGGCTGAGAAAGCTATTGGATAGCGGTGTTTGTTGCAGTGCGTCTAAATGTTGTTTCAGCTGCACTCTCGGATTAATCACCCGTTTTTCTTCCGGAAATAGTTGTCGGTATAACGAGGTCATTTGTTGCTGTAATTGCTGCTGCTGTGTGTGTAACTGAGCGTATTCGATGCCTTGATTAATGACACCTAACAGCAACCATAATCCGGCCAGCGCGGCAGGAAGGCGCCAGCGAGCCCATTGTTTTTTCCATGGTGCGACAGAGCGGTAAACACCTTGCAGTAAATTAGCTTGTTCTGACGGTAGATTTTGAGCCAGCAGCTGCATAGGCAATTCACACAAGGATATTTGCCATTCGGCGGCGATACCATCGGGTGCTGGTGTATAGCTTTGTAAACGCGGCAATTGTTCATGGCTGCTTATCCAAACAGGTAACCAGCTACCATCAACCACAGCTCCTTGCCATGTATTCTGGCGGATCAGCCATTGCTCGCCTAATTGGAGCAGCGACCAGCCATTGTCCGTTGGTTGTGGCAGCGCGAGCACATCCGGTAACAGTTGTTGTGCGGTTAATCCGGCATTGCTTAGCCAGGATAGCCAGTGCTGCATTTGTTCTTGCTCAACAGCCGCGATTTTTACCTGCTGCCCTTGGTGCTGTAATACGGTGATATGCAGTTTTTCTACATCGCTGGCGACATCGTCTTCCAGCATAAAAGGCAAAGCCTGCATAGTTTGCGCATTGAGTCGTCCGGGTAATGTCAGCTCTCGAAAAATAACATCACAACCTGGAACGAGCACAATAACAGGACGATGACCTGCGCGTTCTGCCAGCTCAGATAATTGTGTTGCATTGTTGAGCTGCCCACTGGCGATCACTTCTTGCTGGGTGGCTGACCACACCAACCAATACACGTTATCCTGATGGCGGGAACCCAGTCGTATCAGTAAAAATTCGTTCACTCTACCCCCCCAAAGTGACGACGGATAACAGTCACCTGATTATTACTTTGTCGTTGAAACAAACTGACGATACGCGTCTGATAATGATCACTCTCGGCTTGTAAGGTTGCCAGAAAATAGAAACTTTTTATGGTCAGTGCCGATTGTACCTGATCTCCTGCTGCGGCAGTGTTGCTTAATGTTCCCAGCTCCAGGAATTCTGCCACACTGTTCCAGCCTTCGCGCGGGCGTTGTTCTAATATGTTACGGGCATCATCCACACTGATATTATTGAGAAAGAGAGCTGCCAGTAACGGCGCTTGAATAGTACGCAGTGTATTTATATTTACCTGCAGTGTTTTCTCTGGGATCGCACACACCAATGGCAATAACTGGCGGTAGAGTGCGGCATCTACACCTTTGACCGCGCGCAGTTCACTGACATCTTGCATCAGGCCATTGGCTGGCAGGTAGGGGTGGGGCAGTGCTTCATATTCACTGTCTTCTGCGCCTAGCGAGCGGGCGGTGGTGTTATCGTCTAACCAGTCTTGTAGTGCTGCGGTGATTTGTTGAGCACGATAATCTTCTACTTTTAAACTGATTAATAACTGGCGGAAAACATTAGCACGATATAACGCACTGGCACTCGTGGTTGTTTCTTCTGAACCTGAACCTGAACCTGAACCTGAACCTGTGGTACTCAGGGAATTCAAATTAAAGCAAGCTTGTGAATCGCGGACAACACCTTGCAATGTCGCTGTTTCTACGGGAAATATTTGGCCCTCGTTGGCCCAATATTGGGCCAGAGATGTCTTCTCTGGGTTGTCTTTTAAATCTTGTATTAGCACTTTCGTGATCAGGGCTTCGGAACCAAGCAGATACCAGTAATTTTGTAAATGTAATTGCTGGTTATAGGTACGTTGCCATTCCATGCGAAAACGCTGTGTCATGCTGCTGGCCATGGTTACCATGACGGCAAGCAGCAATAAGACCACCAACAGAGCCATCCCTCGCTGTTGTTTCATCAACTGCCTCCACTGCTGGTGGTGGAAGTAGAGTCCGTCAATAAAAACAGCCGGCGAATGGTACCGTAATCATCAAGCGTCAGTGTAACTTCCACAGCAGCTGGCAGTACTGTGGGTGTCATCCATTGGGTTAACCAGGCATCATTTTTATAAAATCGCAGAGTGAATGCTGATACGTGATTTAGTAATGGTGTGACGGTCGGTTCAGTCCCTGTCACGGCATCAGGATACAAATAAGTCAGTCTTTCCAATGTGTGTTGTCGCAACCGGTAACCCACTTTTTGTAATTCTGAGCGATGTAACTCGCCGCCGGGATTTAACCAGCCGGCACGAATAAACATCACTGCCCAGTCATCACTTTCTAACTGGAAACGTTCCGCTTGAAATAAGGTTGTTGTGGCTTCGCCATTAATACGGGTTGCACGCGGCAGTATTTGCGTGAAATCACGCGATAAAGTCGCAAAACTTCGTTGTAATTCGGATAACCGTGCAATTTTGGCTTTAGAAACCTCATCATTACGCATAACACCCTGCAAGACGGCATAGGCACTCAGGCTTAAGATGGCAAAGATGACCAATGCCAGTAAGACCTCTAATAAGGTAAACCCGGTGTGACGTGATTTAGCGGGGAGCGATGCGGGCATCATGGCTAGTTCTTCGCGACGTAGCTGCGCAGGGTTGCCTGCGGATTGGGCGCTTTTTCTGTATCGCGCACCTCAACATCCACCGCACGAAACGATGGATCGGCTGTTTCTACCCCATGCCAGCGCCAGTAATAGGTACGCCCGGCCATCTCTTCCTGACCATTGCTCCAGGTCAGATTAGGCCATTTTTCGGTCAAACGAATGGTAGCCAGCTGGTTATCAGCAACCCAGCTGGCAAATGTTTTATCTTCCAGTGTAGCCAGTGCCACCACCTGCTCGGTGACGGTTTTCATCAATGTAATGCCGGCGATGGCAAAAATAGCCATCGCTACCATCACTTCCAGCAAGGTCATGCCACGACAACTCAAGAGTGCCCTCCGGCAACCTTATCTGTTTGTGTCGTCAACACATCGATCTGACCATTTTCTAAGCCATTGATTTGACGGAATTGCGTATTATCACTGCCATGTTGTTGCATAGTGAGAGAGAACGGCGTGATTTCACCACTGGGTAACAACAGTATTTGGGGTGTTTTTGCTGTCAGTTGGTTATCGGTGTCAAACCACTGCGGTTCTGAACGGCCTAAATGGTTGTCTTCATCCTGCAGCTGTAACCCGTCCAAAGTTAGTGCCAGTGATATTTTTTCATCAAATTCACCAGTAGTGCGCAATTTCTCGCTTTTATAGGGCTGCCACGATTGATGATCCCAATCCAATAGGGTATCCAACGATTTCGTCGTTGTTTGAGTGGTATTCTCATCATTGCTTGGTGCGCTTTCCTGCCGGACCATGAATTGATAACCGTGCTCGGAAATATGCAAACCAATCGTACGCCCTTGTTGCGTTGCCTGTTCACTCATGACCTGAATGGTGGACGCTAATTGCTGGCTTTCTTCTGATAAGTTGCCACCGAGTTTCGGATTTGGACCACCGGGGATCGACAATACAACGATCCCTAGGGCGCAGCCGATGATCACGATAACCAGCATAATTTCAATCAGCGTGAAACCACGCATACGTCTTTGCATCACTGTTGATTGTCTCGTTTTTTATCTAAATTCCAGTTGCCGATATCATCATCGGTGCCTGCTTGGCCATCTGGCCCCATTGAAAACACATCGATAGTGCCATGTTCGCCAGGGCTGAGTAGCTGATATTCACCCTGCCAAGGGTCGGACGGCAAACGTTTGATGTAACCGCCTTCTTTATAGTTTCGAGGGGCTGGTTCACTGTCCGGTTTAGTTATTAACGCATTTAAACCCTGATCGGTAGTGGGATAACGGCTGTTATCCAGTTTGTACATGTCTAATGCGTTTTCCAGTGCCACAATGTCACTGACCGCTTTTTGATGGTCGGCCTGATCTTTATTACCCATCAGGTTGGGGACGATCAGACTGGCCAAAATGCCTAATATCACGATAACGACCATGATTTCCAGCAGCGTAAAGCCGCGTTGTTGTCTGCGTTGCATGCATAACCCCTTTCAGTAATAAAAATAACAGTAATAAAAACTAACGTCCGACCATGTTATTGAGTTCGAGGATCGGTTGTAAAATAGCTAACACGATAAACAGCACAATGACAGCCATACTCACCACTAAGGCGGGTTCAAAAATGCTTAGCGCGATATTGACCTGACTTTCGAATTCCCGATCCTGATTATCCGCTGCGCGTTCTAACATGTTATCCAATTCACCGCTGCGTTCACCGGAAGCAATCATATGCAACATCATCGGCGGAAACAGTTTGGTTTGCTCCAGTGCAGCCCGCAAACTACTGCCTTCCCGCACCCGTTCGGATGCTTCCGCTACCCGGATTTTAGCTTCATCATTACTTAATACATCACCACTGATGCGCATACCGTCTAACAATGGCACGGCACTGGAGTTTAGTATGCTTAAGGTGCGGGCAAAACGCGCGGTATTCAGCCCTCGGCTGACGCGGCCAATAACGGGCAAGCGTAGCAACTGGGCATGGTAATGCCGACGATTGAGCGGTTTTTTTACCCAACTACCCCAAGCGATTAATAAAATAGCCATCAGCAATAAAAACCACAGCCCATAATCGCGGACCAGATCGCTGGCACCCATTAAAAAACGGGTGCTGAATGGCAGTTGTTGTTTCATATGAATGAATTGTTCAACTACTTTGGGCACGACGGTCGCCAGCAGGATGGAGATAACACTGATGGCAACCAAGGTCAGGATAATGGGGTAGATCATCGCCTGCAGCAATTTACTTTTCATTTGCTGACGTTGTTCGGTGTAATCGGCCAGCCGATTGAGCACCGTATCCAGATGCCCAGATTTTTCTCCGGCGGCGACCATAGCGCGATAAAGCGGATCAAAAATCGATGGAAATGCCGATAAACCATCTGCCAGCGAATGCCCTTCCAAGACTTTGGTGCGAACTGCCGCGATCAGAGTACTTAATTTGGCTTTTTCTGTCTGCTGTGAAACGGCCCGAAGCGCTTCCTCAATCGGTAATGCCGCGGCCACCAGTGTTGCTAATTGTCGGGTCAATAACGCCAGTTCATTGGTACTGATCTTGGGTTGTAGCCAGCTGCGGTTTTGTGTTTGCTGTCGAACTTGTTCAACCGCTTCCGTGAGTGTGAGTGGTGTGAGCCCTTGTTCGCGTAATACTTGCCGGGCCTGTCGTGGAGAATCAGCTTCGATTATGCCCTCTTTGCGCCGGCCTTTCGCATCCAGCGCCTGATATGCAAACGCTGACATGTTAGTCCTCCCGCGTCACGCGCAAGACTTCTTCCAATGTCGTCTCACCGTTTACGACTTTCTGCAGTCCATCGGCTCGAATGCTTGGTGTTTTGCTGCGGATCAAGCGCTCAATTTCCTGTTCACCTTTGTTATTGTGGATTGCTTCACGCACGGCTTCATCGACGATCAGCAATTCATAAATACCGCTACGCCCTTTGTAACCGGTAAAATTACAGGCCTCACAACCTTTAGCAACAAACAGATGGCGAGCGCCAATGGGGAGGTCGTAGCGTAGCCGATCTTCCTCACTTAGCGGCTGTGGTTGTTTACATGCCGGGCATAAAGTACGCACTAAACGTTGAGCCAGCACACCGAGTAATGAGGTTGATAACAAGAACGTCTCAATACCCATATCGCGCAGACGAGTGATCGAACCAATCGCGGTATTGGTGTGCAACGTTGATAAGACTAAATGACCGGTCAATGAAGCTTGCACGGCAATTTGCGCTGTTTCCAGATCACGGATTTCGCCCACCATCACTACATCCGGATCCTGACGCAGAATGGCGCGTAACCCGCGTGCAAAGGTCATGTCGACTTTCGGGTTAACCTGTGTTTGGCCAACCCCTTCAAGGTCGTATTCGATAGGGTCTTCAACCGTCAGAATGTTACGGTCTTTGGTATTGATCTCGGATAGTGCAGCATACAGCGTGGTTGATTTACCCGAACCCGTTGGGCCTGTAACCAGAATGATGCCATGGGGTTTGCGGATCAAATCGGCGATATGTGCCCGATCGCTATCAACCATCCCCAGTTGTTTCAGTTCCAGGCGCACATTGTTTTTATCCAACAAACGCAAGACGACCCGCTCACCATAACTCGATGGCATGGTTGAAACGCGAACGTCGACCGCACGGCCACCAATTCGCAGACTAATCCGACCATCTTGTGGCACGCGTTTTTCGGCGATATCCAGTTTTGCCATGACCTTGATACGCGAGACTAGCAGTGAGGCCAATTTACGTTGTGGTCGCAAGATTTCGCGTAACACACCATCAATACGAAAACGGATGGCCAGATGCTTTTCAAAGGTTTCGATATGAATATCCGACGCTTCTAGTTTGATGGCCTCACTCAACATGGCGTTAATCAAACGAATAATCGGGGCATCATCGTCAGCATCCAGCAGGTCTTCACTGGTTGGTAGTTCTTCTGCCAATGTAAAAAAGTCGGCTTCGTTACCAATGTCTTCCATCATCTGTCGTGCTTCAGATGAGTCACGCTGATAGTCTTCGGTCAGCTGTTGCTCAAAGGCTTCGGCATTCAACCAGCGTAACTGGAATGGCTGGCGTAATAAGCGGCGAACCTCTTGTAGTGTTTGATTACTCACACCAGTACGACAGAACAACACCGGCTCGGCATGCTGCCATTGCAATAACACGCCGTGATCACGGGCAAAGGCAAAATTTAACCGCAAACCTTGCATCGAAGTATGCAACGTTTCTGATGTTGTAGAGAGCTGCGTCATTACTGCACACCTTGCGCTTGTTGTTCCAATAACGCTTTCATCTTCGGTGACAGAGTTGTATTAGTACCATAAGCAGGCAAAACTGGGCGATCAACCGCAGGCGACAGACTATCGGTGTCTTGTTCTTGCGATAATTGCTCTGCTCGGAACAGGTTATATTTGCTGCTAGAAACCCCGGTATACGTAATTGGATCACGCAAGATGGTTGGGTGGATGAAGACCATCAGATTCTGTTTGGTTTTCGAGGTGCTGTTGTAACGGAACAGATAACCTAATACCGGAATATCTCCTAACAAAGGCACTTTGTAAGTGGATTCAGAAGTGTTGTTACTGAGTAAACCACCAAGTACTACCGTTTCACCACTCTTCACTAACACCGCATTTTTTACGGTACGGGTATTAAAGGTATCGCCCAGACTGGCGCTGCTTGTTGATGAACTGCTGGTCGATGTTGAGGTGGCAACACTGGATACTTCCTGTTCAATATCCATTAACACAGAATCACCTTCGTTGATCTGTGGCGTGACTTTCAGCTTGGTGCCCACCGTTTTACGTTCTACGGTATTAAACACACTGCCTGTGGTGCTGGATTGACTACCGGAAATAACGGGCACTTCCTGGCCCACGTTAAATGCGGCTTCTTTGTTATCTAACGTAACAATGCTTGGCGTAGCCAGAATATTACTTTTGGTATTACTGGACAGCGCGGTCACTAACCCTGCCCAATCGCCGGAATAAAAACCCGCAGCCAAACCGTTAAATTTGCTAAGTGCCGAGGTGGTGTCGCTGGAGAATGTGCCGTTCTTTTTATATTCCAATGCGGCATTACCCACAGTGGTCGTTGGCAGGCCGGTTGCAGTGAATTGTGTACCACCGCCATTTTTATTGGCCCATTGCACACCCAGATTGAAGGCATCGCCATCTTGTACTTCCACGATGATGGCTTCGACCAGCACTTGTGCACGACGAATATCCAATTTGGCAATAATACGCTCGAGTTCCTGCATGATATCGGGTTGCGCGGTGATCACGAGTGCATTGGTTTGTTCATCGGCAACAATACTGAGGTCTTTGCCATTAAATGCACTCGAACCGGAGGCAGCGCTGTTACCGGTGGTATTCGTCGTGTTGCTGCTGGCGGTACTTCCGCCTTGTTTATCTTGTTGGATGGTTTTACTGGAGCCGGATAACACATCAACCAGATTTTTGGCTTTAGCGTATTTAAGGTAGAAAACGCGGGTATTGCCCTGACTTTGCTGCTCACGATCTAACTGACGGATCATCGTCACGAGCCGCTGACGCGATTGGTTATCGCCACTGATCACCACCGAATTGGTTCGTTCATCGGCAACTAATTTTGGTGTTAAAACACTGGCGATGGCATTTTTATCGTTTTTGGTTAATGCGGTGATTAAACGCACCATTTCACTGGCAGAGGCATATTTGAGCTTGATGATATCGACGTTCTCATCGCCCACTTTATCAACCCGATGGACTATCTCAACCAGTCGATTGACGACGGCAGCTCGCCCGGTTAATAACAACACGTTGGAGGGTTCATAATGCACCACATTCCCGCCACCCGCATTATCATTCAGTTGACGCAGTAACGGTGCCAGTTCACGAACCGAAATATTACGCACCGGTACCACACGTGTGACCATTTCGTCACCACTACCCGGATGGACATCATCAGTAACGGGAATAGCAGAGGTTTTCGCATTTTGTGCTTTCACCACTTTCAAAATGCCATTCGGCATTGGTACCACTGCAAATCCGTAGACTTCTAAAACACTTAAGAAAAATTGGTAATACTGCTCTTCATTGAGCAGGTCATAACTGCGGACGTTGATGGTGCCACGAATACCGGGATCGACCACGATGGTCTTATTCAGATTTTTACCAACGGTGTTAATAAACTCCTGAATATCCGTACCTTTGAAACTGGCCGAGTATTCGGCAGCCCAGAGCGGTTGCACGTTGAGTTGTGTGAACAGGCAACTGATGATCAGACTGCGCTTGAGAAATTGTTTCATCTTTAGCTAATCACTCCACGTGCTTATGGTTGTGCCAGATTGACATAAATATCCTGAGTTGCGCCATTTCGTTCTACTGAGATATTCATTTCCGTCTGATGTGTAAGTTGTTGCATGGCCTGCATAGCTTCCGCATTGTTGCGTAGATCTAACCCATTGATATTGATGGCAAGATCATTGGGTTGCAAGCCTAGTTGATTAAATATCTCTGGATTCCGGCCTGGGTTTAAACGATAGCCTTTTAGCTGATTATTTTCTCTGACTGGCGCTATCGTTAGATAATCCATCAGCTGCCCTGGATTTTTCAGTAGTTGCTGTCTGACATTGGGTAAGCTGCTGTTATTCAGTGCCGGAGGGGGAGCTGACGTTGTCATCGCATTTTCATCCAACAATAATGCTTCTTGCTGCTGTTGACGTTTGATAATGACCCGATCGGGCAAAATATTGGTGATCTGAGCATCGGTACCCTGAATAACATCGCCAATCAGATAACTCTGTTGTTTCCCTTCACGAGCGATGATCGCGATAGAACGGCTGGCAACACTGCTGGCCATGATCCCGGTGAGTTGTGCATTCAAGCGACTTTTAGGTGCGATAGTCTGAGTGGTGTCTTGTACCGCAGTTCCAAACAACACGGCATCACGAATAATCGATAGGCGTTGCTGATCGGTGGCTTTTACATCTGTGTGAACGGATATGTTTGGGCGATTGGGCGTAGCGTCTGCTGTTTTGGGGGCAGGCAATAATCGCCAGCTAAGTTGTGCCAGTTGATAACTGCTGCCTAAGAGTAAAACCAGGGCAACACTGCGTTGCAGTGCGACGAGCCCTCGTTCGCTTAGTATCCAATGCCGGATCGCCAATAGCCTCATTTTTTGTTCTCTTTATATTGATGCTCAGGTCTAGAGAGCATCATTTTGCTATGCGAACCCCCATGACACAACCATTTGCCGACGTGTCTGATGAAACTGGTAATAAAATCACAGAATATCGGCAAAGACAGTGTTAATTGGTGACGATATACTGTTGTTACCGTTTTTTAACATTGTGCGACCTTATGTCAGACAAGCCGGTTAACTCAGACCATATTTTACCTGAAATTCTGCAACGCGATGTTGTCGCGCAGAGCCGCCTATTCAGGGTTGAGGCTTTACATCTACGTTTCAGCAATGGTGAAGAGCGGGTCTATGAACGGATCCCCGGTGGTAATCGTCACGCGGTAATGATTGTACCGGTGCAATCCGATGGCACTTTATTACTGGTCAGAGAATACGCCGCGGGTACGCACGCCTATGAGTTGGGTTTTCCCAAAGGCTTGGTAGACGCTGGCGAGACAGACGCCGAAGCGGCCAATCGGGAGCTACAAGAAGAAGTCGGTATGGCCGCCAAGCAGCTTACCTTTTTAAAACAGGTTTCTTTGGCGCCCGGCTTTATGAATGCCCGTATGGCAATTTTTCTGGCACAAGGGCTGTATCCACAACAATTAGTAGGTGATGAACCCGAGCCACTGGAAATTGTGCCGTGGCCGCTGCATGAGGTCGACGCGCTGTTGGATCATCCTGAGTTTCATGAGGCACGCAGTGTGGCGGCATTATTACTGCTGTTACGGCAGTTGAAAAATAACGTTTAAAATCAGCTGTTTCGTTTTAATCATTAACTAAAAACACCACATAACCCCGAAAAAAGGGGGCTGTTTCCAAATAGTGCGGTGCTTGCCATTCGCCGTGCTGTACCAGCCCGATCTTAAATGGGATCCGCAATTGTGCCAGCCGAGGCAGGTAGGCTGCGTAGTTTTTTATCGTCTGCCGGCCCTGATAAGTTTGTACCACCGCCTCATCAACAATGCCATTTAACTGATTAACCACCTCGGGTGAGCTGTTATTACTCCAGTCGAGTAAGCCGGTGATGCTTAATGCATAGTGTGCGGGTAACTGCTGGCGGAGGTGTTGCAAAAAGGCGACATATTGCTGCATACGTAATGTGCGGGCATCAAAATCGATCTGGATACCCACTACTGGATTGCCCTGTTTTTGCCAGCGTGTTAGCTGTTGTGCAATAGACATGAAAATGGCATCAGACCAATGCAGGGTTTCCACCCGATAGGTCAGCCAGATCTTACCGTGCCGGAGACGAGGAACTGTAATACCTTGCGGAATAAACAGACTTTGCCCGCGACGTTCGCTGACTTGTCCTTGCAGGATATAGAGTGACTGCGCTTGTGCCAGCACCGGTTGTGGGCGAACGGCACTCCATAGCCAGAATTCGTGGTAGTCGTCTGCATTTACGTTGGCTTGTGCTGGTAGGAGGAAGAGGCCAGCCAGCAACATGAACCACAAACGAGAGTTACGCATTACCAATAATATTTTAGTTGCTGACCCCAGCGGGTATCGCCATATTGCGATTTCAACGTATGGAACCATTGCTTGCGTTGTTCAATCGGGATCTCTTGTGAACCACAGCTGTTATAACCGCTTGGTGCAAAACAGTTCACCGCACGATACAACGCATAGGCTTTATCGTCATGTGCCGCCGCTTTGTTTGCTATTACTTGTTGATAACCATCTAAACGGGAAAATAGTTTTCCGGCAAACTGTGCGGCGGTTCCACCCAGCTCATGGCTTTCCGGCTGGTTGTTGAGTGGGAAATCATCTAGGCCATGGCGGAAGACAAACTCGCCCAGACAGTTCAGCGCACGAGGGTTGTTTTTATCATCGCGCAGGGTTTGCGCTACGTCACTCAACGCCGGGCACTGATATTCGGTGGCGTTTTTGCCATCCCACTGGAATAGGGCCAGTGCTTGTTGCGCGTTATAGGTAAAGCCCATAAACAGCGGTTCAGTACCGGCTTTTTCGGGCAGCTGTTTGACATCGGTTAGGAAGTCGGCATAAAAACCGTGGGTGAGATCCTTGTATAACAGTGTAAATAAGGCCACATCGTGTTCTTGTGCAGACGCAGGTTTACTGATCTGTTGTCTTAACAGCGCAGGTCCGGCCACATTACGCAGCAAAATCTCCCGAACCATTGGGGTTTTAACCAGTGAATTATGTGCAAAGATCTGAGCGAGTTTTTCGTTGCGCTCATAATTCATCGCCAGCGCTAATTCCAGCTGCTGACGTTGTAAGGGTTGTTTCGCCAGCGGTATTAATTTCAGCCACAATTGTTCGGCTTGTGTCCACTGTTCATTACTTTCTAACGCAAAACTCCGCAGAGTTTGTTGACTGAACGTCAGATAATCCAATGGTTTATCAGTCGGTTCTTTTGACAAAATAGACAGTGTTTTATTGGCATCTTTTTCTACATATAAGGCGTATGCGCCCAACAAATAAGTATAAAGTGCCGGTTGTTTGGCAAACCGTGCTTGCTGTGCTTCTAATTGTGCCAATGTAAACGGTGGCCGACTGTCATCGCTGTTACGTTGTCGCATCAGCATCAGGTCGATAATGGTCAATAATTGCGGATCGTCGATGTTGTCTGCGTTGCTGGTGGATAATAGTAGTTTGTTATCTATTTCTTGTACCAGCTGATTGCTGGAGATATTCGCTTCTTTGCTAGGGTGTTCAAACCAGTAGGCATAAGACTGTGCCAAGCGCTTTTGATCATTCATCAACCAATACACGCGGCGTAATAAGCCTTTCGCTGAAGCAGCATATTGCCCTTGCGGATAATCGGTCAGATAACTGTTGAAAGCCGATTCTGCGGCCTGCAGTGAGGTCATATCGATTTTTTCGTTGTTGGGGAACCCCATGTCATCAAAAGCATCTTGTTGTGCAGAATTTAAAAAGACACGACCTTTCATGTAACTCGCAGTTTCTTTTAACCAAGGCTGTGTGCTGAGGCTTAATGCGTTAAAAGAGACTAATGCCTGGGTAAAATCACCGTTATAAAACGCCAGTGCACCTTGCAGATAATTGGCAAATAACAGACCGGATGGCGATTGGATATTGGCAGGTAACAGCCCTGATTGCTGGCTTTGATCGGCATCGCAGCTTTGCAGAATAGCGATACGGCTTTGTGCCAGCGACTGACGCTCTTCTGTTGGAATGTCCGTTGCTTTCGCCAGTTGTTGTAAATAAGTCAGTGCGGTTTGCTGGTTATTGGAGGCACAACGACTACCTTCCCAGGTGTTGTTTTGTGTAAGCAGAGTGCTGACTGCAGCACTGGTCATACCGAGTTGTATGGCTTGATTTGTCAGTGGCGAAGGTTGAGCTGTGGTTTCGGTATGGGTAGCTTCTGTTTCGTCAGATAAATCAACCGGGAACGGAACTTGTGCATAACCTTGATCTTTATAGTAATTATCTGCACTCGAGGTTGGTAGTGGTGTATGAACGTAATCAGCCAGCAACAGTTGGAGATTAACCCGGCTGTCGTTGGCCGGCGACAGGAATGGTGTATTGTTGCAAGTATCCAACAGATCCCGTTTCAGATCCCAGGTTGGATAACAGCTATCATCGCTGCAAGCCTGAGCCGGAAAGCTAAATAACACCGATAAAATGAATCCGCCGGTAATCGAGTGACGCAAAGACATATCCCGTCCTTTTATTGTTGTTGTCGGCCTGATTGTTTGATTATCAGCCAATCATGTTCAGGATACCAGAGCCGCATTACCGTCTGAACGTGCTAAATCAGAGAGTTGCTTTATTGTTGGGGCAAGATTTGATGACACCAATCCAATAAATGCTGAGAGATCTGCCGGTAAATACCGCGTTCCAACACCCAGCGTTGCCAATAAAGCGTGCGTTCCCGCAGCGGCGTCTGCGGCATCAATTCCACCAGTTCGCCGCTGAGCAATTCCGCACTGATTTGCAATTTTGGGATCAGACAATAAGCCACGCCCGCTTTCGCTAACGCCACAAACGCTTCTGATGAGCGCACGGTATGGCAGGGATAACTGCCGGGCGGCAAACCAAAATGTTGCGCCACAAACCCGACATGCATATCGTCGCGTTGATCAAACGCCACGCTGGGTGCTTTACGTAATGTATGCTCACTCAGCCCGTCGGGAAAATATTGCCGGATAAAGGCCGGCGATGCGGTCAGCACATAATCCATGAAACCGAGTAAATCAGATTGGCAGCCTGGCAGTGGTTCGGCTTGTGTGGTGATGGCACCAAACGCCTCGCCATGGCGCAGACGATCAATAGTGCGGTTTTCATCTTCAATCAGCAGATTCAGTTCAATTAAGCCCGGCTGTAGAAGTGGCGTCAGTGCTGGGATCAACCAGGTCGCCAGACTATCCGCGTTGGTCGCGATCGTGACGGGCAACGGTTTGGCCGGTGCATCGGGTGACAGATGTGGCAACAATTCCTGCTCCAACTGCTGAACTTGCTGATAATGCGTGAGCAGCAACTGCCCCATGGGCGTGAGTTGTAATGGCTGTGAGCGGATCAACACGGGTTGAGCCACCAGCAGCTCTAATTGTTTGATGCGTTGTGATACGGCCGATTGTGTCAGATGCAGCTGGTGTGCGGCACGATCAAAACTTTGTTCCCGCAACACGACATCGAGTGCCTGCAGTAATTTATAGTCGAGATAGTTCATTAATTTTTCTTATCTTGTATAAGAATCATGAATTTTACTTAATTGTACGCGTTTCTTATGCTGCTGCCATGATCGAAATAGAGATGAACATAGCATGCTGAACGGAGCGATTTATCTGCAGGGGATGCTGGTGGGAGCCAGTTTGATCGTGCCGATTGGTGCACAAAATGCGTTTGTGCTGGAGCGCGGGATTCGTCGTAACCATGCGCTGTTGGTGGCCACACTTTGTTTCCTGGCCGATGCGTTTTTAATTACTTTGGGGGTGGGTGGTGCCGGTAAAGTGATTGCACAATCGCTGATATTACAATTATTACTGACGCTGGGTGGCGCGGTATTTTTGTTACGTTACGGCTGGTCGAGCTTAGTTCGCGCATGGCAAGCCACGACCCAAACTCTTGCGCAACAAGGGGGCATGACCCGGATCCGCGCGGTCACGATGACACTGGCGGTGACGTTGTTAAATCCGCATGTCTATCTGGATACCGTGATGATCCAAGGCGCTGTGTCCGGGCAATATCCACGTGTACAGCAGCTCAGTTTTGCACTGGGCAGTATCTCGGCGTCTTTCCTCTGGTTCTTTGGTTTAGCGCTGCTTGCCAGCTGGTTAGCGCCCCAATTACAGCGTGTTCGTGTGCAACAATTTATTGATGGCGGGGTGGGTATTCTGATGTGGTTGATTGCGCTTGGCTTGTTGCGCCACGCGGCATCTATCGTATAAAAAACCAGCAAAACAGGCTTGATCTCTGTGCATATAGTCCTATAACCATAGTAGGCGTGATCGTTAATTGTGATCCCACCTGCGCCGAAAGGAGGTTTATATGCGTCTCGAAAAATGGAACCCGTTCCGTGACCTTGACGATATTTTCCACAATTATCAGCGTTCTTTCCTGACGCCATCAATGGGTCGGGAATCTATGGTTGGCAGTGAATGGGTACCTGCTGTGGATATTGTGGAGGATGACAAAGAATATCAACTCAAAGTCGAAATTCCGGAAATCCCGCGCGATGCCGTCAAACTGCAAATTAATCACGGCATGCTGACGATTACCGGCGAACGGAAGATGGAAAAGAGCGATGAAAAACATCATCGCATCGAACGTTACTACGGTAGTTTCAGTCGCAGTTTCACATTGCCGGATGATGTGAAAGCAGAAAACGTCAGCGCCACGTTCAGTGATGGCATGTTGTACGTGCATATGCAGAAGAGTACACCGACAGGTGATAAGCCACTGGAAATTGAAATTCATTAATTCAGTGAAGGAACAACGGCGTGTCGGTTTAACCAACACGCCGTTTTGTTGCTGATTTAACGAGGTTTACTGTACAAATTGAAATATTTTAATGCTAACGTTTCTGCTTCTGCCTGTTTTTGAGGCGTCAAACGAGAGGCAACTTTCTCTTTATTTTCTATCGCATTCTGATTGCCATTCACTGCAGAAAGTGCCAACCAGGCGTAGGCCTCAATGTCATCATGTAATACGCCTAAGCCTTTGGCATACATCACGCCTAGATTACATTGAGCTTCGTAGTTATCTTGTTCTGCAGCTTTGCGCATCCATTTGGCTGCAGCTTTGAGATCTTTTTCTATACCATCACCAGCTTGGTAGAGCAGGCTTAAATTAAATTGTGCCGCCATATGGCCTTGTTCTGCCGCTTTGCGGATAAGTTCAGCCGCTTTAGTGCTATTTTTTTTGATATCTTTACCAGTTTGATAGATCGTTCCTAATTGAAATTGAGCATTCATATCACCCAGATCTGCTGATTTTTGATACCAAATAATGGCTTGAGGCATTTCTTTTGCGGTACCTTTTCCCGAAGCATACATATTTCCTAGCAAAAATTGTGCTGCGGCATGCCCTTGTTTTGCTGCTTTACTTATCCACTGAAATGCTTGCTTTTCATCAGCTATGACGCCTTGTCCACTATCATACATTAGGCCAAGGTTATATTGTGCATAGGGATCATTTTGCTCTGCAGCTTTGGTATACCAGTTGGCGGCAAGTTGAAAACTCTGTTGTACGCCAGTGCCATTATCATAAAGAAAGCCGAGATTGAACTGCGCCTTCGCATGACCTTGTTGTGCCGCTTTTTGATACCAAATTGCCGCTTGTTGAAAGTCTTGAGTCAGGCCCTGGCCGTTCTCATACATTAACGCCACATTATATTCTGAATTTGGATCACCTTGTTCCGCTGCACGAAATGTGGCATCTATATCACTTGATGTCAGCGTGGCACGAGCGTACAGGGAGAAAAAAAACAGCATTAGTAAAAATGATTTGAACCAACGCTGACTTTTCATGTATTGCATCCTGAATTCATTAAAATTACTACAAGCTTTTCCGCACCAGCCAGACACCCGATTCCATATGGTGGGTGAACGGGAACTGATCAAACAGCGCACAACGGGCGACCGCATGTGTCTGACACAGGGTCTGCAGGTTGTCGCATAAGGTTTCCGGGTTACAGGAAATATAGAGGATTTGGTCGTAAGCCTGGATCATCGCCAATGTTTTCGGATCTAACCCAGCCCGCGGTGGGTCAACCAGAATGGTGTTGCATTCATAACTTTGCAGGTCGATGCCTTGCAGACGATTGAACTCACGTTCGCCGTTCATGGCTTGGGTGAACTCTTCCGCCGACATCCGCAAGATCTGCACATTATCAATGTTATTCACGGCAATATTATGCTGTGCCGCATGCACTGACGGTTTAGCAATTTCGGTGGCTAACACGCGATTGAAGTTTTTCGCCAGCGCCAGTGAGAAGTTACCGTTGCCGCAATACAGCTCCAGCAAGTCGCCTTGGCAGCCGCTGGTGACATCAATCGCCCAACCTAACATCTGCTGATTCATCTCGGCATTCGGCTGCGTGAAACTGTTCTCAATCTGCATATATTCGAGCGTACGCTCACCGACTTGCAGCTGTTCCAGTACATATTCACGTTCCAACACAATTTTTTGTTTGTGCGCACGGCCGACGATATCGACTTCACCAAATTCTGCGCGTAACGCTTGGCGTAATTCAGCAGCGGCTGGCTGCCACTCATCACTGAGTTTTTTATGATAAAGCAGACTTATCAGCGATTCACCGCTGAGCGTGGTGAGAAAGTCGATCTGGAACAGCTTGTGTTTGAGTATCGGGTTTGTACAAATCAGAGCACGCACGCGTGGCATGAGCTGATTGATCAATAAACTGGCGGTGGGAAATTCGTGTACGTAATAACGTTGCTTGGTTTCACTGTTAAACATGACATAAAACAGATCATCGCCTTCATGCCAGATGCGAAATTCGGCTCGCATACGATAGTGACTTAGCGCGGAGGCAAACACTTGTGGCATTGGTGCCTGAAAAGGGGCGAGCAATTGCGTCAGACGCTGCTGTTTGTCGTGCAATTGTTGCTGATAAAGGGCATCCGAATGGACTGCGTTTGTCATGTTGTACTCCGTCACTGCAGGAAGGGCGGAAATTGTATGCAGTTGTGCGAGGTTGTCCAGTTTTTCTGCTTAAGTTTTGCGCAGTCAGGCCGCTATACAGTTAACCGTGCGTGTAATCGGTTTCGGAGATGATCATGAAATTAGATCAAGTAAACAGTACTGCGTTGCAAAATCTGCTGAAAAGCACGCAGCGTAATACAGGCAAAAATGCTCAGGCAGCGACGCAGGCGAATGATGAAGTATCGTTGAGCCATTCCGCAAAATTGGGTAACCGGGTTTTACAATTCTCGTTGTCACAATCACTCACTATCAATGGTAAAAAATACAACATAGATCAGCAAGATAGCACTGATTCAAACAGCGATAGTTCGTTGTTTGATTTTAAAAAAGTGGCTGAAAATGTGCTGTCGTTTGTCACTAATACTATCCGGGCCAGTAAGCAAGGTGGAAGTGATGACGAAGCGCTGAAAAAAATGTTAGGTCAGGCCTATAAAGGGATCGACAAAGGATTCAGTGACGCTCGTAAAGAGCTGGATCAAAATGGTTTGCTGTCTGATCCACTCAAAGAAGGGATCGATAAAAGTTACGATTTGATCCAAAAAGGTATGAGTGATTTTGAAAAAGAGCTGTTTGGTAAGACAACTGACAATACAGCTTCTGCCAATACGGAAACAACAGCCAAGACCCCGGTGACAACCGAGCAATCAGCGACTGACAAAGTAAAAACCCCGAAAGAGATTGGAAATTCTATTCTGGCGGCCTTTACCGGCCAACAATCAGCCACGTTGGAATTGACCACGAAAGAAGGGGATAAAATCTCTATTCAGTTCGATGACCAGCAGCAATGGCGTCAGCAGCAAAGTAGTGGTTTGGCGAAAAAAGCACTACAGACTTATGGCGAGCTGGCTGGCAAAAGTGCGAAGAACAGCGATAGCACCAGCACTAGTAGTTCCGCATTTTATAGCCACACTACACAGTTTAGTTTCAAAGTAGAGGGCGATCTCAACAGCAGTGAACTGAAATCGATCTCTGATATGGTGAATAAAGTCGGCAGTCTGTCGGACAGTTTCTTTGGCGGTAATATCAGTGATGCATTACAACAAGCAAAACAGCTGGATCTCGGTGATGGTCAACTAGCCAGTTTGTCACTGAATTTATACCAGCAGCAGGCCATCGGCTGGCAAGGCAATACAGATAGTGTCGCCAGCACGAGTTCAACAGACAAACCCGCGGAAAATAACGCCACCGATAATCAGAGCACCGATAATAAAACCGCTGCTACTGATAATACGCAGGCAGCGAGCGATTTACCGGCGGTGTTTGGCAAGCTGGGCGATTATTTAAAACAATTACAGGCGTTATTTGATCAGATGTCTGCATCGTTTAATCCCGATGCGCAGAATAATTTGCAGGGTTGGGTGGCTAAACAACAGCATCCAGAACAATCTAACGATCAAATTGGCCAGTTTGTGAGTTTTAATCAGCATATGCAACAGGTGATGGCTGCGTTACAAAATGGCGATCTCCCATCGGCAACGGAACGCACCGCCACCTGAACAGGCGGTTTTTGAATTTGTGATGGCGGATCTAGTAAGGGGCCGCCATTTTTTGTTAAGCATTCGTAAAATTCGGCTATACACCCAATTCCATGCTCTCTATAATCCGCGACTCTCTGGCGCTTAACCTGCTTAATAGGGAATCCGGTGTGAATCCGGAGCTGGCGCGCAGCGGTAATGGGGAACGAAAGCGAACGAGTACTAACTCAGGCACTGCCATTCGGTGGGAAGCCATCGCCGTAGGACAATATCAGCCCCTAAGCCCGAAGACCTGCCAGAGCAAAATCTGGGTCATATCATCCGATATGACAATTAGGGACCACTACGCGAACTAGGGATTGCCCAAATGTCAAAACGACTGACTGCCTCTGTGCTGTCGGCGCTGGTTATTGCTGCGCCAACACACGCTGAAGAATCTACTGGCCTGCCGATCACGGTCACGGCGACACGCTTTGCCGAACCCACCGCTTCTGTGCTGGCACCGGTAAACATTATTACCCGTAAAGAAATTGAACAGTTACATGCCCGTTCACTGACTGATGTGGTGAAAACATTGCCCGGTGTGGAAATGGTTTCTAATGGAGGGCGAGGCCAGCAATCTTCTGTTCTCGTCCGCGGCACTACCTCTGCGGAAACACTGGTGTTGATGGATGGTGTGCGCATTAATAGCAGGACTAATGGCGAGACTGATTTCAGCAGCATTCCGCTGAATCAGGTGGAGCGTATCGAATTTATCCGCGGTGCCCGCGCTTCCGTTTATGGTGCTGATGCCATCGGCGGAGTCATCAATATTATTACCCGTGGTACAACCGGACAGAATAAGCAGACCATCAATGGCGGTGCCGGTTCACGCGATTATCAGAACCTGAACGGCAGCAGTTCGTTTGATATTAATCCGCAGCAGCATCTGAAGCTGGCCGCCGGTTATGAAACCGAAGATGGTTACAATACACGTCCGGTTACGGGTGTTAACGATGGTGATAAGCATGGTTTTCTGGGAAATAACGCCATGCTGGATTATCAGAATCAGGTGAATGACAACACGAATGTGTTTGGCGCCCTGCACTGGACGCGTAACACATCCCAGAGTGACAGCTCTTATACCGGCCATCATGAGCGGGATGAGACTTGGGACGAAAATACGAACTATCAGTTAGGGACTAAATACAAAAAAGAACGTTACCAGACTGAACTCAATACCAGCCTGATCAATGACAATATGTATTATTACCCCGATACCATCTCGCGGGAGCAGGCCAATTCTGTTTATCAAACCAGCCAGTATCAAATCAGCTGGTTAAATAATTATCAGGTCACTGATCCGTGGACGGTGGGCAGCGGTATTGACTGGCATCGCGATGTGTTGAAGTCTGGTTCGCAGTCCTCCGGTTCGGCATTTTTCGATCAGGATAAAGGCCGTGATAACGTTGGGGTCTATGCCTTATCGCAATATCACTGGGCGCAGTGGCTGGGTGAACTGAGTGGCCGCACCGATGATAACCAGCAATATGGTCGTCATAACACTTGGCAAGCGGGTTTGGGTTGGAATTTTGTACCTGAATATCGCTTGAGTACCCGTTATGGCACCGCATTCCGCGCACCAACGTTTAATGATCTTTATACCCCTTATTCTGTGTCTCCCAATCTGAAGCCAGAAACTTCAAAAAACAGTGAAGTGGCATTGGAAGGCACAACAGCGGGTGTGTTGTGGCGTGTTACCGGTTATCGCAATGATATTGACCAGATGATCCAATGGGCTAGTTCTGATCCGACGGACCCTTACGCGATGTGGTTCCCTGAAAATGTGGGCCGCGCTCGTATCAAAGGCGTGGAACTGGAAGCGGAGTTTGCTACTGGTTGGTTAAATCACAAAATCAGTGCTGATTTCAAAGATGCGCAGGATCTGGAAAATGATACGCCATTGGCTCGCCGAGCTAAGCGCAACTACAAATGGACTGGTTCTGCGAACTGGGAAAAATGGGATTCCTCACTGACGGGTCAATATCAGAGTGAACGCTTTGATAACTCAGCCCGATTAGCGCCATATAGCTTATGGGATGCGGCAGTGGGTTATCATGTCTTACCGCAACTGCGTATTGGCGGTCGTGTTGATAACCTGTTTGATAAAGACTACACCGTTGCTTCTGGCTATGCGACACCAGAACGTAGTTATTACCTTGATTTCAGTTATCAGATGTAATTTGTTCTCGCATTAAGAGCACAATAAAAAAGGGTTCGCATTGCTGCGAACCCTTTTTGTTTATCTGATTGCCTTATTATCCGAAAAAGTTATTCATCTTCCAGATACGCATAACCTTGCAGACCGGCTTCCAGCTCTTCCAGCAACTCTTTACGAGTTTCTGCGCTCAGTGATGGGTGTTCAACCAGTTTTTGATAATCACGACGAATGACGGATGTATCGATGTTGACGTAACGCAGCAGGTTATCGACATTATCGCCTTTGATAATGTTGGTGATTACGGCTTCGCCATTGTCGTTCAGTGTTACTTCCGCACTGTGCGTATCACCAAACAGATTGTGCAAGTCGCCCAGAATTTCCTGATAAGCACCAACCAGGAAGAAACCCATATAGCTGGTTTGTTCCGGGTCGATTTCCGGCATTGGCAGCGTACTTTCGATGCCGACGCCATCCACATACTCTTTAATCGTACCGTCAGAATCACAGGTGATATCCATGATTACACCACGGCGGGTTGGTTGTTGATCCAGCCCGCTTAATGGCATGATTGGGAAGATCTGGTCGATCCCCCAGGCATCTGGCAGGGATTGGAACAATGAGAAATTAACGAAACATTTATCGGCCAGCTTCTCATTCAATTCATCCTGCAGATTCCGATGCATGCGGTTGATTGGGTTCAGCATGTCTTTCAGTTTCAGACACAGATTAAGGTGCAGATCTTCCGCCCAGGCGCGCTGTTGTAAACTCAGCAGGCCCAGCGTGTATTGCGTATGCACGTCAGCCAAATCAGACACCGAATCGTGGAAGATTTCCAGCAAGCCTGGATCTTCTTTGTCATGCAGCTCATTCCAGCTGTCCCACATGTTTTGCAGTAACAGTGGTGCGTCAGTATCTGGTGCTTCCGGTGGGAAAGTTGGCAACTGGCTTTCCATGCCGACGATATTGGAGATCAGCACGGCGTGATGTGCGGTAATTGCCCGACCGGATTCACTGATGATCATCGGGTGTGGCAGGTCGAACTCTTCGCACACATCACCGATGCCCCAGACTACGTTATTAGCGTATTCGCGCAGGTTGTAGTTTGCCGAGCAATGGCTTTGCGAACGTGAGCCTTCGTAATCGACACCCAGACCACCGCCGACGTCGACCACTTCAATGTTGGCACCCAGTTGACGCAGTTCGGCATAGAAACGACCACATTCGCGGATACCGCCCTGAATATCACGGATATTGGCGATCTGAGAACCTAAGTGGAAATGCACTAACTGCAGACAATCGAGTTTGTTGGCTTCACGCAGACGTTCGACCAGACGCAGAATTTGTGCTGCATTCAGACCAAATTTCGATTTAGCACCACCGCTGGATTGCCATTTACCCGAGCCTTGTGCTGCCAAGCGCGCACGCACACCGATACGCGGTGTGATATTCAGCCGTGCGGCTTCATCGAGGATCAGCTCCAGCTCGGAAGGTTTTTCCACCACGATATACACATGATGGCCGAGCAGCGAGCCGAGCAGCGCATGACGGACGTATTCACGGTCTTTATAACCGTTACAGACAATCACCGAGCCCTGGTCATGGTGATGTGACAACACCGCTAATAATTCTGGTTTCGAACCGGCTTCCAGACCCAAAGCCGGTTTATCGGCAAACGCACGAGTGACCGATTCGATCACCTGATTTTGCTGGTTTACTTTGATCGGGTAAACGCATTGGTAACGGCCTTTGTAGCCGTAACTTTGGATCGCTTGTTCGAACGCACCAAACAGCGCATTAATACGGGTTTTGATGATGTCGGGGAAACGCAACAAGACCGGAGCGGCATAACCTTGTTCGCGTAATTGTTCGATGATATCAACCAGCGCAATTTTACAATCCAGACGGGTTTTGTCTGGCGTCACCATGACACGGCCTTGTTCATCAATATGAAAAAAACCAGCTCCCCAATAGGGTACGTTATACAGTTTTAGGGCATCAGTGGTAGACCAGTTTGCCATGGCGGTTCCTTAGGTCAAATCAACAATAATCACGTTGTAGTATGTAACGTGTTCGTGTCAGCAGCATGGCAGTGTTTCTGTTGCGCTCATCTGATCGCCGCGTATTTTATGCGTAATGTCTGAGGGATAAACCTTTTTTTACGACAGCGGTGAGACTCAAAAGGGGTGGTTTGATTGACTATGAGTTAAGTGTGAATAAAAAGTCAGATCTCGCAAGGTATTGCTGCTATTCATGCAAAAAAAAGTTGGAACAACACCGCGAAAAGCAGAAAGAAACAGGCTGTTTTTGTATCAAAACAACCTGAAGAAATAAACGGTCTTGCTGCGCAGTTACGCGCGATCTTGTTCTGGTCGTAAGTAATGCACAATTTGATTGCTGCTGCCACGCCAGACTAACGAAGGGTCAGCTAACCCTTGTTCAAATTTACCATCAATCAGCACGTCGATCAGTGCCACGATTTCCTGCTGACGAGGTGATAATTCTGCTAACAGATAACCTGTCCACATCCAGATATCTTTGCCCGGACATTCGGCACGCACGCGTTGCACCAGAGCCAGAACATCAGCCTGATTGGCCGGATGCAGTGGATCACCACCAGACAGGGTTAGCCCACGGCGTTTGATCGCCTCATCATTCAGATCGGCGATGATGCGATCGGCCATGTCTGCAGTAAACGGGTGGCCGGAATCAACCCGCCAAGTCGATTGGTTGTAACAGCCGCGACATTGATGTTCACAGCCGGAGACAAATAATGTGCAGCGCGTACCAGGGCCGTTCACGACATCGATAGGGTAATACTGATGATAAAACATGATGGCGGATTCCTGATTTGTTGCTGATGTTGCTCACCATACTCGGCAAGCCAATAAAAATCAAAGTGCAAAAAACAGGGGTATTTCCAAGGAACGCCTCTTCCCAAACAGGAAGAGGCTTATGCAAAATTACTCGAGAATTTCGCGGGCGTTCACCGCTTGTAGTGGGCGATTGTTGTCGTGGCCCATGACTTTTTTGAACGCATCAATTTGTGCTTTAGACACAAATACTGGTTTCTTCATCACGATCCAACGAACGCCTTCGGTGCAAGGCGGGGTGGTCAGTGAACCGCTGAAACGGTAATAAGCATGGTTTTTTGGCAGCAGATCCAACGCATTATGAGCTGGCGTCAGAGCGATTTTATCGCCTTCTTTAGCTGGCAAATGGGCCCACAAATTTTCTAACACTGGGTTAGCCTTGCCTTCTTTGAACATTACCGCAACAACGGCCAGATTACCGTTTTTATCCGCGTGAACGAAATGACCTTCCAGCGGGTAAGACTCGCCTTTGATTTCATTTTCACTAGGGGCATGGAAATGGAATTGCTTCAGTTCATATTCGACGCCTTCGATCACCACATTGCTACCAGCATCGTAAACGACCTGAACGGTATGGCCGTTATTCAGGATCTGGCTGCCACCCACTTTATAGTTAAATTTCAGGGGTTTTAGGTCAGCTTTGATGAAGCCAGTCAGGTTAACCGGAGTCTGGTTTTTACCCGCACAGGCACCAAATTCAGGGGTCAATTTAGCCCAGTTTTCTGGCCCTTTATCACCACTGTAATCCCAGTGAACGTGTTGTTCGGCAGCGAAAGCAGAACAGGAGGCAAATAACATAGCAGCACAGAGCAGATTTTTTTTCATGTGAAGATCCCGAATGAATAATAAACCAGAAAAACAGCGCCTTTTGAGGCGCGTTAGTATAACCCTAGTTAAAGCATGGTTTTGTAACTAAATGTAGTCGGCCTGATGGATCAGCGTTCTTCGCCGGGTTTATACAAAAATTGCGTGCCATCGGGACGGGATTTAAAGCGACGGTGTAACCACATATATTGCGCCGGGGCTTTGCGTACGGCAGTCTCCAGCACTTGATTACTGCGGGTGGCATCGGCGATATCGTCACCAGTGGGGTAACCCTGCAAAGGCGCTTCAATAATCAGCTGATAACCACCTTTGGGCAGACGAATATTGTAGCAGGGCAGTACGACGGTATTTTTTACCCGCGCCAGTGTTGATGTGCCAGTGATGGTTGCAGCATCACTGACGCCCAAGAACGGCACAAACACGCTGGCATGATGACCATAATCATGATCAGGTGCATACCAAAGCGCTTCGCCTTGGCGCAGGGCTTTGATCATGCCTTTAACATCAAGGCGGTTTACCAGATATTTGTTACTTTTACAGCGGCCAGTGTATTGCGCATATTCCAGCACCGGATTTTTGTTTGGCCGATAGACGCCGACACCCGGGCGCAACATACCAAACATCCGGGCATTCAGTTCCAACGTCATAAAATGAGCAGATAACAACAGCATGCCCTGACCATTTGCCACGGCTTGTTCGACATGTTCGGCGCCGACTACCTGCATGATCTTGCGGATCCGGCGATCAGGCCAAAACCAGGCGATGCCAGTCTCAAAAATACCGCGACCCACGTTGGCAAAATTTTCCCGGATCTGTTGCTCGCGTGTCGCCTCATCCCATTCCGGAAAAGCCAGCAGCAGGTTCTTGCGGGCAATTGCCACTCGGCGCGGCAGGATCTTCATGGATAACCAACCTAATGCAGCACCCAGTTGCATAAGCACAGGGTAGGGTAGTTGCACGATCAGCCAAAGCAGTGCTTGGCTGAACCATTGCGGCCAGTAGCGCGGATGAAACAGAGCAGCCGTCAGACGTGGGGCTGAGTCGGGTAATGGTGTCGCTCGCATAACAGATGACCAGTGAATATACCTTCGTACTTGAAGTTGCCGCGTCGTTGACGGCGTTCACTCATCCCAATCACATAGTCTATCTATGCTCATGGGGATTCGCTCACTTGTCGCCTTGCTGCAACGCCAATTACTTTGGGTAGTAGGTTAAAAGAAGATAAAAACCCCATCAGTTTAGCAAATGGCGGTCTGGGTGGCGAATAGCTGTTTGGGCTGTGATAAACTGCGCCGCATTCAAGTCAGTATCGAGTGAACACTATGACTATGCGCATTACCTTACCTGATTTTTCTGCTGCCCGCGTGTTAGTGGTGGGTGACATTATGCTGGATCGCTATTGGAGCGGCCCGACACGCCGTATTTCACCCGAAGCACCGGTGCCGGTGGTGAAGGTTGAAAAAAATGAAGATCGTCCGGGCGGTGCGGCCAACGTAGCTTTAAACATCGCTGCGTTAGGTGGGCAAACCACATTACTGGGTTTTGTTGGTCAGGACGAAGCGGCCGATTGTCTGGAAGCGAAACTGGCTGGTCATAAGGTGAACTCTGATCTGGTGAAAGTTGCCGATCTGCCGACCATCACCAAATTGCGTATTCTCAGCGGTAATCAGCAGTTGATCCGTCTGGATTTTGAAGACTCGTTCTCTACCGCCGACCCTGCGCCATTATTGGCAAAACTGGATGCGGCATTGCCGAATTTTAATGTTTTGATCCTGTCGGATTACGCGAAAGGGGCATTGACCTGTGTGCGTGACATCATCCAGCTGGCGCGTAAACACCAGGTGCCGGTACTGATTGACCCGAAAGGCACTAGCTTTGAAAAATACCGTGGTGCAACACTTATTAAGCCGAACATGCTGGAATTTGAAACCATTGTTGGCAAAGTGAAAGACGAAGAAGATTTGATCGCTAAAGGCCAGGCCTTACTGCAAGAGCTGGATCTGGAAGCTTTGCTGGTGACGCGTTCTGAGCACGGTATGTTGCTGCTGCGTAAAAATGGGGCGGTGTTAACACTGCATACGCAAGCGCGGGAAGTGTTTGATGTCACCGGTGCTGGCGACACAGTAGTTGGCTCATTAGCCACCGCGCTGTCAGCCGGTAAATCACTGGAAGAAGCTTGTGCCATTGCCAACAGTGCAGCCGGGGTCGTGGTCGCCAAGCTGGGTACCTCAACGGTCAGCCCGCAAGAGCTGGCGCAGGCACTGCATGAACATAGCAGCACTGAGCAGGCATTTGGCGTAATGAGTGAAGCCGAGCTAAAAACTGCTGTATTAGCCGCTCGTCGTCGCGGTGAGAAGATCGTGATGACCAATGGTTGTTTCGACATTCTGCATGCCGGTCATGTCTCTTATCTGAAAGCGGCGCATAAACTGGGCGATCGACTGATCGTGGCGGTGAATACCGATGCGTCGGTGCGTCGTCTGAAAGGTGAAAAACGCCCGATTGTGCCGGAAGATCAACGGATGGCGGTATTGGCCGGTCTGGATTCAGTCGACTGGGTGGTGCCATTTAGCGAAGATACCCCCCAACGCGTGATTGCCGCGATCCTGCCGGATCTGCTGGTCAAAGGTGGTGATTATCAGCCACAAGATATTGCCGGTTATGCCGAAGTCACTGCCAACGGTGGCGAAGTGCGGGTGTTGCACTTTGAAGACGGTTGTTCCACCAGCAATATCGTGAAAACTATCATCGAACGCGAATGTAAATAAACCTGTACGACATCCTGTTCCAGTGGGGCAGGATGTCGCAATTTGTCACACTTGTGGCATAGCTTTGCCAATTCTCGTTGCTTAACTAAAGATATTCTAATTCAACGGATATCTTTTATGCGTTATCTCACTCTTCTGCTTTTGCTTTGTTTGTCCGTTTGGGGGCTGGCATTGCCATCCGGTGCACTGGAACAGGGTTTTATGTTCTGGCGTAATCAAGGTATCAATTTATCCGGTTTGATTGCTGTTGCCCTGATGGGCGCATTGATCTTGATGGCAACGCGTCCGCACTGGCTGGAACAGCGCCTGGGTGGGCTGGATCATATGTATCAGCTACATAAATGGAGCGGGATCTCGGCGGGTTCCATGGTGTTCGTGCACTGGTTGCTGACCAAGTCACCGCGCTGGTTGGTGGATTGGGGCTTACTGCAGCTCGGGCCAAAACCCGCGGGTGCACATATCCCTGACGCCTGGCGCGGGATTGCCAAAGAAGCGGGTGAATACTGCTTCTATGCGATGATCCTGTTTATCATCATCAGTCTGGTCAAAGTATTGCCGTATGGTCGCTTCCGTCAGATCCATAAAGTGGGCGCTGTACTGTTTTTGTTGGCCGCATTTCATAGTGTTTATCTGTTACCTGACCCGTTGCGTTGGGCGCCGTTTGGTCTGTTAACGTTAACGGTGAGTGTGGTGGGGAGTCTGGCAGCCTTATGGAGCCTGTTTGGTCAGAGTGGTCGTATGCAACGTTATCCCGGCCAGGTGTATGCGATCCACCGGCATGAAGGAAATGTACTGGAGTTGGAAATTACCTTACCGACGGATTTCAGTGATGAGTATTTACCGGGCCAGTTTGCGTTATTGACGTTTGATCAACAGGAAGGGGCTCATCCGTTTACCATAGTGCGGGAAGATGTGCAAAATGGCAGTATTATTTTTGCTATCAAGGCATTAGGTGATTATACCAGTCGGCTGGCCGAGTCTATTGAGCTGAGTGATCCAGTGACTATCGAAGGTCCGTATGGGCGCTTCGTATTGCCGGAAGCCAAATCACAGGAATATTGGATTGCTGGTGGTATTGGTATCACGCCATTTATGGCCTGGCTGGAAGGCTTGGCTGCCGAAGGCGAACGCCGTCCGGCAGCACATCTGTATTATTGTGTGAACAGCCAGCAAGAAGTTCTGTTTGCCGACCGCTTACAACAACTGGCGAAATTAACCGGTGTCAAAATCACCATTGTCGATCGCCAGCTCGATGGTTTTCTCGATGCTTCCCGCCTGAATATCGATGAAGACACGCAGCTGTGGTTTTGTGGCCCGAAAGGCATGCGTACGATGTTGTTAACCCATGTGCCAGCCGCGCAGTTGCATTATGAACACTTTGATTTTCGCTGATGTACCCTTCCCACTTGAAGCTGCAGCGGTGTTGGCTGCGTTCATTCGCCCCAATCACATAGTTGATCTATGCTCATGGGGCTCATTCACTTGCCGCCTACCTGCAACTCCAAGTGGTTTGGGTATGCATGGGGCAATTTAGCGGGAAGGGTATTATTTAGCCGCCTTATTTGGCGGCTTTTCCATATAACTGCCCACGGAATAACAGCTGTAGTGTCCGCCATGCCAGATAACCAATAAACAAATTGGCGCCGATAAATATCGGAATGGATAACCACTGCGCGGAAGGTAATCCGGCGGCGGCCAGTTTTAACCCACTCACCGTAGTGGCGGCAACACCGAACGTATAGGCCCAATAAGAGGGCGCAAACGCTTGAGCACCTAACCAGTTGCCGAGACGCAATCCCAGCAATAACTGGAACAGACCATATCCCCACAACATCAGTAACCAAGGTGCGGTGCTGCCAGGAATTAAGAGTAAACTGGCCATCGCGCAGACCACGGGCGGCGCAAACTGAATGCCAAGCAGTGGACGTTGCGCGACCGGCATGGTTTTCGGATGCCATAAGCGCTGAATGATCAACGATTCTAGCGCCAGCCAGGAAAACACGCCTGCGCCGAGAAACAGCCAGCCCCAGTCGGCATGGCCTAAGGCGCCCAAAGCAGCGGCACTGGTAAAATTGCCGGCGACGGTCGGCAGGTAGAGGGTTGGTGCGGTGTCGAGCGTATCTCGACCACCTTGCCAGAGCGTGCCGGTGTGCCATAACGCAAACATCAGATGCCAGCTGATCCCGGCAGCTGTCAACATCGCTGCTGCTGTGCGGGAATAAGGTAAAACAGCTAACACAATCAATAAGGTGGAAACACCAAGTAAGGCGGGCGTGCCGCCTTGTACCGGATGCAGAAATTCCGCCCGTACCAGATCAAAATGACGCATGGCCTGCCAGATATAACCCAGTAATAAAACCGCCCAAACTAAGCCCGCCAGCAAGAGCAGGCTTTCGCCAATCAGGTGTGGTAATTGCCAAAGTTGTGCCGCAATGCGCCAGGCTTGCCCGAGACCGGACAAGCCTAACACCATGCCGAAGAAAGACGCAGGGATCCGTTTTTGTGTCATTACTTCTTCGCCATCAGACCCTGATTGATATCCAGCAGATCCTGCTCGGACAGCGTGCCGGCAGTCTGTTTCAATTGCAGTGTGCTCAGAATGTAGTTGTAACGGGCATCCGAGAGTTTTTGCTTAGCGGAATACAGTTTGCTGGTGGCGTTCAGCACATCGACGATAGTGCGGGTGCCCACCTGATAGCCGGCTTGTGTGGCGGTCAGTGCGCTGTCGGCAGAAATCACTGATTGCTGATAGGCTTTAATGGTGCCGATGCTGGCAAACACATTGTTGTAGTTTTTATACAAATCAGCCTGCATGCTGCGGTAGGTTTTCTCCAGATTTTCACTGGCAGCAACATAATTAAACTGCGCTTGTTTAACCTGTGACTGGGTCGCGCCACCGGAGTACAGCGGCAGGTTAAACTGCAGACCAATGGTGCCTTCGTTCAGCGTACCGTCTTCTTTTGAGGTCGTATTTTTTTCATAGTTGGTGTAGTTCGAATTGGCACCTAATTTTAGATCCAACGTTGGTAAATGACCCGCTTTTGCCAGATCGATCTGCTGTTTGGCGACATCTTTACTGATGCGTAACTGGTTCAATGTCAGGCTGTGGTCTTGCGCGTCTTTCAGCCATTGATCCGCGCTTTGTGCCATCGGGCTTGGGCTAAAACGCTCAGTGTTCAGCACATCCAGAAAACGATGTTCATTCCCGGTAAGCTGACGTAATGATTCAAAGCTGTTTGCCAGTGTGTTTTGCGCATTAATACTGTCAGCCACGGCTAAATCATGTGCCGCTTTGGCTTCCTGTACATCGGTAATGGCAGTCATACCCACATTAAAACGTTGTTGTGTTTCATCGAGCTGGCGTTGTAAGGCTTTTTCATTGGCATTGGTGTATTCCAGCGAATCTTGCGCCGCTAACACACTGAAATAGGCCTGTGCGGTACGCAACATCAAACCTTGTTTCTCGATGTTTAGTGCCACATCACTGCTCATTGCTTGTTTGCTGGTAATGTCGGAATTCATCCAGACTGACTCACGGAACAACGCTTGCGTCAGCGATAAACCCGCGCCGGCAGTGCGCGCGGTTTGTTGATCATCACGGTTAGTTTTTTGATAACCGCTGCTGGCATTTAAACCAATTTGTGGCAGTTTAGCAGCATCGGCTTCATTGATTTTCTCAAATGCGGCATCGCGTTGTGCCTGTGTCTGCTGCAGTTGCGGATCTTTTTCCTGCGCTTGATGGTAGATATCGAGCAGGCTTTCTGCGTATGCCAGTGGTGACAGGCCGAACAGGATCAAAACCGATAATAATGATTTTTTCATCAGAACTTTTTTCATCAAAACTGTACCCCAGTTAGTCGAGTGTTTTCCGGAAGCGCAGTACGCCCAGTAATAACATCGTGAATAAAAACAGTAGTAATGGCCACAAATGCGGCCACATCTCGATCACGCTATTGCCTTTCAGCATAATCCCACGGATCAGTCGAATAAAGTGTGTCAGCGGTAATAACTCACCAATGCGTTGTGCCCATTCGGGCATACCGCGGAATGGAAACATAAAACCGGATAACAGCATGGATGGCAGAAAAAAGAAAAATGTCATCTGCATGGCTTGGGTCTGGTTGCGCGCCACGCTGGAAATGGTGATCCCAACGCTGAGATTTGCTGCGATAAATACCAGAATTCCCAGAAATAACCAACTAGCCGGGCCGACAAAAGGTACGGCAAATAATAAGCGTGCCGCAATCAAGATCACGCCAACCTGCACAAAACCAATCAAGACATAGGGCAGGATCTTACCCAGCATCACCTCCAGCGGGCGTACCGGCGTGGCCAGCAGATTCTCCATGGTGCCACGTTCCACTTCACGCGTTACCGCCAAGGCGGTCATCATGATCATGGTCATGGTCAGGATCACCCCCATCAGGCCTGGCACAATATTGTATTGCGTTAACCCTTCCGGATTAAACCGCCGCTGGATCACCAGCTCATACGGTTGTGTTTTACCATTCAGATAACTCAGCGTGCCGGTCAGTTCATGCTGCAACCATTGCTGACTCAGTTGCTGCAATGCACCGATGGCATTGGCAGTGGCGGAAGGGTCGGTCGCATCCGCGGCCACTAACAGTTGTGGACGCTCACCACGCTGCAGCTGTTTGGCAAAACCCGTCGGGATCACGACGGCAAACTGCGCATCACCTTCCTCCAGCCAACGATCGGCTTCGGCATCACTCAAATCGGTGGCCACCAGCTGGAAATAACCGCTGTTTTCGAGGCTTTGTACAATGGCACGAGTAAAGGGTGTTTGTTCATGCGCAACAATCACGGTCGGCAGATGTTTCGGATCACCGTTGATCGCATAACCAAACAACACCAGCTGGATCAGCGGAATACCCAGCATCATGGCAAAGGTCAGCCGATCACGGCGTAGCTGAATAAACTCTTTGGCGATCATCGCCAGCAAACGGTGCCAGCTTAATATCTGATTCATAAGCACCTCTAGCGGAAATTATCCTGACTTTGCTGCATCAGATGAATGAACACATCTTCCAGTTGTGGTGTGATCAACTGCCAGTGCAGATCGCTGCGCTGCCTAAATGGCGCTATTGCCTGTGCTAAAGTTTCGGCATCTAAGCCATTGATGTGCAAGCTGGTACCAAACTGCGTGATCAGTGCGATGGCGGGGTGATTTTGTAACACAGGTACCAACTCATCGACCCGACCTTCTACTTGCCAAGTGATAAACTGACTTTGCTGGATCAACTCACGCGGCGTGCCGCAGGCCAGTAATTTGCCGTAAGCAATATAGCCTAAGCGGTGGCAGCGTTCCGCTTCATCCATGTAATGGGTTGAAACCAGTACTGTCATGCCGTCTGCCGCTAATTCATGGATCTCATCCCAGAAATCACGGCGTGCTTTCGGGTCAACGCCAGCGGTAGGTTCATCCAGCAACAGCAGCTGTGGTTCGTGCAGCATACAAGCGGCCAGCGCCAGTCGTTGTTTCCACCCCCCCGATAACGTGCCCGCCAGTTGGTTTTGTCGCCCCGCAAGGCCAAGGCGTTCCAGCGCTTGTTGCACGCGGGATTTGCGTTCCTTCATCCCGTAAATACGGGCGATAAAATCGAGATTTTCGCGCAGACTCAGATCATCATATAAACCGAAGCGTTGTGTCATGTAACCGACGTGGCGTTTGATCTCAACAGCCTGTTGGGTGATGTCATAACCCAGTGTATGACCGGAACCACTGTCAGGGGTCAGCAACCCACACATCATGCGGATCGAGGTGGTTTTCCCGCTGCCGTTCGGCCCGAGAAAACCGTAGATCTCGCCACGTCGCACCTGCATCGATAGGTTATCGACCACCAGTTTATCGCCGAAGCTTTTGTTTAAGCCTTGTACATCAATGATCCAGTTATCCCTGTTCATGGCTTATTGCTCCGCTTTCGCCAGTGTCACAGCGACCGGCTGCCCCGGATGTAACAGGAAGGTTTTGCTATCTAACGGCTTGGCTTCGACCATAAACACCAGTTTGGACCGGTTCTCTTTGCTATAGATCACCGGTGGCGTGTATTCCGCGTTGTTGGCTATAAAACTAATGCGAGCCGGGATCGGCTGTTGGCAGCTATCACAACTGACATTGATGCGTTGGCCTGATTTGATCGTCGCCAGCACTGCTTCCGGGATATAAAAGCGGATCTTCACCGCCTCTGGCGCCAACAAGGTCACCACGGGGGAACCGGCTGGGATCCACTCACCAACCCGATATAAGGTCTCTTCGACCCGTCCGGTTATCGGGCTGTGTGGTGTGGTTTGTGTCACCAGCCAATCGGCATGGGTGAGCTGTGCGGCGGCTGCGGTAACGTCGGCCTGTGCTGCTTGCCGTACATCTACACGCGCAGCTTGTGCTGCCAACGCCAACTGCGCGTTCAGATCGCGGACTTTACCTTGCGCCTGTAATCGGGTGCTGGCGGCCTGATCTAATGCGGACTGATTACTGAACCCTTGCCGGCGCAGCCGTTGCTGACGCGAAAGTTCCTGCTCGCTCAGTCTTAGCGCGGCTTGTGCGGCACTAAATTGCGCTTGTAAGGCAGAAATCTCCTCACTGCGTTTGCCTTTATTTAAATCTGCCACTTGGGCTTGGGCTTTTTGCAACATTGCCGCCGCGGCTTGCTGATTACTGATGCTCTCGTTGCTTTCCAGACGAAATAGCGGTTGATCCACGGTAACGGCTTGCCCTTCGGTCACCTGCAATTCACGCAGATATCCGGCTACCGGTGTGGCGATCCGCACATAATCACCTTCCACATAACCTGGCAGTGAGGTGTTAGTGTCTTGCTGGCAAGCACTTAACCCAATTCCACCTAAGAATAACCAACCACACAAACCAATCATTTTATGCATGCGAGGCCTCCTGTAAGGCCATCAAACCGGCCCAGCTGAAACGCACAATGTGATCTTCAATATCATCCAGCCAGCCGGAGTAAGACAGCAGATCCGGATTGGTTCTTAAGATGAGCGGGCGAGCCAGCACATAGATAATGCACTGACCAAACAGACTTAACGTGCAGCGCAAGAGGGTAGTTTGATCCGCATGGGGCAGGATCTGGCGCAACAGACTGAACACCTGCTGCATTTGCGGATATTGAAAACGCTGAAAAATATCGTCCTGCGCCGCCGTTGGGTTGACCATTTCCCGCAGTATTAACTGCGCGAGTTGGCAGCCTTGGCTGTCATCCAACATACGTTGCAACAGACTGTGGATCATAAAGCGGAAATGTTGCTGTAACGATTGCTCAGTATCCGTCAGCAATGGTCGTTGCTGGATCGCGAGTTCCCCATGATGGCGTAATACCGCCAGATATAAGCCGTCTTTGCCGCCGAAGTGATAATTGATGGCGGAAAGCCGCACACCGGCATTTTTGGCGATCTGCTGTACCCGCGCGGCACGAAAGCCTTGATCAATAAATTCCGGTGTTGCGGCCGTGATCAATTTCAGGCGGGTTTCTTCGCCATGTGCCGTGAGTGGTGGCGCTGGAATGATGGTTTGCTCTGGCATAACCGAACCAAATTAGAAAACTTTTTCTAATCATTGAACAGGAACACTACAAACGCAAGATCAGATTAGAAATTATTTTCTAATCTGATGGTGTGCCCAAAGTAATTGTGTTGCAGCAAGGCGACAAGTGAACGAATTCCCATGAGCATAGATAAACGATGTGATTGAGGTGAGAGAACGCAGTCAACAACGCCGCAACGTCAAGTACAAAGGGTATAAATGAGAATCACTCTTGCCCCCCTGCAGGCTTCGGGGTAACCTGCTTTCCTTGTTTTAAAGTCAGTGTCATCAAGCCAGTACGGGAGCGTCACCATGGTGGATTCAGTCTTAGCCGCTGATCAACATTACGATCGTAATGATGTCGAAATCGTGAAGTGTGAACCCTGCTTTAAAGGATTCTTTCGCATTAATCGTTATCACCTGCGGCATAAATTGTTTGCCGGTGGTTGGGGTGACGTGATCCAGCGCGAGATGTTTGAGCGCGGGCATGCTGCCGCCGTATTGCTTTATGATATTGAACTTGATCGTGTGGTGTTGCTCGAGCAGTTTCGTCTGGGGGCGGTTGAGACGAAACAAGACCCGTGGTTGTTAGAGTTGGTCGCTGGCATTATCGAAGAAGGCGAACAAGCAGATGAAGTTATCCACCGTGAGGCGGAAGAAGAAGCGGGCTTACGCTTACAAAAAGCCGAGTTTGCGCTGAGTTTTATGGTCAGCCCCGGTGGTACCACGGAGCGCATTCATCTGTATGTCGGTAAGGTTGATTCTACACAAGCCGATGGTCTGCATGGGTTGGCGCATGAAGGTGAAGATATTCGTCTGCATGTGGTGAGCCGTGAGCAGGCGTATCGTTGGGTAGAAGAAGGGCGCATTGATAACGCGACTACGGTAATTGGTTTGCAATGGCTGGAATTACACCGTGCTCAGTTGCAACAACGCTGGTTGGGTGGATCGTGACGACGCTCTGTGCCACCCGGCGCCATGTGCCTGATCTGCCCGAGCTGCATCGAGCCTATGAAACCAACTATATGGCCTTGATGAAGCTGCTACCTTCCACCGTAGACGGCGGGGCGCGGTTGTATAACGTTGCACAATCATTACAATTTGCCGTTCGCATTCTGGAAAATACCCGCTACACCACGTTGTTGGAAATCTGTCAGCACAATGAAGAGCTGCCTGATTTTTTGCGAGGTTACATGCAAGTCCGGCTGTACCACGATGCACGTATGGCGGAAGTGTGTGTCAGCCAGCAGATTTCCCGTTTACACCCCAGCTATGATTATCCCAACCCAGCTATGCATCAGCGGGATGAAAAAGAGCAGTGTAACCACTTTCTGGCAGAATGGCTGCGTTTCTGCCTGGCCCACGGCTATAGCGCGCAGGCGCTGGCATATTAAAGAATAAACAGATAATGCCTTTCGCCTGATTTGCCATGATGGGCATTTGGGGAGGCATTGTCCGCAAGTGAAAAGAGAGAGATTTTGGAAACCTGCACACTAAGTAACACGAATGATGGCATCGTTCGATTATTGCAGATTTCAGATACGCATCTGTTCGCTGATGCGGGCCGCGATTTATTGGGAATCGCTACCGCAGATAGCTTTCAGGCGGTGCTGGATGCCATTACTGAATTACCACAACCGTATGATGTGGTGCTGGCTACGGGCGATCTGTCACAAGATCACTCGGCAGCATCGTATCAGTGTTTTGCCCGCCGTGTGACTGCCCTAAACAAACCCGTACATTGGCTACCAGGTAACCATGACCATCGGGTATTGATGCAAAATGAACTGCAGGTCGCTGGTATTCACCCGGAAATGCGCTTAGTGGGTGATCACTGGCAAATCATTTTGCTGGATAGTCAGGTCTATGGCACCCCACATGGCTGGTTAAGCCACCTGCAATTAGAACAATTGGAAGCTGCGTTACTGCAATATCCGGAAAAGCATGCCCTGATCTGTTTGCATCATCATACCTTTCCAATCGGCTCGATCTGGTTGGATCAACATGATCTGAAAAACGCGAATGATTTCGTGACTTTACTGAGCCGTCATCCACAGGTGAAAGCGGTGCTCTGTGGTCATGTCCATCAAGAGTATGATCAGATGCATCAGGGGATACGTTTTCTGACCTCTCCATCGACCTGTATTCAATTTAAACCCTTGAGTGTCGATTTTTCGCTGGATACCATGTCACCGGGCTGGCGTTATCTGCAACTCTATCCCGATGGCCGTCTGGCAACCCAAGTCTGGCGTCTGGATCCGGGCCAGTTTGTTCCTGATTTAAAATCTACAGGCTATTGAGATGTCTCCCACGCTGATTTATCTGCACGGCTTTAATTCCACGCCGAATTCTGTCAAAGCGCTGCAAATGACCGACTATCTGGCAAAAGAGTTGCCGGATATTCAGATCTGTGTGCCAAAGCTGCCAAACACCCCGGCGGCGACCTGGCAGATGCTGCAACAAACGCTCGCTGATTTGGGCGATCGTCCAATCGGGTTGGTCGGCAGCTCCATGGGTGGTTTCTGGGCCATGAAAGTGGCAGAAACCTATGGGCATCGGGCGGTGGTGGTGAATCCGGCGGTGTACCCGCACTTTTTGCTGCAACAACTGCTCGGCTTGCAGCGTAATCCGTATACTGGCGAAGAATATGTGCTGGAACCGGCGCATGTTGACGAGTTGCAAGCGTTGGGCGTCCCCGCGCTGCAACATCCGGATCGGATCTGGTTATTACAGCAACAGGGCGATGAAGTGTTAGACTATCGCCACGCATTACAATTTTATCATTTTGCACGAACGACTGTTGAGCAAGGTGGCAATCACGCCTTCACGGGATTTGAACGTTACTGTGCTCAGATAGTAAGATTCCTGCAGTTATAAACCGTTTTCACGGAATACCATGACTCAAGCTTATACCGCTGAATCCATTGAAGTCCTCAATGGTCTGGAACCGGTGCGTCGTCGCCCCGGCATGTACACCGACACTTCCCGCCCGAATCATCTTGGGCAGGAAGTCATTGATAACAGTGTCGATGAGGCACTGGCGGGGCATGCCCGTCGTATCGACATCACCTTATATGAAGATCAGGCGTTGGAAGTCACTGACGATGGCCGTGGTATGCCAGTTGATATTCATCCGGAAGAGGGTGTGCCGGCAGTTGAGCTGATTTTCTGCAAACTACACGCCGGCGGTAAGTTTTCCAGCAAAAACTACCAATTCTCCGGTGGTTTACACGGTGTGGGGATCTCGGTCGTGAACGCCTTGTCGCGTCGGGTGGAAGTGACGGTGCGTCGTGACGGTAATGTCTATGAAATGGCGTTTGAACAGGGCGATAAAGTCTCTGATCTGACCATCACCGGCACCTGTGGCAAGCGCAATACCGGCACCAGCGTCAAATTCTGGCCGGAAGAAAAATATTTTGATTCGCCGAAGTTTTCAGCCAGTCGCTTGGTACATATTCTCAAAGCCAAAGCGGTGTTATGCCCGGGGCTGACCATTCATTTTGACGATCGCGTCAATAAGCAGGTGTACGACTGGTGTTACCAGGATGGTCTGCGCGATTATCTGCTCGATAATCTGAAAGAGACCATTCGTCTGCCGGAACAGCCGTTTACCGGTCAGTTCAGTGCCGATAATTCGGCAGTAGATTGGGCGCTGTGCTGGCTGCCAGAAGGTGGCGAGCTGATCAGTGAATCTTACGTCAACCTCATCCCAACTATTCAGGGTGGGACCCACGTTAACGGGTTGCGTCAGGGCTTGCTTGATGCGATGCGCGAGTTTTGTGAATTCCGCAATCTGCTGCCGCGTGGTGTCAAACTGACCCCGGATGATATCTGGGATCGTTGTGCCTATATCCTGTCGATCAAAATGCAGGATCCGCAATTTGCCGGGCAAACCAAAGAGCGCCTGTCGTCACGCCAGTGTGCGGCGTTTGTTTCCGGCATTGTCAAAGATGCGTTTAGCCTCTGGCTGAATTCCAATATTGAGCTGGCCGAACAGTTAGCTGAGCATTGCATTAACAGCGCCCAACGTCGTCTGCGAGCTGCGAAAACCGTGGTGCGTAAGAAAGTGACTTCCGGTCCGGCGTTGCCAGGCAAGCTGACTGATTGTAACTGCTCTGATCCGATGCAGGGCGAGCTGTTTTTGGTGGAAGGGGACTCAGCAGGTGGTAGCGCAAAACAGGCGCGGGAGCGTGAGTTTCAGGCCATCATGCCGCTGCGTGGTAAGATCCTGAACACGTGGGAAGTAGATGCTTCAGAAGTGCTGGCGTCGCAGGAGGTGCATCACATCTCGGTGGCGATCGGTATGGATCCCGATTCCGATGACCTGAGTGGTCTGCGTTACGGCAAGATATGTATTCTCGCCGATGCGGATTCCGACGGGCTGCACATCGCGACCTTGCTGTGTGCGTTGTTTGTGAAACATTTCCGCCCGCTGGTGGCGCACGGGCATGTGTATGTCGCGATGCCACCGCTGTTCCGCATCGATCTTGGCAAAGAAGTCTATTACGCGCTGGATGAAGATGAAAAACAGGGTGTGCTGGAGCGGCTGAAAGCCGAGAAAAAACGCGGTACACCACAAGTCACCCGCTTTAAAGGCTTGGGTGAAATGAATCCGAAACAACTGCGTGAAACCACGATGGATCCAAACACTCGGCGTTTGGTGCAACTGACGCTGGATGAAGCGGAAGAAACCGTACAGCTGATGGATATGTTGCTGGCGAAAAAACGTTCTGGCGATCGCCGTGAATGGCTAGAAAGCAAAGGCAATCTGGCGGATATTGAAGTCTGATGATGTTTTTACCAAAACTTTATAAAATTTTATGAAAATGTTATAAAAATTTTACAAAAAATCTATAAAAGGCGTATATTTTAGCTATAAAGGATTGCTGGATTACGCCTAAAATGGTAGAGCCTGCTAGGAAACAAAAAAAATCCGCAGTTAAGAATATTGTTCGCTTTCCTTCCATAAAGGCAAATGGAGGGAAAAATATTCTTGTTGAGTCAATTCTTGAGTCAAAATATTGTCTACATCTGGAATTTAATCCGGATATAGAAACATACTTCCCACAGCCTCGACGATTCAGAATAATTAGCGATCTTGGTGAAACAGAATATACGCCAGATTTTGAAATTTGTTATTCTTCTGGAATACGTTGCTACATTGAAATAAAACCTAGGAAACATATAAATACTGAGCATTACCAGCAGCTTTTTTCTGACTTTGATTCCATGCTAAAGGCGCAGAGCTCTAATACTAAATTTGATGTTATTGATGAGTCTTTTATATACGAGCAACCTAAACTATCAAACTACGAAAAGCTTTATCAGTTCAGGAAACGTCCAACCTTAGATATGGGAAATTTATATCGCTGTGCAGGTACTATAATAGGTAAAATACAGTTATCAGATCTCATTATTATGCTTGATGGACAAGCCACATTACGAGAAATATATACATGGTTAGCTTTGGGATATTTACAATTTAATATTAATTCAGAGCCTTTAACTATGACCACGGAGGTTATATTTCATGTCAAATGAAATGTGGAGTGAAGGTGAAATCATTGAGTTTAAAAATGGGAAACCATGTAGTAGAGTTATTGTTAGAAAAGTGGGAAAACAAGAAATTATCTTTGCAGATATTTTGACTGGTTCTATTTATAAAATAGAAAAAACTGAAATTGATGAAAGAAAGAAAAATGGTGATTTAATTTTTTTGGCTAAAGAACATAATTTAGGTATATTATCATTTGTTGATTTAAGTGAAAAAGAACAGTTTGAAGCTAATAGACGATATAAATTCATTCGAAAATTAAAAGAGTCTGGCATAACGAAGATAACTAAAAAAAGTGCCGGTGACTTGATACAAGAGATAGCTCAAGAGATAGGTGGAAACGTACCTCACTGGCAGTCAGTTCGGAATTGGTATAAAAGCTATGTGGCTGCAGGCGAGAAAATGCGAGGTTTATATCCTAATCATAGATATAAAGGATTTAGACAGCCAAGAATTGATATACGAGTTATTGATATAATAAATCGAGAAGCAGTTCGATTCTTTAAATTAAATCAACCAAAAGTAGCTTCAATAGTAAGAAATGTAGAAGCAAAAATAATCGCACACAATCTGGAACATCCAGATGATCTACTTAAAACACCTACATTTTTAACAATTCAAAAACGAATTATGGCTAATTCGTATCAAAATAAACAGAAATCAAGAAAAGGATCTGATGCGCTAAAAGCTGAATTAGCAGGTTCAGATAGTGGAATAATCACAACTCGAGTCCTAGAACGTGTTGAGATTGATCATACGCAACTAGATATCCATGTTTTACATGATGATTACAAGACCCTTTTAGGACGGCCATTTATAACTGTTTTAATTGATCATTATTCTCATATGGTGCTTGGCTTTCAAATGTCATTTGAGAATCCATCTTTTGCTTCAGTTTGTATAGCCTGTTTGAATGCTTTTCTACCAAAACAACATTTTCTTTCAAAACTTGAGTGTGAGGTTGAATGGATGGCTCATGGAATCCCCCTTACTCTGGTTACTGATAATGGCAATGAATTTTGGGGAAAAAATTTTATATCTGTCGCAGATGAGTTGGGAACAATATTTCAATACTGTCCTATTAGAAGGGGTAATTATAAAAGTCGAATTGAACGTTTTTTTGGAATCGTAAATTCTTTAGTGCTTGATGATCTACCAGGTGTAGTTAGGAAACTAGGCAAACAAGGGCAAGGCTATGATGCTCGTCAAGAAGCCAAGATGACATTTAGCGAATTTAAGCATTATTTTATTACTTGGTTGACGAGTATTTATCATAATCTTCCCATAGAAGATTCTGGAATGACACCAAATGAACTTTGGGCCCAATCTGAAGATGAGTTACCTATTCCTTTTGAAAATGAGACAGAATTAACTCCTATTTTAATGGCTACACATAAGCGCGAATTAAGCAAAGGTGGAATTCGTCTATTTTCATTAAGTTACGATTCTTCAATTCTAAAGGATCTTTATCGAAGAGATGGCCCAGTTTCCGTAACAATAAAATCTAATCCTTTCGATATAGGTTCTATCCTGGTTTTGGACAAACTAAACAATATATATATAAAGGTTGACTGTACAAAATATTTTTATGCTGCAGGATTGTCTGAGTTTGAACATAGAAAAATATCTGAAGAAGTAAAAAAAATTGCTAGATCTAAATTTGATAATCTCGAACTACAACAAGCCAAAGTTAAACTATCTAATGAAAGAGATGAACTACATGCAAGAAATCAACGTAGGAAAACACAAATAACAACTTCAAAGGCTGCTAGATCTGAAAAGATAGGCATAGATGAATCATCAATTAATATTAGTGGTTTAAATAGGGTTTTTCAAGTAGATATTAATGCTGAAAATGATGACTTAAATATGGATGGTTGGAGTGTTAACTGATGTGTAATAAGCCTATCGAACGTCCATTTATCATGAATCCATCCATATCAAAAATAATTAAACTATTCGATTCGCTAAGGTATCAGGTGGTTAATTTTGGTATTTCTTCTTGTGTATTGATAACGGGTGAATCAGGTAGTGGTAAAAGTGAAATAGCAAAATTTTATGTAAATAAAAACCCTATTATTGAAGAATCAATACGAACACATATTCCAGTGCTTCATTTTGAACTAAAAGCAATTTCTACTCCTGTAGAGTTTTTGAGATCTCTATTAGTTACAATAGGCGATCCTCAAGTAGGCATGGGGGCAAAAAATGCTGGCGAACTATTTAATAGATTAGTTATATTAATTAAGTCAACTGGAATGGAGTTGATAATATTGGATGAAATCCAAGTTATAATTGAACGAAGAAGTGAAAGAGTCATCACTGGATTAGCTGATTTATTCAAAGATTTAATAAAAGAAACTAATATTCCTATTGTCTTTATGGGGATGCCATGGAGTAGATATTTAATTGATTCAAATTCGCAATTAAAAGGTAGGATATCGTATCGATATGTAATACCGCCCTACCGAATTAGTAATCAGAACGACAGAGATGATTATCGTCGATTGCTGAAAAGTCTTGCTGATGCTTATGATATATCTAAATATATTAAACTAGAGGAGCTGTCTTTGGCTCTACGATTTTTCAGTTTTTCTAACGGTAATTTACGTACAACAGCAAATTTGGTTCGTGATGCTTATATTTTATCAAAAATGAATAACATAAGGATTGATATAAGAAGTTTTGCTGATGTTGTAAGAGCTTATGGATTAAGTGATGATTATAACCCATTTATTTTATCTATTGATAAATTAGAGCTTCGTGAATTACTTGTTCATTCTGATTGGCATTTTGGCTATAGGTCGGATAAAAATTCAGTCATTTCAGCAGAATTTTCCACCTATGGTGTAACGACTGATAAAAAAATATATAGCTTAAAAAATAATCACAATATATAAAGATGTCAAAATTGAAATTATTGTATCGTGCGGATAAATTTTTGGATGAGAGCTTTTTTGACTATTTATCTAGACTTTCCTACTGGAATGGATTTAATTCTGCAAATGTTTTTAAATCAGCGTTAATTAAGCTATATAATAAGATATATTTGGATGATAAAAATCAATTATTTAACATAATGAAATGTCATTCAGCACTGGAATCCGTCCTAAAAAGAAATATCAATTATTCGCAACTTAATTTATTTAACTATTCACTTTGTCATAAAGGCGTGATTAAAATATGTAGATGTTGTTGGATGAAAAGTAAATATATCCGTTTTTATTGGAGGATGGATGGATATTCCATCTGTCATATTCATAAAACAAAGCTGATCGTTTGTTCTGAAGGGTTATATAGTCACTATTTTTCATCTGTTAATGACTCTAAGGTTGAAACTGATAAGATGGAACATAATCAACGAGTATTAAATAAAGCGATTGAAATTTATTCATTGACAGATTTTGCACTGAAAAAAATTGAATCAGAGCTGGACTGTAATTTTTATGAAAAAAAGATAATAATCTGGTTGTCACATTTTTTGAAAATGCACATGAGCAGGGATGTAAATATTAGTGATGCACTAAACCTTTCTGATTCAGGTGCTTTAGTAGGATTATCTATTCATAATAGAATGGATAAAATAATTAACATTTTATCAGCCAGCAATAAATGGCTTGAAAATGTAATACGAATTGTTGCTGTACTTAGAGTTAAACAACTACCAATTCAATATGATGCTTCAGGATGGACTTATTATCCAGCTCCTGGTTTTGATTACTGGGCTAATATTGAAGGATTATCTATAGACTCTCTATTCTATGCATATGTTGGGTTCGGTTCTTTGCGACACACAATGCCAGCTCGTTATCAATTTCGCTATGAATTTGAAGGGTTTAGTTTTCTTGAATCTTCGATAGATAGAAGTCTTTGTGTGTCATTATATAATACTAGTTTATATTTCCCGTATGATAGAAATGATGTTGATTTAATTAGTTATCAAGAACTTGTGAAAAATAGATGGCCAAACCCTAGGTCTATTAAGTTTAATGAATATTTAAAATTGATCGGTAAGAAATCGATTGATGATCTTGAAAATTAGTGGAGTTGTTCTATTGTTAGATATAAAGACAGTATAGTGTGGTTTTTAATGTGTTATTATCTCGGCCAATAATATTTGATGATGAATGTATCATCAGTTATCTAATTCGTGTGTCAGAGCTAAATGGGTTTAAGCATTTTGGTCATTTGCTTCATTACGCAGGATTTTCTTGGAAAAACATACGAGCTCCTGCTTACCAGATGCTAACTGGTGAATTTGATTTAAAAAAATATTTTTCTTGTCTCGGATTGTTGTATCGACAACCTAACACATCTATAGTTTACAATACATTTAAAAAAACAATTGACACTCAATATTTTTTTATAAAATATCCAAAAGTATGTCCAGACTGTCTTAATGAACAGGGTTACTGTAATTCTCAATGGGTGTATTTACCAATAGTTGCTTGTGATAAGCATAAAAAAATACTTGTTGACACCAATCAAGATAAAAATATTAGATTAAGTTGGTACAGAGAAAAACTCAATAGATTTCAGAATGGATCTGAACAAATTATAGCTAATGCTAATTTACCTTCTTCTACTATTATACAATTTAATGCATATTTTATGCACTTACTCTCTGATTGCAGCAAAGATCAAATAAAGTATACCCCTTCGATTCTTAAAGATTTAGTTTTTCACGAAGCCTTAACGGTGGTTAATTTCCTTGCTCATTATCGAGCTAGATTACAAGGGTTTTATTTTAGGCCTATTGCCTTAGAAAATAATATTTTATCACAGCATTATCAAGATGTTTGGTCTATGATGCAGAACTGGCCAGATGATTTTTATGCTATGCTTAATCAATATATTGTTAACCCCATGAGCAACAGAGGACTCTCTGGTATAAATAAACATTACCGTGATTTATATGAATATTTATATAGACATCAGAAAAACAAAGGGCTAGAAAAAATAAAAAGAGAATTTGATTTTTATATAGATTGTCATTGGCCTGGTTTAATTAATCCAGTTAGGGTAAAGAGAATTGATTTAGTTGAATCAAATAGAAACTCTATATCTAGAAAAGAAGCAGCTAAAATTATTGGTTGCCGCCCTGAGCGTATAGATAATTTTGTCCGTTCAAAAAGATTGTCTGTACATTTGTTTCAAAGTAAACAATATTATAAACGTCATCAAGCTGAAGCGTTGCTTACTTTTATCTCCTCTAATTGGTCAATGTCTGAGGCATGCCATGAATTACAGATAACACGTTATGAACTTAAACAATTGTTGGAATCAAATATAATTCACGTTCTTCAAAAGCCTGATCGTTTTAATCGAGATTGGATTATAGATAAAGAGCAAACTATAGGAATGTTGTTAAATTTACTTAAGAAAGGGATACATCAGCAATTAAATCGTCGGTTAATTTCTATGAGTGGAATGCAAAAGAAAGGTTTGAATATTGTACAACTTATTACAGCTATGCAAGCTGGGTTAGTTGAATTTTGTATTTGTGTTGATAAGGCTAACCCTTATAGCTTTAAACAATTTGTTTTTCCTGCAGATGTAAAGATACAGATAAAATAGTGTGAATATCTGTGTTATTTATCCCGATTATTGTATTAATCAAAGATGTTTTTACAAACCTAAGAATAATTATCATGAACTAGTGGCTAGTTGTTTTTGCCTTATTATTTATGAACTTATCTCTGTTTTATCCAGTTTTAAATGTTTCATGCTATAAATGTTTTGAAAAAAACTGCTTCCTCCCCATTGATCTGAACATATAAGTCCCCACATTTTTTATTTGAATCTAATGGAGGCCAATGCAACATATGAAAAAGCAATTCAAAATACTCGCCTTGAACGGAGGTGGGGTGCGAGGCTTATTCACCGTTACAATTTTGGCCGAATTGGAGCGGGTTTTGGCTGAACGCCACAATGACCCGGAGTTGGCCATAGGTGATTACTTCGATATGATCACTGGAGCTTCAATAGGAGGAATAATTGCTATTGCGTTGGCTGATGGCCAGCGAGCTAGAGATTTACGGGACAAATTTCATAAGGTAGCTCCAAATATTTTTCCTCGATGCAGTTGGGTTCCCAACTGGGTTCGCAGCCTGTATCAGCTAAGTAAGCTGGCGTTATGGCCTCTCTATAAAGCCAACAATCTTGAAACTGCAGTAACAGAAATAGTGGGAAAAGGTAAAACCGTTAGAAATTTGAAACGGAGACTACTTATCCCAACGGTTAATCTGAGCACAGGCCGCCCATTATTCATTAAAACATGCCACAACTCTCAATTCACCCGAGATGATCAATTCTCTCTAATCGATGTGGCCATGGCGACATCTGCTGCACCAACTTACTTTTTGCCACATTATATTGAGTGGCAGAGTGCATATTTTGCTGATGGGGGCCTACTGGCCAACAATCCATCTTTTGTCGCCTACCATGAAGCCCTTAATTATCTAGATGATAAGGAATTTGAGGGGCTAACCGCTACGGATATTAAAATCTTAAACATAGGCACTCTTTCAAACGATTTTTGTGTCAACCCCAACAATATTAAACGGTGGTTCCCTGGGTACTTGGGTCTATGGGGTGGCGGGAAAAATTTGATCGAGACCGTCATGTCTTCTTCACAAAAAATGCACGGATTTATGGCCAACAAGGCACTGAATGCTGATGGCAAGACTACATGTTATTTTTCGCTTGATGAAACAGTTCCAGACCAGCAAGCCAGAGTAATTTCCTTGGACAACGCCAGCAAAGAGTCACTGAAAGCGCTGATGGCGTGGGGAAAATCTGTAGCGACAACAGCAACAGGCAATAAAAATCTTATTGATACGTTCTTCAACGCGAAGGCCCCCGCCTTTGTTCACCCCAATGACCAAAAGGAAAAGACCTGATGAAATGGTCAGCACATCAATATTTCACTGATACTAAAGATGGACTTATAAAACGTCTGGAACCGACGAGTGAAGAGACTGTTTTTCTCGAAAGTATTAAGGAAAAAATTCGGATACGGACAAAGGCTGTATTTGCAGAAGCAAAAGAAGTAGTCCGTTCTTTACCGCATTCCCGAGGGGTTACCGATATTCGTTTTGTTGAAGAAAAAGTCCAGAACACTCGTTTACATTACCTCGATAAAGATGATATCAAACAAGTAGTTGAATTACTTTTAGATATGAAAGAGGAAGCTCGTCAAACATTCTTGAGCACAAGACCAAAATTCAGAATCCAAGGGAGTTACAAGTACAAAACACTAAATAAACCCTATCATTTGCCACCACAGCAAATGGACATTGATGATGGCACATATATGCCTATGGGTATGTTCAAAAGCCAACCTCATATAGGACACAAACTTCTCCTATTGCTTGTGGATGCATCGTTGGCATCGTTGGTGGATGAAAATTCAACCTGGGAAGCACAGAAAAAACCTACATGTGGGCGTATCGTCATTAAAAATGAAAATGTGCATGTAGATGTACCAATGTACGCCATTCCTCCAGAGCAATTTATTGGGTGCGAAGATGCTCAAAGTGTTGCAATGGGTAGAATGATGGAAAGCGTTAATAAGTCATCAATTCACCCCCCGCTGATACTGGATCGTGACTGTGTGTATTTGGCGGTTAGAGGTAAGGACACGTGGATTAAATCAGATCCAGAAACTGTTGCTGGATGGTTCACTGAAGCCATAGGTCGGCATGGTGAATCAATGCGACAAATATGCCGTTATCTGAAAGCATGGCGCGATGTTCAGTGGAAAGATCCAGAATTATCCTCCATTGCTCTGATGAAATGTGTCGTGGATACCTTTAATTTTACGGCGATGCCTGATACCAAAGACCATAGTGAACTGTTACTGAAAGTTACAGAACAGTTAGCAACTAAATTGAGTTCAGGGGTTCAAAGTCCTGATGACACTGATAGTCGGTTGCTGTTTCCCAAGGAAAGTATGAATGGGGAAACAGTAGCCGAAGTTATTGATAAAGCAAAAAATTTGTATAAACAACTCCATTTTGCGTTGAACAATACTTCGTCGAAAGGAGAGGTGCTGCAAATCTTAAATGGACTGTTTGGTAAAGGTGTTGTTCGTGAGGAGTTGATTAAACCCTACTCTGCAATGCCTGCATACCAACAACCACCGCAGCATCAACAAAAGAAACAAATGAGTGAGTCAATGAAGAGTGGTTAATTGTGTCTATCCATAATTTGTTTCTACATAGCGGCTTTCAGTATATGGAAAGCCGCCACATAACAAGTTTGCCTATTGTTTTCCCTAGAGGAAAGGCAGCGGCTTATACCAAAACGTATAAGACACAGGCTGGTGATTTTATGGTTGCTGTTGTAGGACCAAGGGAAGATCTGAGTCGTCTGCCAGAAGTGTATGTCATTCATCGTCCAGATCATTTAATTGGTCGGACTTTACCGCATATAAGCAGTTTTCATAGTTTATGCCTAGTGGACCAAGACACGGCTGATTGGGATCCTCAATATCCATTAACGGTAATTGAGATAATAGACAACCTAATTCAAAAAGCATTAGACAGCGCTGTTGTTGGTGGACAACAACGGCAAGCAGAATTCCATACTGAGTTTATTAACTACTGGGATGGAGATGTATCGGCTTATATCTATGGCAATACAGGTGACCTGGGAGGCTTACGCTTTTCCTACAGGACATTGAATACCGTAACCTCAGAGCATGGACGACCGCATAAGGAATATGTTGTCTTCACAGACGACAAACAGCGTGATGATTGGTTTAGATTACGAGGGGAAAAGTCTTCTTTGGGGTTTGATGGAAATGTCACTGTTGTCAGAGTGAATAGCTCAAAAGTAGCACCAGATAAGTGGCCGCCTCAATCACTCAAGGGTGTTTTTAACTGGTTACAAGATGCAGATAGACAAGCCCATGATGCTCTTGCCAGAGGAATATTAGCCAATCTGACTAAAAATACACAGGTGGTTCTATTTGATGTTATTAACGAAGGTATTATTGGCTTTGAAGTTCGGTTCAATTCAGTAACAAAGAGTGTTCTTCAACACCATGCTAAAAAACGTTCTAACTCTGGGAATAGAGCACAAAGGCAAAAGCTTAGTTCTGTCCTCCCAATGCTGAGATCCAAGGATGCTACGACCTCATTTTCTCGCATTGCAGTGAAATCGATTAGTAACAAAGAAATTCAGTTGCGAAATCGACCGATTCCCGTGGATCTTGAAAATAAAAAAATATTAATTATCGGGTGCGGCACGATCGGTGGTTTTACCTCACAGTTACTCGTTAAAGTAGGTGCAGGGAGAGGTAAAACAGGAAAGATGGTTCTCTGTGATGGAGATACTTTGTCTCCGGGAAATTTGAGTAGACATACACTTCCTGCGGCATATATCGGTTGGAACAAAGCTGAAGCTTTAGGGAACTTAATAAAGCGAGATTCTTTAGGTTGCCCAAATATAGAGATCAGACCTTATCACTTGGAAATAAACGAAAAACATATTCAAGGTTTTGACATAGTAGTGGATGCTACTGGTCATGCTCCTGTGGGTAAAATGCTTGCTTATGTAGCGAGATTAGCAGCATTGCGCCCACCCTTTATCATTCACGGTTACAACGATGCATATGGCCAGGCATCGGTGGTTATTGTTGATAATGGGAAAGCTTGTTACGGATGTGCTAAACGACTAGTAACACTGAAGGACGAATCTCGTCCCACAACACCTCATCGAGTGTCCTGTGGGAGTATATTTACTCCCTATGATGCAAATGTCAGTACGGTTACAGCTGCACTTATTCAAGAAGCAGCCTTGAACACACTTCAGGATAAACTTCCTTGGACCTATGCGCAGCATTCGACCGGCAATGCTGTTCATCATAAACGTCGAAGACTTGAAAAATTTGGAGATTGCAGTGTTTGTTCCTGATCCCAATGCCGAACTGGTATTAATTCGAGGTAATGGACTAGTCGTTGTTGAGACAGCAGTACTGCAGACTTTACATAAGTACCGGCAGTACCATCGTAGCCAGCCAGAACACGGCGGAGTGTTTATTGGAGAAATCCGTTCGCCTCACATTGTTATAACTCATGTGACAGAACCAAGCCCTCATGACCTGGCGTCTCGTTTTGGTTTTGTTCGAAAAAAGATACATCATCAAACAATAGTGGACCAGCTTTGGCAAACGTCCGGGGGCTACCTTATCTATCTGGGAGAATGGCATACGCACCCAGAATCACATCCTTCCCCCTCTGCTACAGATATTGCCAGTTGGAAAAAAAACTTACCTCACAATCAATGTTCTATTGTGGCCATTATTGGTCAGGAATCTGATTGGTGGGGTTATAGTGAAGATGGAGTGGTGAATCATTTGGTTTATGAACAACGACTAATATAGAACAGCAGCTTATTCATAAATGAAGAACGATTGGCGTTACAACATCAGTAATGAATTAACCTACTGAGTGGAGATAGCCATTAAAACTAGGTCAATACTCAACAAATGGAAAATATAATGAAAAAAGTAGTCGTTGTCTTCATTGTCGCTGGATTTATTACTGGTTGTGCTCAGAAAATTGACTCTAATTTAGATGTTCAGGTTCACTATAGCAGTGAAAGCATTAATCGAGATACACGAATGAGTGTCTCGGTTGTTCCTGCCATTAATGCTCCTCTGTTTAGCTATAAAACCCAAAATTGTACGGAGCTACAAAATATTACTAAACGACAATGCTCAGAGGGTTTTGTGAGTGTATCGTTTAACTATCATCTTGAGTCCGGTCTTTTGGGTTCGACATTAGTAGGGGATATTGAACGAACAATTTCTGATCGACGGGATATTGTAACGCCGAGTGATTTCAATAGTTCAAATATTTCAATACACGAGAAAGCAACATATCCGATGCCTGTTAACTTTGAAACAGTGCATCAACCTTTTGAAATCAGGTTAAAGCCGGGAGAACAAGTTCATTACAAAGCAAAAGACGGCAGCTTGTTTGATTTGATTGTGGTTCCATCTGAGAGTAGATAGATGTATGGAATGTAGTAGCCATGAATGAATGGGTGGTTACAAGTTCGATGATAGTATATGAAATATACTGGTAACCTTGAGGAGAAAGCTATAGCACTTATTTTATAATCTATTGGTAAAAATTTTTTTATAAAATAGTAGTGTAATAGTGCTAGCTAGTTAGGATTTAAAGTGTCTTTTTATAAACTTTTGATTAAGTTTACATCTGATTTAAATTGTTCAGCAATAACAAAGGGGCCTAAAGCGGCCCCTTTTTACTTTGACTGTTTGTGGTTAACCGTGCAGACGTACTGCGATGTCAGCAACACGGGCACCATACTGTTTGGCGGTTTCCAGATCGCCTGACGGAATATCATCGGCTGGACGATCGGACGGGGATTGTACTAAAAGACCAACGGAGCCACCCAGGTTGTTAATATCATTACGGGTTGCACTGAAAGTGTTCGATGGTGGCAGACCCAGGCTGACCCAAAGGCCTCCATGTTGTGATGCTAAGGTTTGCATCCAGATCAAGCTCACTTGCTTGTCACCATTCAGGCTGGCACTGTTGGTGAAACCACCAAACACCTTGTCTTGCCATGCGCGGGTGAACCAGGCTTTTGAGGTGGCATCAGCAAATTTCTTAAACTGCCACGGTACTGAGCCCATGTAAGTCGGTGCGCCAAAAATAATGGCATCAGCAGCGTTCAGAATTGCCCAGTCACCTTCCGTGATATCACCATTTTCATTGATTTCAATCTGTTCGGCTTGTGCGCCTTCAGCGACGAGTTCAGCAACACGTTTTGTATGCCCATAACCGGAAAAATAAACTACAGCCACTTTGCTCATTACATACCTACCTTATTAACAAGTGATACGAGATATCTGTCTTATGTGCTTTCCAGAATGGATAGTATCTTTGGTATACTGTGGCGACAAGAAGGCACTTTTAAGATACCTGGTTACCTAATGGAAACTATGTGCAGCATTAATGATAAACCAGCGAGCAAAGGCTACAGTGTCTATTCACGGCATTGCCCGGCCCGACAATTCCTGGATCGACTGGCCGACAAGTGGACATTACTGATCATTGATCGCTTAAAATTAGGGGAAACCCGCTTTAATCAATTACGCCGCGATATTGATGGCATTACCCAGAAAGTACTGTCTCAAACACTGAAAAAATTAGAACGAGACGGCCTCATTGAACGTCGTGTCTTTGCCACGATGCCGGTTACCGTGGGTTATTCATTGACGCCTTTGGCGCTTACCTTAGTGGAAACAATTGAGAGTTTGGCCCATTGGGCGGAAGTTAATATTGATGCCATGAAGGAAGCTCAGGCGCGTTACGATAACCAATACAGTACAAGTGAATGAATTGGATGTCGCTGGAGCCTTTCTCTGGGGCAGGGTATAATCCATGTTAATCCGATTAACATACAGAGCGCGTGAAGATGGAAAAAAAGACCGCCCGGTTAACTTTGCTGATTGATCCGGTAAAGAAACAGGCTTTCGAAGATCTCTGTACCGCGCAGGATCTGACACCGTCGCAGGTGGTTCGCCAGATGATCCGCGATTATCTGGATGAACATGGCGTGACCTATGCCACCAAAAGTAAAATTGGGGCAAAGGTCAAAGAAGAGTCCGCGCCTTAGGCGCGGTCTGCTTTTACGTGATCGATTAGTGGTTGTTGACCACCGCTTTTTCGCTGTTCTCTGCAAAAAAAATCTCACAGAAATTCAACGCTTCCTCAAATGTGCTAAAACAATGTCCTTGTCCGAGCTGTTCAATTAAACCGGCGCGCGTTAATTTTTGCTGCACGGCATCATTGGCTTCCGATAACAAAATCGTGATGTTGTGTTTCGACAGGGTATGAATGACATTTTCCAGCGATTGTAATGCCGTCATATCCATAAACGGTACATGCGTCAGGCGTAACACCAGCGCTTTGGGTTCAGTATGGGTTTGTGCCAGCGCACGTTGGAAATTCTCTGCCGCACCAAAAAACAGTGGCCCGTCGATGCTGTAGACCAATACTTTCGCTGGTAAATGGTTGCGGCCTAACTGTTTGAGCTCCAGATCGAGGTCATCGGCCGTATGCTGCTGAATTTCGACCGATCCCGCCATGCGTTGCATAAACGTCAGCGATGCTAATACCACCCCGATATTGACCGCCACCACCAGATCGGTAAATACCGTCAGCAGGAAAGTGATCAGTAAAATTGCGGTGTCCGTTTTTGGCGCCTTTTTTAGCATGCCGATAAAATGCGGTAACTCGCTCATATTCCAAGCAACCACAAACAAGATCGCGGCCAGAGCACACAGCGGAATATTGTTGGCCAGTGGGGCCAGAAACAACAGGATCAACAACAAGACGACCGAGTGAATGACGCCGGCTAATGGGCTATTACCACCATTCCGGATATTAGTAGCCGTACGGGCAATCGCACCGGTAGCGGCAAAACCGCCGAGCAGCGGGGCAACAATATTCGCCAACCCTTGCCCGATCAGTTCTTGATTTGAGTCGTGATGGGTGCCCGCCATACCATCGGCTACCACTGCAGATAACAGTGATTCGATAGCGCCGAGCATGGCAATGGTGAAGGCTGGGCCAATCAACTGCACCATATGACTGAAATTGAAATCTGGCAGAGTAAAACTCGGTAATTTCTGTGGAATGCCACCGAATGCACTACCAATGGTCGCAATGCCAGTCGGGTGAAAAATGCTGACGATTAATGTGGCAAAGACCATGGCCACCAAAGGGCCCGGTACTTTACGCAGATAAGGAATGCGTGGCGTGAGAATAACCAGCGCCAGACTGCTTAATGCTAAGCCAGAGGTGATGAGATTGGCATGTGGTAATTGTTGTAATAAATGCCAGAGCTTTTCATGGAAGTGTTCACCACCGACACTGGGTAAACCAAAGAAATCTTTCCACTGGCCAACCCAAATGATCACGCCAATCCCGGTGGTAAAACCCACGATGACTGGTGCGGGAATATATTTGATGATGCTGCCCAGTCGGCTAAACCCCATCAGCATTAAGATGACGCCCGCCATCAACGTCGCCAGTTGTAGCCCGCTAATGCCATATTTAGCCGTGATGCCGGCTAAAATGACGATAAAGGCACCGGTTGGCCCCGCAATTTGTAAACGGCTACCGCCAAACAGGGAAACCACAATACCGGCTACCAGGGCTGTGTATAGACCTTGTTCTGGTTTTGCGCCGGAGGCAATGGCAAACGCCATGGCTAAAGGCAAGGCAACCACGCCCACGATGAGCCCGGCCACCAAATTCGGTAACCAGTTTTTAGCGCGCAACAACCCTGCCTTTTGCGCCTCCAGTATTGCAATCATAGCCACCTCAAATACTAATAACATTAACATATGGTGATAACTGATGGTGCATTCTAACGTGTTATTCACCACCTGATCATGAAAGTGGATCAAAAAAAGCGGGCTAATAGTCTTTTGCTAAAAAAACCGATTTTTCTGCAGGATTTGCGGCAAAGCTCCCATATCTTTCTCTGCAATGAACTAGAATTATTAGCATATGCTGCTGACGATAACAGCGCATTCCCCTCGCATTACGCTACGAGTCGCGGAGGTATCCTATGACTAAGCACACATTGATGCATGCCAAGATCCCACAGTATGCACAGCGCCCACACCATGATGAATCTACGTTGTCTCATATTCAGCATTTGCTGCTGTTGTGGAAACAAAACTGGCAAACTCGCCGTCAACTGGCGCAACTTAGCGCGGAAGATCTGCGCGATATTGGCCTTAGCGAAGCTCAACGTCAGGAAGAGTTGAATAAATCGTTCTGGGAACCTTAGAACACAAGTCGAAAATAGATAGATTTATAAATAAAACCCCCAAAGAAATTAGCTTGGGGGTTTTTGCTTTTTAACGATTCAACTGATGCAGTAACCAGGTAACTGCCAGCAGGTCGGCGCTGCCACCGGGGCTGAGGTTACGGGCGATCAATTGTTGATCTAAAAGCTGTAGGGCACGCATCCGTTCGACAGATAAAAACGCCGTTTGTTGGATGATCTCTTGAGCTCGGTGTTGCACATAGTGCAGCCCATCAATGCCGCCACGAGCTACTAGATTGGTATCATTATTGTGTGCCAACAGTGTCAGCATGACTTCGAGCAGCGCACTATTACGATCGGCACCATGGGCAATGGCATTGGCATAAACGGGAAGCGAATATTCTCGCACCGTTGAAAAACCTGATTCCACTTCTCCGCGCACTCCGGCCAAGCCATGCTGATGGAAGAAGCGCTCCCCAGCGGTTTTGGGTTGTGTGTTGGCGGCTAATTCGCGTTGAACCAACCCTTCAGTGGCGCGCGCCACTTGCTGACACACGGTTTGTGGGTTGAGAATTTTACCTTGTTGCCACAAACGCCCCGTAGCAGCACACAGCAATGCCAGTGAAAACAACATACCTTTGTGGGTGTTGACGCCGGCGGTGGCGAGCAGCATATCGCGTTCACACTGTTTTCCATGTGGGCGTAACATTGGCAGCAGTTGATTGGCTGGCAGGTTGGCACTATCGATACCGGTCTGCGTGAATAACGCCAGCCAGGGGGCAATCGCTTCGGCACTGTGTTCAAAGGTGGCGACAGTCATATCCCGATGTGCGCCATTATTGGCACGATCCACTAAACCGGGTTTTGGTGTGGTGTAAACCTCAATCAACATGGCGTGATGCGCGAGGGAGGCCATGTCCCGCACAATAGCGGGTTGAATGGTAACCGGTATGGCGCAATCGGTATCAAACAGTGCATACATGGTGTTCTTCCTGTGTCGATAAATAAGAGTGCAAAATCTGATGGATACGAACTTGCAACTCTTCATTGCTATGGCGACGACTACGACCACACACGGCAGCCAGTTCATTGCAAATCAGGCAGCGGCGCGGCGATAAATCGAATTCGCGGCGTGACAGGCTGCGGCCATCGGCTTGTAAAACATCGAGATCAAATAGCCGTCCGAGCGGGTGTTGCTGTTCCAGCGTGATCATGGCACTTTTCAATGTCGCAGCTGGAACGGCGACACTCCAAAAGGCTTCGGGGCCAGTAATGTGTCGCCAGGAATCATGGGCTGACACTGGCCAGCCCAACGCGTTGAGTTCACGCTGCACGGCGAGCACACCGGCAGCCTGTAACTGATGAGCCGCCGCATTATCTTTAATCTCTCCCGGCATATTGATGCAAAAGGAAATCAGACTGCCTCCGTAACGATTCAGCCAAATTCGCTGGCGTTGCACTCGTTCATCACGAGCGGCCAGCATTTGGGTGAGTCCGATCGGCAGATTGGTCGGGCGGCTGCTCATCAGTTCCATGCTTACTTCACCTGTTTTGCTATTTAACTTGTTTCGCTATTTCACTTGTTTCACAACATCAATAATGCTGCCATCGCGGTAGCGGATCACGCCGACGATACGGTCGGTATATTCGATCTCAGCCGGCGTTCCGGTCAGCGAGTAAGCGCGCTCACTCAGTTCTTCTATCGACATAAGTGGTAGTTTGGCGGCCAGCAGGCGCTCTTTGACTTCTGAGCGAGCAGGGTTAACGGCAATACCATGATCGGTGACCAGCACATCAATACTGCTGCCGGGGGTGATACAGGTGGTGACTTTGTTGACAACGGTCGGAATGCGACCACGTACCAGCGGTGCGACGACGATGGTCAGATTGGCCGCTGCCGCGGTGTCGCAATGGCCACCGGAAGCACCACGGAACACGCCGTCTGAGCCGGTGATCACGTTGACGTTAAACTGGGTGTCGATCTCCAGCGCACTTAAAATCACTACATCCAGTTTTTCGACACACGCGCCTTTCGATGATGGATTGGCGTATTGATTGGCGGAGATTTCCTGATGATGTGGATTTTTGCCCAGCGATTCTGCGGCCACACTGTCAAAACACTGCACATCCAGCAGGGTTTTTATGAGGCCCCGTTCATGCAGCTCCACCATGCTGGCGGTGATACCACCGAGACCAAAGCGGGCTTTGATCTTGTTGCGTACCATTTTGTCGGCCATAAAGCGCGTCACCGCCAGTGATGCACCACCAGTGCCGGTTTGCAGTGAGAAACCGTCATTGAAATAGCCGGAATGCTCGATGACATCGGCGGCACGGCGGGCAATCAGTAGCTCGCGTGGATTGGTGGTCATGCGCGTAGCGTCACCGCCGATCTTGCTTGGATCACCGACATGTTCAACCTGCACAATGCCGTCAACACAATCCTGCGCAATGCTGGCTGGGTAGTTAGGGTAGGCGACCAGCTCTTCGGTTAATAAAATCACGTGACGGGCGTATTCGGCATCAACACGGGCATAACCCAGTGAGCCGCAGCGTGATTTTCCGGAAAAGCCATTGGCATTACCGAACTCATCGCTGCACGGCACACCTAAAAAAGCCACGTCGATATTCAGTTCACCGGATTGAATCAAATGCACACGGCCACCATGCGAGTGGATGTGCACCGGTTCTTCCATCAGGCCATTTGAAATGGCTTCGGCCAGTTTACCGCGCAGGCCAGAGGTGTAGATCTTGCGCACCACGCCATTGCGAATATGTTCCAGCAGCGGGGCATGGCAGTTGGTCAGTGAACTGGCAGCTAAAATCAGATCTTTGAAACCCAGTTCGGCCAGTTTATCCAGCACCATATTGACGGTTTTATCGCCGTCGCGGAAAGCATGGTGAAACGAAATGGTCATGCCGTTTTGCAGGCCACTATTGCGAATGGCGGCTTCCAGAGACGCCTGCAATTTGCTTGGTTTTTCTGTCCCGTTGTCAGTCTTATTTTCCAGTGTGGAAAACAGCGGAATATTCGGTACTAAAGCTGAAATTGCCGTCGGGATCGGACGAGCTAATACATTGGTAGTCATGGTTAACCTCATTGTCTGATGCCGGAAGCTTCTGCACGCTGGAGTACCCAGCGTGCGCGTTCAATGATCGGGGCGTCGATCATCTTGCCGTTTAGCGAGACGACACCTAAGCCCTGACGGGAGGCATTTTCTGCCGCTTCAATGATCAGGCGGGCATTGCCGACTTCTTTACGGGTAGGTGCAAACACGTTATGCAGCAGTTCGATCTGGCGTGGATTGATCAGCGATTTGCCGTCAAAACCCAGTTGCTTGATGTGTTCGGCTTCGTGAATAAAACCTTCTTCGTTATTGGCATTGGAATACACGGTGTCGAACGCGGCAATACCCGCTGCACGTGCCGCCTGTAAAATAGAGCAGCGCGCGAACATCAGCTCAATGCCATCTGGGGATCGTTCGGTGCGAATGTCACGCACATAATCTTCGGCGCCCAACGCAATGCCGATCAAACGGGGTGAGGATTTTGCAATTTCTGGCGCGTTGATAACGCCTTGCGCGCTTTCTATGGCGGCCATCATGCGTGTGCTGCCTTCGGCGCGGCCACATTTGCGTTCCACCGCCAGAATGTGGCGTTCCATCTCCAGAATATCTTCCGCCGAATCGGTTTTTGGCAGACGAATGACATCCACGCCAGCGCGCACCATCGCTTCCACATCGAGTTTGCCGTAAGGTGAATCAATCGGATTAACGCGCACCACTTTCTCGACGTTTTTATACAGCGGCATTTGCAGCGCATGGAACACCAGCAGACGGGCAGTATCTTTTTCGGTGATGGCAACCGAATCTTCCAGATCGAACATCAAGGCATCGGGGCTGTAGATGAAACTGTTGCTGAGCATGGCCGCGTTGGCTCCAGGCACGAACAACATACTGCGGCGTAATTTACTCATAACGCCCCCCAGTTCAAATCCAGCAGCTGTGTACCGGTAGCGCGGATCAACGCAGCCTGCACGCGAGCGCGGATCACGCAATCGAGTGCGCCTTTGTCTTCGACAATTACGCGCACCCCCTCAATGCTGAGTTTATGCAGCGTGTCATGGATCAGGCGGCGGATGGCATCACCGAACTGTTTTTCCACCACACTTTCCAACTCGATTTCGACCTGATGCGAGTCGATAGGCTGAATGCGGATCAATACATCGCCGGACTCCAGCGTGCCGGCATGCGATTGCTGTATTATTTTCATTTGTTTAATCTCTTCATCTGTCTGACCTCTTCATTTGTCGGACGTTGGTTGTTGACGGTTTGGTCACTCACCCAAGAGCAACACCGTGAAAAATAAGTTATCCGGCCAAACTGCTGGCCAGTGCTGGTGACGGCACGTAGTGTTGCCACAGGTAGCGGTAAGTGCTTTCCGGAACCAAGGCTTTAACGGCTTCCGGCCCTTTTTTCGCTAACAGATCCCGCACTCGACAGGCAGAAATGGGTTGTGCGGCCTGCTGACGACGTTCAATTTCATGCAACTCAATTTGTGGTGCCCGCACTTCTGTGGTGGTCAGCCAATAGGCCATTTCGCGGTTATATTGTGCGGTGACTTCACACATCGGTTCGGTGCCGACATAACGGCGGTTGATGCCCAATGCCGGGGCAATGTCTTTACGGAACAGTTGCAGATCGAGCGCCATATGGCAGTGATTAATGATTTTCTGACTTTTCAAAAAGTAGCTGGGAAAGGTGGCGCGCGAGATCAGGTAATCAGAACCCGGATGAATGGTCAGATTTTTCAAATCAGCCACGCCGGCTTTGATCAGGTCGAGGCGATCTTCGTAAGGAAATTCCGAGGCATTTTCCTGCACCACAAACAAATGCACCCAATCGCACTCTTTGCAGGCTTGTTGCACCAGATAACGATGACCTAAGGTGAACGGGTTGGCATTCATCACAATGCCGCCAATGTGACGGCCGTCTTGCCGTTGCTGGGCCAAACGCTGGCAATACCGTTTCAGACGAGTGGCGCTGTTTTCCAGCAAGATCACCTGGTTGTCGACACGCGCCAGCAGATGAAAACCGCATTCGGTAAACATCGCTTCATTTTCAGGTTTGGTGTAGATGAATAATTCGTAACGGTGCAGGCTAAATGCTTGATTTAGCAGCGTGGTTAATAAACGCAATGCTAACCCTTGGCCGCGTAAATGCGGCTCAATCGCGATGCATTTCAACACCCGCCCGGCGATGCCACCGCAGGCCACTAGATTCTGTTGTTCATCAAACGCGACAATAAACTGTTCAATATCGGTATCGATGTTTAAGTTATTTTGTTGCAAGAAATGAGCGATCTGTTGCCAGCGCATTATTTCCGTTTTTAATACGCAACAGAAAATATATTCTTCGTTCATACCAATACGGGTTGCGATAAATTCTGTTTTATATGAAATGATATTTGCTGTCTTTATTTTTTGATCGCGCGCAACCTGTGGCGAGGTTTAAATATTGGTAATAATTTTTATGATTTAAAATATTTAGTGGTTTGTTTTTATTGGTGTTTTTTGTTTTTTGTTTTTTGTTTTTTGTTTTTTGTTTTCTGTTTATTTGGTGCAACATGCGTTATATATAAAACCAGATAAGATAATTAAACACATTAAAACGCTGATCTAATCAGTTGTTGATCAAAGTTAATAATGCTTTTTCCCGTTAATTTCTCATTATCGCAAATCCAACAAAAAATGCCCGAGTTTGCAAACATCTGGTTTTACCTGCTGTCAGCAATGTATTCGAGGGAACAACGTGTTATTTGTTTAATAGGAGACGTTACAATGGGAAAAGAACAGGCAAGTGTTGCTGATGCGAGTGAATTGACACTCAGCACAGCAACTAGCGAAAAATTCTGGCCGCATGGCTGGTGGAAAATCTTCGATATTAAAGTTGGCATTATTCCAATGCCGCTATTCATTATGGCGGCGGCATTAATTGTGGCGTTGTGTCTGACCGGTGAATTACCAAGCCAAATAACGACCATGGTTGTTGTGTTAGGTTTTTTTGGTTTTGTTTGCGGCGAAATTGGTAAACGCTTACCGGTATTAGGAAAAATTGGTGCCGCGGCAATTTGTGCCACCTTTATTCCTTCAGCGATGGTTTATTATCATCTGCTACCGGCATCCATTGTTGATTCGACGAAAGCATTTTATAAATCCTCCGGCATTCTGTATCTGTATATCAGCTGCATTATTGTCGGCAGTATCTTCAGCATGGATCGTAAAACCATCATGCGGGGGTTCTTGCGTATCTTTATTCCGATGCTGTGTGGTGAAATTGTTGGTGCTATTGTCGGTACTACCGTGGGTACATTATTGGGTTTAGGTTCTTTTAATACCTTATTTTTCATCGTATTGCCTATTATGGCTGGTGGTGTCGGTGAGGGAGCTATTCCATTGTCGATTGGTTTCCACGAAATTATGCACATTGAACAAGGTGTGGCCTTTGCTCGTATTATCCCAATGGTGATGCTGGGTAGTCTGACGGCGATCCTGACGGCGGGTATCTTAAATCACCTCGGTAAACGCAAACCTCATCTGACCGGTGAAGGCCGTTTGTTGCCTGGTGAGCAAGAAGAAATCAGCAGCTCAACGAGTATTAATCCACTGAAAGGTGCCATTGATGTCACTGGTTTAGCATCGGCTGCGATGATGGCGTTGTTGTTGTATATGGTAGGGATTTTGGGTCAGCGTTTGGTTGGTCTACCGGCACCGGTTGGCATGTTGTTCGCGGCGGTCTTGGTTAAACTGACCCAAGCTGTATCACCACAAATGACCGGCAATGCCAATGTGGTATACAAATTCTTCCAGACATCAGTTACTTATCCGATTCTGTTTATGGTGGGTGTAGCCATTACACCATGGGAATCGCTGATGGCTGCCTTTACTGTTTCGAACCTGATTGTGATCATCTCGACTGTATTAAGTTTGGTTGCCACCGGTTTCTTTGTCGGTAAAAAAATGGGTATGCATCCGGTTGATGTTGCGGTGGTGTCTTGCTGCCAGAGTGGTCAGGGTGGCACCGGCGACGTGGCTATCTTAACTGCCGCGAATCGTATGGTGCTGATGCCTTTTGCCCAGATTGCCACCCGTATCGGTGGTGCGATCAATGTGACGCTGGCATTGGTAGTGTTATCGCATTTCTTCACATTTTAATGGTATTAAGCTGACGGATCGTCATTTTGCCCGGTTGGTTGCCAGCCGGGTATTTTTAATAATGGCGAAACGAATGCTAACAATTAAATATTGCTGAGGCATTATTATGAAGTTATTAAGTTTTATCCGAGCTGATGGTTCAAAGAGTTACGGCATCTATAAAAATGATGGCATTGTCGATTTAGGCCTACGATTAGGCGATAAATATAAAGATATTAAAGCATTGTTAGCTGCGGATGCTTTATCGTTAATAAACCAATACACCGATGTGCAAATTGATTATTTACCGGATGCAGTCAAATTTTTACCCATTATTGAGTCGCCCGGTAAAATTCTTTGTGTCGGTATGAATTATTTAGCTAAACGGCAGGAGTTTTCCGAAACCAATAATGCGCCGACTTTATTTGTCCGTTTTCCCGAATCGCAAACGGGTCATGATTGCCGGGTATTAAAACCGCAAATCAGTGATGAATTTGATTATGAAGGTGAGTTAGCCGTTATTATCGGAAAAACGGGTAAACATATTAAACGTGAAGAAGCCTTACAATATGTCGCCGGTTACAGCTGTTATATGGATGGTTCGGTGCGCGATTGGCAGCACAGTTGGTTTACTGCCGGTAAAAATTGGCAAGAAACCGGTGCGTTTGGCCCTTGGATGGTGACAAGCGATGAAATAACCAATCCACATGAGCTGGATATCCGCACTTATCTGAATGGGCAAATGGTGCAAAACGATAATACCGGTAATATGGTGCACTCTATCCCAGAATTGATTGAATATATCAGCACCTTTGCCACGCTCTCAGCGGGTGATGTCATCATTACCGGTTCACCGGGTGGGGTTGGCAAAAAACGCACACCACCGTTATTTTTGAAAGAAGGCGATATTATCGAAGTGGAAATACAGAAAATTGGCAAGTTAAGTAATCAAATTGCCAGTGAACAGGTGTTTAGTTAATTCAGTGTACTGATAGCAATAAAAACAGGGGGAATACCACTAAGTATTCCCCCTGTTTTTTTATACATTTTATTATCCGTGCCGGCGATAAACCCGTTCCGGGCGTCCGACCTTGCCATGCATCACTTCGGCATACACAAATGATAAGGCTGCACAGTGTTCCAGATAACGGCGTGCCGTTGTTTTGCTGATACCGATGAGTTCGCCCAGCGATTCGGCAGTGTGACAAACCTCGGTCGATATAAAAGCCTCTTTGACTTTATCCAGTGTCAGCTCATCGATGCCTTTCGGTAAATTCCGATATGTCATTTCGCGGGCCTGCAGGTTAAACATTTCATCGACATGACGTTGATTGACGTTATCACCGGCATTGATTGAGCTGCGGTAACGCAAATAGCGTTGTAACGTGTCTTGCAGCCGATCGTAGCCAATTGGTTTGAGCAAATAATCGAAGGTGCCGCAGCGCACTGCTTCACGCACCGTTTCGATATCGCTAGCGGCGGTGATGAAAATGACATCCGGGGCATTTTTATCCGATAACATCTCTCGCATCAGGTCGATGCCGAGGCCGTCGGGCATAAAATTATCCAGCAAGATCAGATCGGGTTTCAGCACCCGGATCATCCGACGGGTTTCTGCCTGTGTGCTGGCAATACCGACTGGATTAAAACGGGAATGCTGACGGATGAATTGCGCATGCAATTCGGCGATCCGCAGTTCATCTTCTACGATTAGGACGTCGAATTTATTCATAAGCCTGACCTTGTAAGGGAATAAACAAAGAGATGATGGCGCCCATTGGATCAGCCTCATCTAAAATGATGTGTCCGCCAGCGTGACTGACGTAACGTTGGATCAGATACATGCCATACCCGTGGCCATTTTCTTCTTTAGTGGTGACGCCGCGTTCAAAAATCTTGTCGACGATATGCGGATCAATACCAGTACCGTTATCGGCGACTTCAATTACCAGTTCATTGGTCTGGTCGCTGATCAGCAAAGAAATTTGTTTGGAACTGGCGGGGTTTTTCAGCGTGGCTTCAAACGCGTTATCCAGCAGATTACCTAAGATCGTGGTCAGATCATCGGCAGTGAGGGCATCGGGTAGTGGTTTGCTCAGTCGGCAAGTGGGGTCGAATTCCAGCGATAACCCAAGTTCCTGTGCGCGAATATATTTACTCAGTAACAACCCGGCAACCTGATTGTTATTGAAAGTACTGATGAAAAAATCGACGCGCTGTTGCTGTTGGTTGGATTCCTGCCGAATGGTTTTCAGTGCATCGTCATAGGCACCCAGTTGGATCAAACCACCAATGGTTGAGAGTTTATTGGCATATTCATGCCGCATCACACGCAGGCTTTCGGCGTGCTGTTGCACCTGTGATAATTGGTGCGACAGCGTGTTGATATCATCTTTCCGGCGGAAACTAACCACCCAGCCTAAGGCTTTGCCATCCAACTGGCAGGGGACACGACTGGCAATCACGTAATCACCATTAAGCGACAGAATTTCATCTTTAACGGCGGCTTGCTGATTAGCATCCGGAATGAAAAAGTCACATGGTGACACGATGTCACAAATCGAGGTGCTGTCTAAGAGCTGCGTTTCTGGCGGCAGCCCTAAAATTTGCCGAGCATTTTGATTGATGGAATAGATCAGCCCCACGCTGTTGACGGCAATGACCCCTTCATACACCGACTGTAAAATCGCCGATTCCATGCGTAGCGACAGCGCGATCTCTTCCGGTTCCATATTGAGCATTTGTCGTTTGATATGGTTGGAAAAGAAATACGCTGCCAAGATCGAACTGAGCAGCATCATGGTCAGCATGGCGATAATTGGTTGCAGATACAGGCTGCGCCATGACGCGATGCTGTTGAGCAGATAACCGACCGAAACAATGCCAATCACCTCGCCTTTATCATCCAAAATCGGCGCTTTACCACGAATAGCAAACCCGTAGGAACCTCGACCAGTGGAGATAAACGACTGTTTGTGCAGCAGCGCCGGTGAATTATCACCGCCGATCATGTGATAGCCGATTTGATCATGATTCGGGTGCGTAATACGGATCTCTTTCGGATCGCCAATCACGATATAGTTGGCGTCTGAATAGGAGTGCTGCAGGGTGTCGATATAGGTGCGGATCTTGTCGTAATCACGCCGTACCATCGATTGTATGATCATCGGATTGGTGGCGATCTGGCGGGCTTGCACTAACGCCCGATTACCAATTTCCCGATCCAGCAGATCGGCGATGCGGTGATGCACATACAGGCCGATCACCAGCAATTGCAGGCCAATCACCAGCAACAGCAGTAAAAACAGACGATTTTTAAAGGTCATGCCTGTCGCAGAAGGCATCAGCAAGGGTTGCGGCCGCATTGTTAACATTAATCTCTTGAGTTGGGCGGCCATTATAGGGGCTGATTGCCTGCATTCCGTGACTCTCTTCGCAGGCAATCGTAAAACTGGATTGGCTAATTAAATAAACTAAAAACCATAAAAACCACGCGCATTAGTCCGGCTGCATAGGGTTCGTTTGGTCGTTACCAATCGCCAGCAATAACGTGCGCAGCAGCGCAGCCAGCTCTTGCTGTTGCGCGTGATCCAGTGACTGCAGTAACCGTTGTTCATTGGCGACATGCGCCGTCATGGTTTCATTGATCAGTGCCAGACCCGCTTTGCTTAGCGCGACCAGCATACTGCGGCGATCTTCTGGTGATGGTTCGCGGTAAATTAGTCCGCGCGCTTCCAGTTTGTCTAACCGGTTGGTCATAGCACCAGAGGAGAGCATTAGCGAGGTATACAGTGCAGTCGGGCTCAATGTGTAGGGTTCACCGCTGCGGCGGAGTGTGGCCAGCACATCGAATTCCGGTTGTGTCAGGCCAAATTGCAGATGAACGTGTTCCACCGCTTTGCTGGCAATGGCGTTTAAGCGCCATAACCGGCCAAAAATACTCATCGCCAGCGGGTCGAGTTCCGGGCGCTCGTGTTGCCATTGTTGCAGAATGCGATCGACATGATCCGTTTGCATGCTCTCCCTCCTATTTATCTTTACATCAAGATAGTTGACGGCATAAATATAGTTGACGAGAGGTGTAAAAACAAATCAAACTATCTTCATATAAAGATTCTTTATTGAAAGATATATGCCTCCATTTCTTGTGGCTTTAACCCCGATCCTATGGGGAACAACCTATCTGATCACTGGCAAATACTTGTCGGATTGGCCTGCATTGTGGCTGTCAGTGATGCGTGCTATTCCACCAGGATTGCTGTTACTGGCTATTCGCCCAGCACGAGTGCCGTGGCGGCAAGTGCCTTATTTGTTGTTGATTAGTTTTTTATATATCGGGGCATTTTTCCCCTTATTGTTTGTCGCGGCACTGCATTTGCCGGGGTCAGTGGCCGGTACGTTATCGGCGACGTTGCCGCTGTTGTTGTTAGGGCTGCAGTGGTTGTTTTTACGCAAAGTGCCGACGCGACAATCGTTATGTTGTTCTTTGCTGGGTTTGGGCGGGATCGTGCTGTTGCTGGGGCCGGGCGCCAGTTTAGATTGGATCGGTGTTACCGCCTCGTTGTTATCCGTGCTGTTGATTGGCGTATGTAGTTTATTGTTACAACAACGGCCCTGGCCGGGGGAATTGATCAGCTTCACGGGCTGGCAATTGCTGTTGGGCGGTTTGATGATCCTGCCACTGGCATATTGGCAAGACGGTGCGATGCCCATGCCGGTGGGGCATGAATGGTTTGGGTTATTGTGGTTGATCGTGCTTAATTCAGCGTTAGCCTATGTGTTATGGCTGTGGGGCATGGCCCATCTGCCGTTAAACCGTTTGGGGTTGTTGACGTTATTAAACCCGCTGACGGCGGTGCTGGCAGGTAGTTTTCTGATGCATGAGGCATTAACTCGCCAGCAATGGCTTGGCGTTGCGGTGGTGTTTGCCTCACTGTTACTGGAATTATTGTTCCGGCCGAAACGCAAACAGCCGCTGATATCCGCGGATGTAACCACATAAAAAATCAGGCAGCTTCTGGGCTGCCTGATTAGTAAAACAAAGCTGTTTTTACTCAATAACGGAACTTCTATACCCAAAGTAATTGGAGTTGCAGCGAGGCGACAAGTGAGCGAATCCCCATGAGCATAGATACGCTATGTAATTGGGGTGAGTGAACGCCGTCAACGATGCTGCAACTTCAAGTACGAAGGGTATACTTAGTAACGAAATTGCTTAACCAGATCCTGCAATGCTTTACCGGATGAAGCCATTTCTTCAGTAGCCTGCTCGGATTTCACGGCGGCGCTGGAAAGCTCCTGCACGATATGCTGAATATTCTCCAGATTCCGGCTGATTTCTTCCGTCACGGCATGTTGTTCTTCCGCCGCAGTAGCAATCTGCAGATTCATATCATTAATCATCGTCACAGCATGATTCACCGTGCTGAGCGATTGCTCGATACGTGCCGTTTCCGCAACCGTTTCCTGACTGTGTTGCTGGCTGCCATCCATTGCATCGACTGCCTGACGCACACCTTGCTGCAGCGTTTGTAACATAGCATTAATTTGCTGTGTGCTTTGCTGCGTTCTGCCTGCTAACGCCCGCACCTCATCGGCGACGACAGCAAAACCACGGCCTTGATCACCGGCGCGTGCCGCTTCGATGGCCGCATTGAGCGCCAGCAGGTTGGTTTGTTCGGCAATCCCGCGGATCACATCGACTACCGAGCCTATTTTGGCAGTTTCTTGTGCCAGCATGGTGATCACCGAGGAGGCTGAATCGACCTCTTCCACCAAACTGTTAATGCTATGAATGGCAGTGTTGACTACATTGCTGGCTGCTTCCGAATTTTGCGCCGCTTCACTGGTGGCATTCGCGGCATTTGAGGCACTGCTGGCAACCGATTGTGCCGTGGCACTCATCTCGTTCACCGCACTGGCCACTTGTTCAGTTTCTTTACTGTGTTCCAGCATCTGACGCGTATATTGCCCGGAAATGCGCGTTAGTGATTCTGTTTCCGTAAAAATCCGCTGGCTGACATTACCGACTTGGGCCACCAGTTCCTGAATACGTTCCACAAAGTGGTTAAAAGCCTTGCTGACGTCAGCCATTTCATCCTGACTTTCTATTTGCAGTCGTTGTGTTAAATCGCCTTCACCGTTGGCAATGTCATTTAATGCGGCCACCACATGACGCAACGGGGTGGTGATTTTATTGCCGATCACCGAGGTCAGTAATAATGTTACGGCCATAATAAATAAGGAAATCAAAGAGACACGCACCATGCTACTACGTGTGTTGGCTTCCTGTTGCTGCCGTTGCTCCGCCAGGATGCTTTCAATATCGTCAATATAAAAACCGGTGCCTAAAATCCATTGATATTTATCTAAAGCGATCGTGTATGAGAGTTTAGACACATCGCGGCTAATCGACGGTTTATTCCACAAATACTCGGTGTATCCATCGCCGTTGCGTGCCGCATTCAACATGTCCTGGATGAAAAATTTACCGCCGGCATCTTTGGCGTTAAATAAATTTTTGCCTTCGATTTCTGGTTTTGGCCCTAATACTTGATTGACACCGTCATAGTTATAAACGAAGAAATAACCATCTTTGCCATAACGTAACTGGCGCAGAATTTTTTTCACTTGCTCGCGGTTTGCGGCACTATCGGGTTGGGCGTAGACATCGGCGATCGCGGTTTGGGCGATTTGCAGATAAATACTGAGTTCTGATTTTTTATCCGTCATCAGTTTGGTGCGCAGTTCATTTTGTTGCGTCGCAATTTGAGACTGATTCACTAAATAGACGGTGGTATTGATGGCAAAAATCACTAACACCAACGGCAAAATGGCTAATAACAGGATCTTTGTTCTGATTTTCATGCACATGTCCTTCTCGACAGTTACTTATTATTAATAATAGCTATCAATCCGAAAGCTAAACGAAAACCCGCTTTTGGTTTGTGAGCAACGCCTAGTTAGTTAATTTAAAACGTCAATGAAGGGAAATGAGCGCGGCACCCACTGGCAGATAACAGGATCTGCCAATCATGATTTACTGAAACATGCTATCGCCGCTTTGATCGATAAAGATCTCGGCTTTACGCACCATCCACTGCACCGCATCTTCTTTATTTGGGAATAAGTCAGAACGGATAAACACGTGGGTTTTGAGTTCTCCGTTGATCTCTTTGCAGATCCGACCAGCTAAACGATATTGACCTTCATCGAGCGGTTCGGCATAGATCAGATAGCCTTTATATTCGACTGGCTCAGCTTGCGGGGCTGGTTTTGATGAACCGGAAAACAGCGATTTGAATAGTTTACTGAACATAATAAGGCTCCTTAGTTGAGCTTATTGTCCATGGAGTATGTGTAGATCGCAATTAGGTTGTTTAATGGCGCAGCAGAAATTACTGCACCATTATTACGATTAAAAGTCCGCAGAATATTTACGTTCGATTTGCGCTTTTTTGAGTACGTATTCATCGGACGAAATGGTTTTAGTTTGCAGCTGTGTATCCAGCGCCGCCATTTCTTTGTTCATTTTTTTGCTTACATCTGCTTTGGTTGCGTAGTAGTTGATGCTTTCTGCACCATCATGACCACTTACCGGATCCCAACAGACCGAGATTGGCCATAACAGCAGATTCACGACACCTAAACCATAATTACGGGTATAAAATGAACCACCACCAGGCAAAATACCTAATGCGGCGGCAGTACCTGGGTTCTTTTCTTTTACTTCAAGACCTTTAGCTCGGTAGGATTTTAATTCTGCATCTTGTGCGGAATTAAGCGGTGTGGCACAGCCACTCAGTAAACCAGTTGCCAAAATTGCAGATAACAGCAAACCCTGCTTTTTCATTATATTTTTCCTGATAAAAAGAGATAAATAACCATGTGTGCTGAAATGATATAAAGCGCACATTTTAAGGATGTGTCATTTAGCACCTGTAAATCAATATCTCATTGTTAAATAATGAAAAACTTGATTGTTATTTGTTCTTTTTGATTGCAAATTGAGCTTGTTTTTCTTTAGGAATAACTAATTTATGGTGTTTATTACTGTGAATTGAGTGTTCATCTTTTTTGTCGTGCTTTCTTTTTATTCCAATAATCCCTTGTTGTTTTGTCAGTTTTATTACGAATTAACTTTCGCTAACCCATTGTTATTGCTACACGCTGCATCGGCATTGTTCTTGATAGGTTTCTGACAAAACAGATCGCAGGATGATGTATGCGTACAGAATTAGATTGGTCGGAATATCAAGATCGCGGCATGGGCGATGCGTACGCGGATATTCCCAAGCAAGGTGGTGATTTTGCTAAAGCGGTGGCGGTATGTATTCGCAGCGGTGTTTGCGAGCAGCACGGGCGCGGGGTGATGTGCCCCAGTTTCCGTGTCACTGACCAGCCATTACTCTCACCGGGTGGACGAGTGCAGCTGCTAAAACGCGCACTTAATAGCGATGAAACCGCACTGACCGCTGACACTGAATTAGCCGAAACAATGGATCTGTGTGTTGCCTGCAAAGGCTGTAAACGGGAATGTGAAAACAGTGTCGATATGGCGCAGATCAAGATTGAATATCTGGCGCAGAAACTAAAAAAACAACCGCTGTCGTGGCGTAGTCGGTTATTTGCCTATTCCCCGATTTGGTTGAATCAATATCCGATGTTGGGCGCGTTAATTCGCTGGCGCAATAAGTCAGCACTATTGGCGAAACTGGGTGAAAAATTACTGGGTATCGCAGCGAAAGTGCCATTGCCGGAAGCAACGCAGAAACCTTTTTCACCGCAGCAACAGAGTTTTCCACCCCTGGTACCACACCCGTCCGGTGAGGCGCGGGCGGTGGTGTTATGGCTGGATAGTTTTTCCACCCTGTTTGCACCGCAACAAGCGGAAGATGCGCTGTATCTGTTGCGGCTGGCCGGTCTTACAGTGCATGTAGTGCACCCCAATTCCCAACCGGGAGTGATATTGGACAGTGGCCGCTCATTGCTGACATTTGGTTTGGTTGATGAAACCCGCCAGCTGGCGAAACAGCTGCTGAGTGTTTTGTCGCCGCATGTGGCTGCTGGCTTGTCGATTGTGGGGCTAGAGCCTTCCAGTCTGCTGATGTTGCGAGATGAATACAAAACGCTGGGGCTAGGGCAACCCGCCGTCGCACTGGCCAAACAGGCGTTGTTGTTTGAAGAGTTTATGGCCGCCGAACTGACGCGTGGTGGTTTTCAATTACCGTTTCAGGCCGGAAAAATCACGCAGCCAGTGTTGATCCACGGGCATTGTCATCAAAAAGCGATTGGTGCGATGAAGTCGGTACGACGAGTGCTGAAAGCCGTGCCGGAATTAGCGTTCAGTTTCATTGAGTCATCATGCTGCGGCATGGCGGGCACGTTTGGTTTGGAGGCAGAACACGTTGACTACTCGCACCAGATGGCGCAGCAGTCGTTGGTGCCAGCGTTGCAGGCGGCGCCGGATGCTTTGGTGGTCTCGAACGGTTTTGGTTGTGCCCATCAAATCAAAGTAACGGCTCAGCGCCCAACATTACATTTAGCGACGTTATTACGACAGGCTTTGGCGGAATAAATAACAACAGGCCGGATGGAATGTCCGGCCAGTGCATAATACATTGTTGGTATAGCTAAAAACTATTGGGGTTGGTTCAGATATTCGTACAGCTTGCTGGTATCGTCTTTACTGCACAGTTTAGTGCCTTGATTCATCGTGGCGGCAGTGCCAGCCGCAACACCAAACCGTACCATATCGACTAACGAGGCGTTGTCTGCCAGTTTCATGACCATGGCGCCGACCATACTGTCGCCCGCACCCACCGTGCTGCGTTTAGTGACGGGCGGCGGCACCACTTGCACACACTGTTCCGCATCCACGCCGAGTGCGCCTTGCGGGCCTAACGACACCACGATCCGTTTCGCCGCACCCTGACTGATTAGCAACCGAGCGGCAGTGACGACCTGATCGGGTTGATCCAGCGTCTGGCCGCTCAGCTCTGCCAATTCTGATTGGTTGGGTTTCAGCAGCTCCAAGCCGCCAAATGCAACGGCCGCTTTCAGCGCCTCACCAGAGCTGTCGACCACACAATGCAAGTGATGCTCTTTGGCACATTGCAGTAATTCCGTGACGGCTTGTGTCGTCATATTTGGCGGCAGACTACCACTTAACACCAACAAACTGTCGGCAGGAAGTTGGGCGATTTTCGCCAATAATTGCTGCCATTCGTTTTCGTGTAATGCCGCACCGGGCATCACAAAACGGAACTGCTCTCCGGTTGCTTCCGACACCACATGCAGGTTTTGACGCGTCCAGTCATGCGTTGGCAAAGCGTCAACGATCACTCCTTCCTGTTGCAACAGTTCTACCAGATGTGCGCCGGTTGGCCCGCCGCATGGCAATAATGCGGTGGCTTGTCCGCCCAGATGGGTGATCGCCCGCGCCACGTTGATCCCGCCACCGCCGGGTTCAAACACGGGAGTCTGGCAGCGTAGTTTTCCTTCCGGGTAAATTTTGGCTGTGCTGGTGGCGCTATCCAGTGATGGCGTTAACGTCAGGGTTACGATCTGAGGCATCTGAAGATCCTTAAATGGTTTTATCGGTGTGCAGTTCTTGCAGTGCGAGCCGTTCTTTTTTGGTTAATTTCGCGACGACGAGTTGATAGGAATCATCAATCAGACCGGTTAATTGTGCATCACTGAGTTCGCCGGATAACTCAATGGTGTTCCAGTGCTGCTTATTCATGTGGTAACCCGGCTTGATGGAAGCAAACATCGCACGTTGCAGATCAGCTTGGGCCGGGTCAACTTTGAGGGTGATTTTAAGCGGTGTTTCCTGCCAGGCGACCAGCGCATACATCTTGCCGCAGACTTTATAAACCAGCGCTTCCGGGCCAAACGGCAATTCTTCCGTCACCGCCAATTTGTTGATCAGATAGGTTTTAAGCGGGGATAGTTCCATAGTGAAGGCTGTTCCATCTGTTGTGCGCATCCGAAAGGATGACTACTCATTACAACATAGTCGATTTTCCGAATGCCGCACAATGATGGATGTCACACCACGTGATTGGGCCTGTTAATGCTTACGGGCAAAGACCCACAGATCGCCTTTGCGTTTCAGTCGCACCGATTGACCACCAATCATCAAAAAGATGCTGTTAGCGTGGGCGGGAACATCAAATAAGCGAGGACCATGTTCTGGTGAAAACCAGACCAGACCGGGTGCATTCGTCAGTTGATTGTCGACTTCGTAATAACCCATAAATTTTTTCGAGCGCAAGCAATTGATGGTTGAATTATTGGCCGAACAGGCTGCGCCTGATAACGGCGTGATGGGGGCGCCAATCACGATGGTCGGGGAAACCGAGACGACCGTAAAATGGTAGGGCATTTTACGCTTACAATGGTCATATTCACTGACGGGCCAGCCTTTTGCTTCTTTGGTTTTTGCCAGCGTGTCATCTAACTGCGCTACCAGATCGGACTGTGGTGCACTCTTGTCTGCACTGGTTGTGCTCGATGTTTGACACTCACACGGCTGATTCGCGGCGCACTTTGTATTGCTGGCTTTCTGTTGTTTCAACACTTTTTCGGCATTGATCTTGGCTTGATTGAATTCAAACCGCGTACAGCCCGATAAGGTAACGCCTAAACAAGCGGTGAGTAACAGCAGGCAATAGGCTGCATATTTTTTAGGTACGAAGGCAAACCGATTTTTAACGAGCTGGATCTTCATCTACATCTACTTCAACGACAAAAACTAGCAGCATGATATCGTAATGCTGACTAAACAAAAGCCCGGCTCGCTTCTTCTGTACTAGGCACTTTGCTCTTCGCGCATATTCACCAGTAGTTCTTTATACCCATCGCCCCAATGTTTGAGATCCATCAATATCGGTTCCAGTGTGCGGCCAAACTCGGTCAGGCTGTATTCCACCCGTGGTGGTACTTCGGCATACACTTCGCGATGCAGAATGTTGTCGGCTTCCAACTCGCGTAATTGTAATGTCAGCATGCGCTGAGTGACGCCGGGTACCATGCGGTGCAGTTCGTTAAAGCGTTTTGTACCACTCAATAAATGAAACAAAATCACACCTTTCCATTTGCCACCAATCACGGATAACGCCGCACTGACTGAGCAGCTAAAACTGTAAGGTTGTTGAGATGCCATCTTTGTTCTCCATTAGTATACAAAATGATACTACATCACATTTTTGTGCGTACTTACGAATAAGTTTGTTTAATGATACAACAAGAATGAATTTTATGATTGGAGCACAACATGACTAAACAACAGATCCTGGATGCGTATGCATTTCGTCACGCCTGCAAAGCCTTTGATAGCGACAAAAAAATCAGTGATGACGATTTTGAACTGATTCTGGAAACCGGACGCTTATCACCCAGCTCGTTTGGCTTTGAACCATGGCAATTTCTGGTGATTCAAAACCCAGACTTGCGGGAAAAATTATTGCCGCTGGTGTGTGGGCAACAGCAGGTTCCGACGGCGAGTCATCTGCTCATTACATTGTCGCGTCGTGGTGACAGTCTGAAACCGGGTAGCGATTATCTGACTAGCTTTATGCAAGATGTACAAAAATTACCGGCCGAAATCGTGAAGATGAAAGGTGATTTTTACGCGTTATTCCATCAAGAACTGTTTCAGCTGGCAGGCGATGAACGCAAAATTGCGGATTGGGCGGCAAAACAAACCTATCTGCCGATGGCGAATATGATGACCACGGCCGCCTTGCTGGGCATCGATTCTTGCCCAATCGAAGGTTTTAAACAGCAGGAAGTAGAAAATTTCTTAGCCGAAGAGATCGAGCTGGATTTAACCACCTTTGGTGTCGCGCATATCACAGCCTTTGGGTATCGCAAGGCAGAACCTGCCAGAGCGAAAACTCGTCGTGCGGCTGTCGATGTCGTGCAATGGTATTAAGTCTGTAAACGCTCATGCCGGTGTATTTTACACCGGCATTCTCAGTGCTTTGTTAATCCCGACGTGTAAATAGCCAGCCATTACCCTTGCGTTTCAATTGGGCGGAATGACCTGCAATGGCAAAAAATACCGTATTTGCGTGGGGTGGTACTTTAAACAAGCGTGCACCGTGTTCCGGGGAAAACCAGACCAGATCCGTAGAGTAAGCAAATTGAGTGGCTATTTCATAACGCCCGGCAAAGCGCTCGGAATGCAGATAGTTACACGACGAACCGACTGATGAGCAGTGATCTGCTGCAGATGGTGGGATCGGATATCCGACGACTATCGTGGGCGATAACGACAGAATAGTGAAATGATAGGGGAACTTATGCTGGCCGTTGTTATTGAGTGGCCACGTCTGCGCTTCTTTAGTGTGCAGTAAGGTGTCATCTAACTGTGCGGTCAAATCAGACAATTGAATTTTGTTGTCCTGACTATCGGCAAACGCCCACTGACAATCACTGTCACGCGCACGGTTGGCGGCACAGTGGCGATATAAAGGCGCAAACTGATTCGGTGCTATTAACGGCCCATGCCCTTTGACTTGTGTCCAATCCGAGCCGCGATGCGCACAGCCAGCGAGGGTCAGTACCAGGAGAAAAACTAAAACAGCACAGCATTTATTGAGTAAGAGTGTTGTTGCGGAATGAGCGAATTTGCCAACAAAAGACGTATCCATTTGCCTCTACCAACAAGGTCAGAAAGAATCAGCATGATAGCGCAATGTCGGTGTGACTGCGAAAGTTACTGGCAAATAACATTGCTTCATCAATGGGTTGGATTGGGGAGCGGCTCTATCCATTGACCGGATAGAGCCTGATTAGCGAGCTTAGAAATTTGGCAGATGTTTTACGCGGCGTTTCACTTCTTCCTGTTTCCCCGCATTAAATGGGCGGGCATCCGGGCTGCCTAAGTAGCCACAAACACGGCGGGTCACTGACACTTTGGTGGAGTCATGATTACCGCATTTCGGGCAGGTAAAGCCCTTGCTGGTACAATCAAACTCACCGGTATAACCGCATTCATAACACTCATCGATCGGTGTATTGGTGCCGTAATAAGGTACGCGGCTGTAGCTGTAATCCCAGACGTTTTCCAATGCTTCCAGATTATGCTGAATATTTGGATATTCGCCGTAGCAGATAAAACCACCATTCGCGATTGGCGGATAAGCCATCTCAAAGTTCAGTTTGGCGTACGGGTCCACTTTCTTCTCGACGTCTAAATGATAGCTGTTGGTATAATAACCTTTCTCGGTCACGCCATCGACCAGACCAAACTCTTTGGTGTCGAGGTTGCAGAAACGGCTGCACAGGTTTTCACTTGGCGTGCTGTAGAGGCTGAAACCATAACCAGTTTCGGCTTTCCATTCATCCACGGCATCACGTAATTTTTGCACAATGGCGATGCCTTTCTGGCGCAGCACTTCATCATCAAACACATGCACTTTGTCACCAAACAGGGCATTGATGGTTTCATGCACACCGATGTAGCCCAGTGAAATAGAGGCGCGGCCATGTTTAAAGATTTCCGAAACATCGTCATCCGCTTTCAGACGTACGCCACACGCACCTTCCATATACAGGATCGGTGCCACGCGCGCTTTCACGCCATTCAGACGTTCAATGCGAGCCATCAGTGCTTTCTTACACAGACGCAGGCGGCCATCCAACAGATCATAGAAATGCGCTTCATCGCGCGCTTCCAGTGCAATACGCGGCAGGTTCAGACTCACCACACCTAAGTTATTGCGACCTTCATGGATCATCTTGCCATCTTCTTCATACACACCAAGGAAGCTGCGGCAGCCCATTGGTGTTTTGAAAGAGCCGGTGACTTTAACTACCTGATCGTAGTTCAGGATATCCGGATACATGCGTTTGCTGGCACATTCCAGCGCCAGTTGCTTGATGTCGTAGTTCGGGTCAGCTTTCTTGTGGTTAATGCCATCACGGATCGCAAACACCAGTTTTGGGAACACCGCCGTTTTGTGATTCTTACCTAAACCGGCAATGCGGTTTTGCAAAATCGATTTCTGGATCAAACGTGATTCCCAGCTTTCACCTAAGCCAAAACCAAAGGTGACAAACGGGGTTTGGCCGTTGGCGGTGTGCAGCGTGTTGACTTCATATTCCAGCGATTGGAACGCGTCGTAACACTCTTTTTCGGTGCGAGACAGCGCATAGGCATCGGCGTCGGGAATATTCCATTCCACCGCTACTTGATGGTGTTTCTCATAACTTTTAGTGACGTAAGGTGCCAACACTTCATCAATACGGTTGATGGTGGTGCCGCCGTAAATATGGCTGGCCACCTGAGCAATGATCTGTGCGCTGACCGCGGTAGCGGTCGAGATCGATTTGGGTGTGTCGATTTCTGCATTACCCATTTTAAAGCCGTGGGTCAACATGCCTTCCAGATCGATCAACATGCAGTTGAACATTGGGAAGAAAGGGGAGTAATCCAGATCGTGGAAATGGATCTCGCCTCTTTCATGCGCCTGCACCACATCGCGTGGTAGCAGATATTGTTTGGCGTAATGTTTCGCCACGATACCGGCCAGCAGGTCACGCTGGGTCGGGATCACTTTGCTGTCTTTATTGGCGTTTTCGTTCAGCAGCTCGGCATTGGTCTGCTGGATCAAACCTTGGATCTCTTTATTCAGGCGGCCCTGCTTCTCACGTGCTAAATCACGATCGTGACGGTATTCAATATAGGCACGTGCCAGCTTCTTATGCGGGCCTTCCATCAGCAGGTTTTCGACCAGTGTTTGTACTTCACTGATGTCGACTTCATCGCGTCCGGCTAACAGCGATGCGATCTGACCAGCCACTGAGGCGCAATACGCGTCGTCTCTCACATTCACGGCTTCCGCCGCCTTGGCGACAGCTTGCCATATGCGTGAGCCATCAAACGATACGCGGCATCCGTCGCGTTTGATTACCAGCGGTTTTGCTTGCATTTTTTATAGCCCTCATGCTAGTCCGACAATTGTGTGTCGTTATGATAGTAATACTATATATAGATCATCTGGAGGTGGATTTAACTATATATTGCGATTTTATTCTGAAAGATAGTCGCATTTTTTTTGATCTAAAACAGGGAATCTGGAGATTTGGACAGCGTTGCATCAGCGAAAAAAAGTGAAATTTGTGAGGTCAAAACACTTGAAAATTCTGTAGCCCTTGGTGGATAAGGGCTGGCAAAAATCAGCAGAAATATGGGCAAAAAAAGGAGCCGCACGATGCGACTCCCTGATAACGATAAACTAGGAACGATAAACCTGGTTCACATTTTAACCGGGCAAAAATCAGGGTAACTGCGGGCCGGCTGCGATCAGTCGTTTACCTTGTTCGTTGTCGGTGTACTGCGCGAAGTTTTTGATAAAACGTTGCGCCAGATCTTCGGCTTTCGTCTGCCATTGTGCCGGGTCGGCGTAAGTATCACGCGGATCGAGGATCTGCGGATTTACGCCGGGTAGATCAATTGGCATGGCTAAATTAAAGATCGGCAACGTTTTCATTGGTGCTTTATCAATCGAACCATCCAAAATGGCATCGATGATAGCGCGGGTATCATGGATCGAGATCCGTTTACCGGTGCCATTCCAACCGGTATTCACCAGATAACAATCAGCACCAGAGGCCTGCATCCGTTTCACTAACACTTCACTGTATTGGGTTGGGTGCAGCGTCAGGAATGCTTTACCAAAACAGGCCGAGAAGGTTGGCGTAGGTTCGGTGATGCCCCGTTCGGTGCCGGCCAGTTTAGCGGTAAAGCCTGCCAGAAAGTGATATTGCGTCTGGTCATGCGTCAGTTTTGATACGGGTGGCAATACGCCAAAGGCATCCGCAGTCAGGAAGATAACCTTTTGTGCAGGGCCTGCTTTTGATATTGGTTTAACAATATTTTCAATGTGATAGATCGGATAAGAAACACGGGTATTTTCAGTAATTGAATTGTCGTCAAAGTCGATATTGCCTTCCGCATCGACGGTGACATTTTCCAACAAGGCATCTCGGCGGATCGCATTATAGATATCCGGTTCAGCTTCTTTGCTCAGTTTGATGGTTTTGGCATAGCAACCACCTTCAAAGTTGAACACGCCATCATCGTCCCAGCCATGCTCATCATCACCGATCAACAACCGTTTAGGGTCAGCAGACAACGTAGTTTTACCTGTGCCAGATAAACCAAAGAAAATGGCGACATCACCCTCTTGACCGACGTTGGCAGAACAATGCATAGACGCAATGCCACGTAATGGCAGCAGGTAGTTCATCACCGAGAACATCCCTTTCTTCATTTCACCGCCATACCAGGTGCCACCGATAACTTGCATCTTCTCGGTTAAATTGAAGGCAACAAAGTTTTCAGAATTTAAGCCCTGTTCTTTCCAATTCGGGTTAACCGTTTCGGCGCCATTTAACACGACAAAATCAGGTTCAAAATCCACTAATTCGGCATCGGTTGGGCGAATAAACATGTTTTTGGCAAAATGTGCCTGCCAAGCCACTTCTGTAATAATGCGCACTTTCAAGCGGCTATCTGGGTTGGCGCCACAAAAACCATCAATAACAAACAGACGTTTACCGGAAAGCTCTTCTACTACCAGTTTTTTCAGCTCAGACCAAATCGCCGGTGTGATCGGTTTATTGTCATTTTTACCGCCGTTAGACCACCAGACCGTGTCGCGAGTGGTGTCATCCATGACTAAATATTTATCTTTCGGAGAACGGCCGGTGAACACACCGGTTTTGACGTTGACGGCACCAAGTTTGGTCACTACGCCGCGTTCATAGCCAACCAGTTCAGGGTTTAGTTCCTCTGCGTACAACTGATCGTATGAGGGGTTGCGAATAATCTCTTTAATGTTGTGTATACCATAGCATGCAAGGTCTAAACGGGCAGTCGTCATAAGTGTGCTCCTGAGTGTGACCAGTAGGGGGTAGTTAGTACAACTGGATTCAAGTTTAGGAGCTTCTGCCGTTATTAATGCTGGTAACTTCAAATAATGCAGATGAGCTTACACTTTTTATGGATTAAATTTGTTTTGCGATCCGTCCAGCAGATCGTAGCCATTTGAGGTGTGAGAATGTTGAGTTAATAAAGATACAAAGAATCAGACGCGATATAAAAAGAGGGCAGCGGTATCGCTCCGCTACCCGATGTCATGATTAATGCAATACTGCGGTTGGTTCTTCCGGTGGTGTCAGTTGATCGTTAAAGATCTTCGCCAGATCTGCGGCGGAAAAATGATATTCCGTACCGCAATAATCACAATCCATTTTGATTTCGTTTTGTTCTTCCAATAACGAATCGACTTCAGCTTTGCCGATTTGCAAAATAGCGGCTTCACAGCGTGCGCGCGAACAGTTGCAGACAAAACTAACCGCTTGCGGATCAAACAAGCGTACTTCTTCCTGATGATACAAACGATACAACACTTCCTGTGCCGGCAGGTTGAGTAACTCTTCGCTTTTAATGGTATCGGTCAGCGTTGTGACATGTTCAAAATCAAGGACATGTTGTTCGGTGTTAACGTTTGGCATGGCTTGCAGCAACATACCGGCTGCTTTGGGGAATTCATCATGTGGTTCAGTTTTGATCCAGATCCGAGTGGCCAGCTGTTCCGACTGTGCGAAATATTTTTCCAGACAAGCGGCTAACGTGTCGCCATCTAATGCGACAACTCCCTGATAACGTTCGCCATCTTCAGGGATGACGGTGATCATCATATGACCTTCACCGATCAGCTCATGCAGGCCGGCATTTTCCGCGATAACGCCATCATAACGGGCGACACCACGCATTTGCTGTAAATTGTTACCATTGATCACCGCAAACCGGACCGGGCCATTGCCCTGTAACTGCACGGTGATCGCGCCTTCAAATTTCAATGTCGCGGTCAGCAGGCTAGTTGCGACCAACAGTTCACTCAATAAACGCTGGATCGCCTGCGGATAATGATGGCCACATAACATGTCGTGGGTGGTGGTGCTCAACTGCACCAACTCACCACGCACTTCATAATGTTCAAATAAAAAACGATGTAACTGATCCGGTGTTTGACTCATTTCAGGCATTCTCTTTGGATGATCCGGAACGACGCCTCAGCGTCATTCACCTTGTTTGAAGCGCATAATATCGCGCCGTTGTTTTTTATCCGGTTTACTGTCCGGATGCGGCGAATACAAGGTATTCAACCGGCGGGCTTCCGCATTACGTTCGCGTTTGACAATACTTTCTGCTGTCTCTCGATATAGCAACTGTGCTTGTACCGCCGAGAGGCGTTGGATGCTTAACGCCAGCACCACCACTTCTTTTTCATCAAATCCCTGACGCAGGCGGATGGTGGCTCCCACCTCAACCTGTTTGCCCGGTTTAGTCCGCTGACCGTTATAGTGCACTTTGCCACCTTCGATCATACTGCGGGCTAAGGCCCGGGTTTTAAAAAAACGGGCTGCCCATAACCACTTATCGAGGCGGATTTCTTTGTCATCTGCAGCTTCTGTCATGGCAAATTCCCATTTTTATTTGTTATTAGTTTATCAGAAGCAAATATCAAGGCGAACAACTCACATAGTTCTATCCTCAAACTGCTGAAAATTTGATATACTAGTCAGCCTGCTTGTGTTACCCGCTCAGAGTAATACACCCCGGATCTGATAAAGGTGGCATGCTGCCATCGTATTTTTTCTTGTTCTGAATGGAGGGAACAATGGCTTTCGCTGCCAACAAGCGCTCCGTCATGACCCTGTTCTCCGGCAATGACATGTTTAGTCACCAGGTACGTATCGTCCTGGCCGAGAAAGGTGTGACCTTTGATATCTGTATGGTAGATGTAAATGCTCTGCCAGAAGAACTGCTGGAGTTAAATCCGTATAACTCTGTTCCTACACTGGTGGATCGTGATCTGGTGCTCTACACCTCTCGCATCATCATGGAGTATCTCGACGAACGCTTCCCGCATCCGCCGCTGATGCCGGTTTATCCGGTGGCTCGTGGTAATTGCCGCCTGATGATGCACCGCGTTGAGCTGGATTGGTACACGCTGGCAGACAAGATCCTGAACAATGCACCGGACGCAGAAGCAGCACGTAAACAATTACGTGAAAGCCTGCAGGCCATGGCGCCACTGTTCCAGGAATATCCTTATTTCATGAACGAAGAATTCAGCCAGGTAGATTGCTACATGGCACCACTGATGTGGCGTTTGCCAATCATGGGTATTGAATTCACGGGCAAAGGTGCCAAAGAGCTGAAAGCTTATATGACTCGCTTGTTTGACCGCGACTCATTCCAAGCTTCGCTGACCGATGTTGAACGTGAAATGCGTAACGGACCACTGTAATGGAACCGAACATGACGCCCAGTCGCCCCTATCTGCTGCGGGCTTTCTACGAATGGTTGCTGGATAATGATATGACGCCGCATCTGTTAGTGGATGCTAACGCGCGGATGGTCCAGGTGCCGCAACAATTTGCGCGCGACGGACAGATTGTTCTTAACATTGCTCCGCAAGCAGTGGTTGCTTTCACGATGGACAATGAAGCTGTGAGCTTCAATGCCCGTTTTGGTGGCGTACCGCAACAGGTTTATATTCCCATGGCCGCGGTGCTGGCGATCCATGCCCGCGAGAATGGTGTCGGTACGTTTTTCCCGCCAGAGCCTGCTTATGCTGCCTGGCTGGAAGATGAGACATCATCACCTGAAAAAGCCAAAGCCACTGACGATGAAGCGCCAAAATCGCCTCGTCCGGATGGCCGACCGACCTTACGGGTGATCAAATAAAATAAAAAAGGGAACGTGAAGTTCCCTTTTTTATTACCGCAGAAAGCATTATTTCTGAACGTATTCAAATACACGGATCACTTTTTCTACACCCGATACATTGCGTGCGATCTCAACAGCCAATTCCCCTTCATCGTGAGTAACCAGACCCATCAGAAAGACCTGACTATCTTCAGTGACGACTTTAACGTGACTGCTGTCGAAATGTTTTTCGGCAATCAACATGGTACGCACTTTAGAGGTGATCCAGCTGTCATTGGAGCGGATATCATAACCAATCGGTTCTTCGATCTTAATTTCGTTATAGATCTTCCGTACCCCTTCCTGACGCTCAACCATAGCACGAACTTCATCGCTGTATTTCTGATGTGGGGTTTGTCCAACCAATAACACTATGCCGTTATTGCTATTAATGGAGATATGGCTGATACGGGAAATGTCGGTGCGTTCTGACAGATCATGTCGGGCGTTCAGCTCAATTTTCTGATCATCTACCTGAGCAGTGACGGTTCGTCGGTCTTTAGCAACAACGACACCAGTCGTTGCACCACCAGCCAATAAGACGCCGACACAGCCTTGTAGCAAGAGTAAACCAGCTAGCGATAACGGGAGCAGCTTACGAAACATAGCAATTCCTCAATGAATTATTGGGGGAACAGGGTTTGGTCAATCAGATCACTCAGGCAGTTTAATACCAATAAATGTACTTCCAGAATGCGTGAAAAACGAGCAGAAGGACAGCGAATCTCAACATCACTTTGCCCCAGTAAACCCGCCAGTTCTCCACCATATCCGGTATTTAAAATCACCATCGTCATGTCGCGGGATAATGCTGCTTCCGCTGCATGGATCAATTCCCGATTGTCTTCTTCGGTGGTGATCAGCACTAAAATATCACCTTGTTGTCCGAGCGCCCGGATCTGGTGGGCATAGACATCTTCAAATTTACCGTAATGGCTGAGCGAACTCATCAGATTACCATCACAAGTTAATGCAATGGCAGGTAAAGAGGGGCGTGCCGTTTCAAAACGACTCATCAAATGTGACACAAATAATTGCGCCAACGCCGCTGAAGCTCCGTTACCACAGGCAAGGATCTTGTTACCGTTTAACAGACAGATGGCCAGCATTTGTGCTGCGGTCTGAATGTTTTCAGATAACACTTCAGCTGCTGCAATTTTTGTCTGAATACTTTCGGTAAAATTTTCTCTGATCCGATCCAACCTGGTTCTCCTAAAATGCGTTTTTTAGCCAGCTTTGTTGCCCGTCATCGTACGATACTATGTCAAAACGGCAAGCCTGATGTGCTTCGTTGATCTGCTGATTTAATAAAAAATATCGGGCAGTGTAGCGAATTTTCTGTTGTTTAGCCGGTGTTACTGACGATAACGCGCCGCCATAATCACGAGAGGCCCGATAGCGGACCTCTACAAACACCAGAGTTTGGTGTTCTCGCATAATTAAATCGATTTCGCCCTGACGGCAGCGATAGTTGGCAGTAACGAACAACAGCCCCTGCTGTTCAAGAAAGCGACGGGCCTGCTGTTCGTAGTATTGTCCCTTACTTTGCCGGCTGAGGGACGGCGGGTTGAGCGGTGGTCGGCTCATTACTTAATTGACCATTATTGTAGTGGGTCCAGATCAGGTCATGAAGAATAACCCCATCTGTTGTCACATGCAGGACACCGGTCAAACCATTGATGGTCATATCTGGATTCTGACGCAACTGACTTAATTGATTTACCAATGTGCCAGCGTCATGTCCCATGGCATACAACCGTAATTGATCGCCACTGGCTTGAGGTAATGCGGCTGTTGCTTTAGCAAGCTCATCGGGAACGCGATTTAACATTAATGGCATATCGCCCAATTGCATGCCGTTGAGTGCCAGCGCTACATCTGGTTTTAACCCACTGCTATTACTTTTAGACCCTAAATAATAAGTAGGTCGAACCGTTGAATCACCTAACATCAGATCGACACTGGATTTGATATTAGATGCTTCAAATGCGGATGCCAGCATATAAATCGCATCGACCCGGTTAGGATCATTGGCTGGGTCATTGGCCAGCGACTGTACTTGGCCGGCTTGTAATGAACCACCTTTACCGCCCAATTTTTGGCGTAACAGACTTAACAGTTCATCACGGCTACGGAACTTAGCAACCGAGGCATCACCGAGATCTAACGATTTCCAGTAATTGTTAAAACCGGCTGCAGTCCGTTCACCCAATGCATTGGATGGTAACAGTAGCAGTGGATGCTGCATGCCATCTTCGTGGATCTTTTGTGCGATCTGCGCAGCTTCTGCTTCCGGTGACAGTGAGAAATAATAGAGATTATTGGCTGCCGGTTGTCCATCCAGTTGATTCAAGGCTAATACCGGTACGGAAGCATGGCTGGCAACCAACTGTTCTACTTTATTCTTCTGCAATGGGCCGATGATCAGCTGTGTTCCATCTTTTTCGGCACGCGCCAATAATTCGGGCATCGACTGACTATTTTCATCGTAATAATTCAGTGTCAGTTTATTTCCGCTTGCCAGATTGGCTTGTTCCAAGCCGGTTTTCAACGCACTAGCCGGACCGGCTAATTTACCTGACAGTGGTAATAAAACGGCGACTTTCTGAATTTGGGTGGTAGCCGTTACGCTTTGATTATTGTCAGCAATTGTTGGTTGTACCGGTGCATCAGCGGCAGGTGTAAACAAACCGATGGCCGGATGTTCAGGGTAGTGTTTTTGCCAATCTGCATATTGTTTAGCCTGATCTTGTTTCAGTTGGCTTATCTGCGCTAATTCAAACCAACCCGCAGCTTTTTCCCGTTTCATACGGTTGGCGGCATTGGTATAGGTTTTTAACGTGGAGGCATCGCTACCTTGTAACAACGACCAGATTTGCTGGTGGTTTTTACTGGCGTTTTCACCGTTTAGGTAAGGATCTAACGAAATCAGGCTATTCGCTGCTGCTGTTTTCTGGCCGGTTTTTAGTAACAGGTCTGATTGCAGGCGATAATAAAATTGCACGGTATTGCTGTCTAATGGGCGCAAGTCGATACCGGCAATGCGGTTTAACGCTTTGCTGGATTGCCCCTGTTTCCCAAGTTGTAATGCATTTAACAGCCGTAACGCCACTTTCTGACGCGGTGTAGCAGCTTCTTTGGCTAATTGCTGTTGAATGGCGTTGGCCTGGGTGGCATCACCATCGGCAATTAAACGGCGAGTTGCTAATACTTGCAATGCAAAACGGTTTTCAGGTGCTGCATTATCAATATTAGTCAGATACCACTGACTGTTGTGTGTCAGTGGCCCGAAGGCATTCAGTGTGGCGCTCTCGTTGCCACTGTCATTGCGATTTCCTGTCGCACAACCTGACAATAACAGGGCAATGGCAAACAGCCAGCAGAAATATGGTACAGTGCGCAACTTGCTAACCCGGCTCAAGATTTATCTCCAACCTATCTATGTCTGGTCTCTAGTGTAATCTTCACGCCAGAATGAAACAAATTTTCGACAGGAGTTTTAATGTCTATATCACCTTGTCTGTATATCGTACCGACGCCGATTGGTAACCTGTCGGATATTACATTGCGTGCCATCGAGATTTTAAAGAGTGTCGATTGTATTGCGGCAGAAGATACCCGCCACAGTGGCATTCTGCTGCAATACTTACAGGTCAAGGTGCCGATGCTGGCATTGCATGATCACAATGAACAACAACGAGCCGGTGTATTGATCCAGCGAATTCAGCAAGGGCAAAGCATCGCGCTGATTTCGGACGCGGGTACACCGTTGATCAGTGACCCGGGTTACCATTTGGTCAAATCCTGCCGTGATGCAGGTGTCAAAGTCGTACCATTACCAGGGCCGTGTGCGGCAATCACGGCATTGAGTGCGGCAGGGCTTCCTACCGATCGTTTTGTTTTTGAAGGTTTTTTACCCGCTAAAGAAAAAGGGAAAGACGATCGTCTGCAGGCCTTGGCCGATGAGACTCGCACTATGGTGTTTTATGAATCACCACGCCGGGTGATGGATACCTTAACCGCGATGTATCAGGTATTTGGTGAGCGCCAGATTGTGATTGCGCGTGAGTTGACTAAAACCTTTGAAACCCTGCATAGCTTGCCGCTTTCGGAAATGCTGGTGTGGTTACAGGAAGATGATAACCGTACCCGTGGTGAGTTCGTGCTGATGTTGGCCGGTAAAGCTGATAACAGTGATGAGTTACCCGCAGAAGTTTTACGCACCTTAACACTGCTGATGGCTGATCTACCGCTGAAAAAAGCGGCTGCATTAACGGCTGAAATTTATGGTGTGAAAAAGAATGCACTCTATGCGTGGGGCTTAGAAAAGCAGAATTCTGAGAGATAGTTTGCTGTGTGGGCGTAACCTCCCTATAATGCGCGCGGGGTTGGCTGGGCAGTCGCCGTCTTGTTGTTGTGCCTTCGGGTAGACAAACAGGAGGGAGGAAAGTCCGGGCTCCACAGGGCAGGGTGCCAGGTAACGCCTGGGAGGCGTAAGCCTACGACCAGTGCAACAGAGAGCAAACCGCCGATGGCCCGTAAGGGATCAGGTAAGGGTGAAAGGGTGCGGTAAGAGCGCACCGCGCGACTGGTAACAGTTCGTGGCACGGTAAACTCCACCCGGAGCAAGACCAAATAGGCTTCCATGTCGCGGCCCGCGTCGGAAGCGGGTAGGTTGCTTGAGCCTGCGAGCGATTTCAGGCCTAGAGGAATGGCTGCCACCGCGCAAGCGGAACAGAACCCGGCTTACAGGCCAACCCCACAATTATCCCGTTCACGCTTGCGTGGCGGGATTTTTTGTTTCTGCTAGTTGGTTAAATTCTGTGCGGGGTAGCTTCAGTTGGCCTGCTGATAGCGTTGGCCAAGGCAAATAGTCTTTTGGCAACATAAAGGCCGGCAAAAATTGACGTAACCACACAGTTAATTCCGCCGATGAAATAGGTGCTTGCTGCCAATCGATAAAACAAACACAACGCATGCCCCACTCTTCGTCTGGCATAGGAACGACAATCGCCTGTGCGATTGACGGATGCTGTAGCAGTTGTTGTTCAATCTGCTCTGGTTGAATGTTTTCTCCGCCACTGATGAATTGGTTATCAATGCGGCCATTAATCACTAACTCATCGTTCTGCCAGTAGCCGGCATCACCCGTGTGGAACCACCCATCAGCATCCAGCGGTAGTAATAAACTGCCATCAGCTTGGTAATAGCCGGCAAACAGCGTGTCACCTCGGACACATATTTCACCGGCCTGAATCGTCACTTCCCGTCCGGCTAATGCTTTACCCACTACACCGGCGTCTCGTGCAGGGGCAGTACAAACCTGCGATGCCATCTCCGATAAACCATAACTAACCCACGGTGTCAGCTGTTGTGCCCGGCATTGGGCGATCAGACTATCAGGCAATGGTGCGCCACCCAGTAACAAGTGACGAACTTGTGTGGCTGAAAAATGAAAATTCGGTTGCTGTAATAAGCGGTATAGCTGTGTTGGCACCAGTGACAGATGCGTGATCGGCGCTTGTTGTAATAATGTGGTGAGTGGCAGTGTCGGCTCAGGCAGCACCACACAGGCTCCGGCCAGAAAGCAGCGAAACAAAATGGCCAGCCCACCGACATGAAACAGCGGCAGTGACAATAACCAACCATCATGGGCGGTGATGGGCACGAGACTGCCTTGCGCATTGGCGAAATGATTTCGCAAACAATGCGCAACCACTTTAGGTAAACCACTGCTGCCAGAGGTAAAAACTAAATTACTGAGTATGCTGTCATTTAGTTCACAAACAGCAGATGGTGACCTTTCTAAGGTGAAATCGAATTGCAACTCATCGGAGGGCCAGCGCAGAGTGGCATGTACTTGCTGTTGGAGTTGCTGTTGTCGCGCTTCGGGAAATGCCGGGTTTACCGGACAACAGACGATTTGTTCCCGCCAGCAGGCCCACAACAACATCACGAGTTCAGCGCTGTTAGTGCTGCACAAAAACAGATGAGCGCCAGACTTTAATCCGGCGCGTTGGAGTTGTTGCTGCAGGGCGTTAAGCTGGGCATCCAGTTGTTGGTAATTGAGGGTAATACCGGCATGCCATAATGCCGGTTGGGTCGGATGTTGTTGGGCGTGTTGCCGGATAGGGCAAGTTAGCTTTGCCATACCAGCTGCAACTGTTTGATATCGACTTGTTGTTTATCATCCAGCACCGTGCCACTGAAATAGCGCAGTGTATCTAAGCCTGGCGCTTGTTCCGGTGACCATTCGGCGGCCAGTAAGGCTAGCAGGCGGTTACCCAGTTGCGATTCATGGCTGGAGGAGAGAATGACTTTCACGCCATTCGCTTTAGCTTTATTCGCCAGTTCGTGACACTTATCCAGTGAGCCGATGAGGGTGGGTTTTAAGACCAATGCTTTCAACTGTGGGAAAAAATCCCAGTTGGTTTCGGCGCTTAAGATCTCATCCAGTGCTACAGCAATGCCGGTATGTGACGCAACCGCACGGATATCGGCGTAAGTCGCGCAAGGATCTTCAATATATTCAATGTGGGATGGATCGAGATGGCTCATGAAGGTCCAGGCCTCTTCACGCGTCCACAGTTGGTTTGCATCCAGAATCAACTTGGTTTTTGGTGCTAACCGGATAATTTCACGGATCATCGCCAGCTCATCGCGCATTGGATAACGTGCGACTTTGAGTTTTACCCGGCTGGGGTAGTCATATAACCACTCTTTCCAGCTCCAGATAATATCTTCCGGTGTGCCTTGTAACAGCAGATACGGTGGCAGTGGCGTATGTTTTAATACCGGCCAGCTACGACGGGCGCAATCTAGACCAAATTGCACCGATGGATAAGTAACCGGGATGGTTTTGCCTTGTTTAAATGCGCTCAGAAAGGCGATGGTCTCTTGTTCCGCCTCTGCCAGAGTTTCACGGGAAAAACCCGGTAGTGGTGCAATTTCACTCCAGCTACTGCCCCAATGCAGCAATAAGCCTTCGCGTTGCTCGATAGTCTGGTTATGAAATGTCAGCGGATGCGTGAGCGGCAGTTGATACCGATACAGAGTGATATCCATAAGTTGGCTGTCCTTATTCTCGGCAAAATCAGTCGTCTGTCATGTTATAACAGATCCCGATGCAGAGATCAGATCTGCATCGGAGTGTTGCTGCTGCTTTACGGGTTTCGTGGGAATTTATTGAAATCCGGCTCACGTTTTTCGTTAAAGGCGTTACGACCTTCCTGACCCTCTTCAGTCATGTAAAACAGCATGGTGGCATTACCGGCGAGTTCCTGCAGACCAGCCTGACCATCACAATCGGCATTCAGTGCGGCTTTCAGACAACGCAAGGCCATCGGGCTGTGTTGCAAAATCTCGCGACACCAACGCACGGTTTCACGTTCCAGTTCGGCTAATGGCACCACCGTATTCACCAGCCCCATCTCTAGCGCTTCTTTGGCATCATATTGGCGGCACAAGAACCAGATCTCACGCGCTTTTTTCTGGCCGACTAAGCGTGCCATGTAAGAGGCACCCCAACCACCATCAAACGAACCCACTTTCGGGCCGGTCTGGCCGAAACGGGCATTTTCAGCGGCAATGGTGAGATCACACAGCATATGTAAGACGTGACCACCTCCAATGGCGTAACCGGCTACCATCGCCACAATCGGCTTCGGGCAGGTGCGGATCTGGCGCTGGAAGTCGAGCACGTTCAGATGGTGCGTACCTTCGTCATCTTTGTATCCACCGTAATCGCCACGTACTTTCTGATCACCACCGGAACAGAACGCCAGCTCGCCTTCGCCAGTCAGAATGATGGTGCCAATCTGGGCATCAAAGCGTGCATCTTGCAGCGCTTTCATCATTTCCATTACGGTGAGTGGACGAAAAGCATTCCGCACCTGTGGACGGTTAATGGTGATTTTGGCAATGCCATCGGCAGATTTGTGATAGCGGATGTCTTGGAAATCGGCGCTGCAATCTTGCCATTCGATAGGGGCATACCAGCGGGCATCGTTATCGTGATCTTGCATAGTTGTCTCTCATAATTAACAGTAGATACCCTTCCCACTTGAAGTTGCAGCGGCGTTGGCTGCATTCATTCGCCCCAATCACATAGTTTATCTATGCTCATGGGGCTCCTCACTTGCCGCCTACCTGCAATTTCAAGTGGTTTGGGTAAACATTAGTTAGCCACTGCCGGATAGCAGCTGCCATGAATTCTGGGTTGGCGCGGTGCAAGTTATGTCCGCCGGCCAGTATTTTCTGTGTTACCGACGTGCAGTGGGTCGCCAGTTGTGCAGCAATCGCTTGGAATTTCAGATCTTGTTCACCGCACAGATAGAGCACTGGTAGTGACGTATCTTGCAACCAAGTTTGCAGATCGGCTTGTTTCGCCAACGAGCAACAACACAGCATGTGCGCCAGTTGGGCTGCATTGTTTTGACTGCGTTCGGCAATGAGTGAGGTACGTTCTATCGGGCTTAAATCAGCGAAGACGGGTTGTTGATACCACGCTGCTAATACCTCGGTTAATGGCTCGCGATAAAATCGTCGTGCCCAACTGGCATCAGCAGTGGCTCGTGCTTTTCGTTCCTCTACCGAGCTTAAACCGGGGTGTGCATTTTCCAACAGTAAACTTTGTAAACCAGCCGGTTGTGTGGCGGCAAACTGCAACGCCAGTCGCCCGCCGAGTGAGTAACCGAGCAGATGATAATTAGATATGTTTCGTTGCTGTAATTGCTGATTAAGCCAGAGGGGGAAATCAGCCATCCGGCTTAAACGTTGCTCATGAGCATGGCCGTGTCCCGGCAGATCGAAAGCAATGCAATCGCAATCAGGTAACTGCCCGATCAGCGTCGACCAGTCATTGGCTGAACCTAAAAAACCATGCAGTAAGACCAGCGTTGGTTTACTCACGCCGGTAAATCTCGCACATGTTGCGCCAATCCTTTCAGCCAGTTTGCTGCTTCACCTACCACGACCTTACATTCCAAAATGGTGGCTCTGGGTCGTGTCAGTGCTTGCTGATAATCGTGCTGGAAGCTGGTTGCATCCGTTGGTGCGGCATAAGTGAGCTGAAACTGTTCGGCACTGGCTTGGAAGTTGAGCCCGTGAGGCAGTTGGTAAAAATGTTCACGGATCTGGTTGTGCTCCGGCACGGGCAGCATGTGAAAAATATTACCACCATCATTATTGATGATGATCAGCACAAACGGGCTATTCAGGCTGCGCAATAAAGCCAGACTATTGAGATCAAACAGCGCGGAGGTATCGCCCAACAGCACGGTGGTTGGCTGAGTCGAGCCGGCTTTCGCTATTCCTGCGGCCGTGGCAATTAAACCATCAATGCCGGAAGCACCGCGATTGGTGTAAATATGCGTAGGTCGAATACCGGCTGTGCCGAGCATATCCAAAAGCCGGATCGGCATACTGTTGCCGATAAATAGCTGGCCTTTGATCTGAGCATTCAACTGATGACAGAGGGTGATTTCCCCCCATGCTGGCAGTTGTTGTTCGATGATAGTTGCGAGTTTCCGATCCCAATTTTCAAGCTGATGCCATGCCGTGCTCGTTGTTTCAGGCTGATGTGCCTGACACCAGTTACTAATAGTGCTGACAAACCGCTGTTGAACAGCGAGGCCATTGTCCAATCGTTCTGAGCTATTATCGATTTGCCAGCAGTGCTGCCATTCCTGTTCGCTTAAAAACTGCTGCAGACGTTTGGAAATCAAACGGCCACCGAATAACAGCAGTGTTTCTGCTTGCGCTAATTCGGCGCGAAATGCAGGGTGATGCAGCGCCAGATCGGCATAGTTAATGGTTTGTGGATGAAAGCGCAGTTGTGACTGAATATCTGCCAACAGGGGCCAACCGGTTTGTTCGGCAAGTTGCAAAATCGCGTTGGCGTCTTCTTCTCGAGTCAGACGGCCGACGACAATAAGCCCCTTGCTTTGCCGTACTGCTTCCCATGCTGGATCGGTTGGGCAGGTTGTTTGTGCCGGCGTGTAACGCGTCCAAGGTTCATTGCTGTTGAACCAACGGCTTAACCCTCGTAGCGCATGGGCTGGCAGCTGTTGCCCTTCGACCGGATAAAGTGGTTCGCGGAACGCAAAATTCAGATGTACGGGGCCGGGTGTTTGTTGTTGCTGAAACGCCGCCTGATCGACCGAGGCCAACAGCCATGCAGGTGCAATCTCATTGCTCGGAGTGGGCAATAGTTGCGAATAAATCGGATAGCTGGAAAAAATAGCGCTTTGATCGATAGCTTGATTAGCCCCATTACCGATCAATTCAGCAGGGCGATCGGCAGTCAGCAACCAAAGCGGAATACCTGATTGGCGAGCTTCCACCACAGCAGGCAGCAAGTTGGCTACCGCACTGCCGGAGGTGACGATCACCGCGACGGGGCGCTGGCTGCCTTGCGCTAACCCAAGGGCCAGAAAACCCAAACCGCGTTCGTCGAAATGCAAATGTGTGGTGATTGCCGAGTTTGCTGCTGCGGCTAATGTCAGTGGTGTGGAGCGTGAACCCGGTGCAATACAGATATCACGCACACCGAGTCGCACCAGTTCTTCAATAATCAACGAACTCCACAGGGCATGCAGACTACCTAACGCTTGCCACTGCTCAGTCATTCCAGACACCCAACATGCTGTTGAGTTTGGTGTCGAGTTCCTGCCATTCGGCTTCTGCATCCGAACCGGTCAAAATGCCAGCTCCGGTATAGAGATGCAGTTGATTTTGATGCCATAAGCCACTGCGGATGGCGACGGTAAATTCCGACACATCTTCGCTGATAAAACCGCACGCACCGGCATACCAGCCGCGCTGATGTTGTTCCAATTCACGGATCTGGCTTAGAGCTTTGCGACGCGGTGAACCACCGACCGCCGGTGTCGGGTGTACCTTTTGCAGTAATTGCCAATCGGCAGTTTCTGGCAACAAGGTGGCTTCGATTTCCCGTTTGATATGCTGGATATGTTTCAGCGGCAGGATCTGCGCTTCTGATACCACTGCCGTATCGGCTAATCCGTCTAAGCGGGTCAGAATGTCGGTGTGCACAAAGCGATTTTCCAACCGATTTTTACCGTCTTGCAATAACAGCGAAGCCAGCTCTGCATCTTGCTCGGCGTCACCCGTGCGCGGCGTGCTGCCTGCCAGTGCTTCACTGAACAGTTGACGATCATGCCGGCGGTAGAGACGTTCTGGCGAGCTGGCGATAAAACAGCTCTCTGGTGAGAATTGATAACCGATATGAAAACAGGCTGGTGTGGCACTTTGCCAATTGGCCAGCAGATCCCACGGATTGAGCGTTTCACTAAATTGCAGCGTGGTACGGCGTGATAACACCACTTTCGGGATAATTTTTAAGGCGTCCGGCTGCAACACCTGCGATAACCACTGCATCCAGCGTGGTTTATCGGGGGTATCGTGGCGCTCGCGTTGTGCTGGTAAGTAGTGCGTCAGTGTGGTTTCCGGCTGTAACTGTTGTAATGCTTCGCGTGCGGAAGTCAGTTCGTGGGCGTGGTTGTTACCGTCAAACCAGAGATTACACACCAACTCAGTTTGATTACCCTGACGGATCAGCTCAATGCGAGGTAAGACAAAACGGCACTGGCCAAATTCCTGCCATTCGCCAGTGACCGGCGGTTGGTAGTCAAAGGCCAGCCCGCCGTAATAACGCGGGTAACTGCCGGCAGTCGGGCGCAGTTGTCCGGTCAGCGAGGCCAGTTGCGTCGGATCAGTCAGTTCGCGGATCGCACCTAACGCGGCAAATTCGCGGTCACGCTCACGCGCATGCCAGTAGATGCGCGGAAACAGCGGCTGCTCTTTTAACCAGCCGATCAGTGAGGTGACATCCATCGCCGCGCGCAGGCGAACAAAACCTTGTTGCTCGGCGGCGGTGAGGGCGTCCAGTTGTTCCAGTAAATGAGTTTGAGCCAGCATTGGAATAATCGCATAAATCGGAATGCCGTCTGTCGCGAAGGGGGCGGTAAACTGCCAAAAGGCGTTGGCATCCGGTATAGTACGCCCTTTACAGGAAAGGCTTCCGCCCGCGGAATCGCACCAGTATAGGGCTGGGCGCATCATGGGTAAACCCACCTGTGTCAGTTGTGATAAATAGTTGCTGTGTAACGTAAGGAAAAAGTGGCCTGATGAATAAACCACGTTGGAAAGTTTGGTTGCAAGCAGCTCGTTTGCGTACATTGCCATTGGCCTGTGCTGCGGTGTTGCTGGGGAGTGGTTTGGCGGCAGGTGCAGATTTGTTTCACGCCAATGTCTTTGTATTGTGTTTGTTGACTGCTATTGGTTTACAGATTCTGTCGAATCTGGCTAACGATTACGGTGATGCCGTATCGGGAGCGGACAACGAAGATCGTGTTGGCCCGCAACGCACGGTTGTCAGTGGCTTGATCACCCGTGAACAGATGCAACGTGCCATGGTGCTGGTGGCGGGGCTGACGATCATCAGTGGTTTGAGTTTGTTGTGGACCGCATTTTCCGGCGATTGGCTGGCGATCCTGACCTTTATCGGGTTCGGTAGCTTAGCGCTGATTGCGGCAGTGACTTATACCGTGGGGCGCCGCCCGTATGGGTATCGCGGCTTAGGCGATTTGTCGGTGTTCCTGTTTTTTGGTTTGCTGGGCGTGTTGGGAACCTACTATTTATTCACGCAACAGTTTGACCCATTGCTGATTTTACCGGCCGCCAGTTGTGGTTTTCTGGCCACAGGGGTGCTCAATATCAACAACATCCGTGATATGGATACCGATCTGGCCAGTGGTAAACGCACTTTCGCCTCTCGGCTGGGCACGATCTGGTCGCGCCGTTATCACTGGCTCTTGGTGTTGGGCGCGGGCGTGATGACCATTGTGTTCATATTATTACGCGCGCATACCGCATGGCCGTGGTTGTTTTTACCGGCATGGGTACCGTTGATGCTGATTGCCCGCGTGGTGCAGTACAGCCATGATCCGGATATATTGGATCAACAGCTAAAACGTACCGCCATGAGTAGCCTGTTGTTCAACTTACTGCTGGCAATCGGTTTTGCACTCGACTAGTCTGTCTTTTTCGAGTGTGTTTTAAGCAGATTCTACCGGAGGGAAAAATGGATTTTCATGTCTGGCTGACCTATTTGGCAACGACAATTGTATTTAGTATTTACCCGGGTTCCGGCGCGGTAAACACCATCAGTAACGCGATTCGTTACGGTGTACGAGGCTCAGTACCCGCCATTGCCGGTTTACAGTTAGGCCTGGCTATTCATTTGTTACTGGTCGGGGTCGGGCTTGGTACTCTGTTGGCTAAATCGGCAACGGCGTTTGCCATTCTGAAATGGTTCGGTGTGGCTTATCTGGTCTGGCTGGGCTGGAGCAAATGGCGCGAAGTACCGCAACTGATGAAAAGTGGCGTTGGGCAGGAAGAGGGGCCGCGTCCAGCCCTGTTTTGGCCGGCAGTGTTTGTGAATCTGACTAACCCGAAAAGCATCGTCTTTCTGGTCGCGCTGTTCCCGCAATTTCTGCATGCCGATTACCCGCTGTGGTCACAAGCGCTGATATTGTCCGTCACCTGTGTGCTGGTGGATGTGATTGTCATGCTGGGTTATGCCGCGCTGGCGGCTCCGTTGACGCATCTGGTACAAAATGAAAAAGGCATGCGCACGCAAAACCGCATTTTTGGTTCCCTGTTTATTGCTGCGGGAGCTTTGCTCTCCGGCGCCTCGCGTTAGATTCAAGCACGAACAGCCAGATCTGGTTTCTGGCTGTTCATGCTATTCACGATCATTTCTTCATCATTTTCCTTTTATCGGCATCACATTTTTCTATAATCAGCGCCGCTTTCTACACCGTGCCGGAGTTGTGTGATGTTGTTTCGTGGTTTGTTGTGGTCATTCTTATTACTCAGCTCATTGAGCGTGCGTGCGGCATTACCGCTCACTCCGTTTGAACGCAGTGCAACTTACACCTTACCCAACTCCACCGAAGTGTCGGCTTATTTGCATCAACTCACGCAACAATCATCACAAGCGTCTGTACTCTCGTTAGGCCGCTCGGCCGGTGGGCGCCCGATTGACGCTTTGCTGCTGTCGCACGATGCCGCATTTTTGAAAAATGGGCAGCCTGAAACTCACCGGCCGACCGTGATGTTGATTGGATCGCAACATGGCAATGAACCCTCTGGTTCGGAAGCTGTGCAGATTTTGGCGCGTCAGCTGTTAGATGGTGATCAACAGCATCTGCTGGATAAGATGAATTTTATCGCGATTGTTTTGGCTAACCCTGATGGCCGCGATTTGAATCGTCGCCTGAATGCCAAAGATGAAAATCCAAATATCGATTTTATTGCCACCGCAGCATCAGAAACACAGATCTATATTGATGCACTGCAACGCTTCCAACCGGATGTCGTTTACGATCTGCATGAAACCGGACGAGTAAAATATCCGCTTACTTACAAAGAAGGTTACCTAACCACCATTAATGCACAGTTTGAGGTCGGCGATAACCCCAATATTGATGCCGGATTGCGTCACTATGCAGATAATGTTTTTCTACCTAAATTATTAAAACAGGTCAGTGCGCAGGGCATCCCTGCCACCCGTTACGATGGTGAAATTATTACTTTGTCGCAAGCGGTGACTCGTGGTGCGATGAATTTGAGTAATTTTCGTAATTACGCTTCGCTGATGGGGTCGTTAACCATAGTGGCGGAAAGTTTGTTGGATGAGCCAGGAAATTATTCCACGCCGAACAACATCAAAGAACGTGTGCAGCGACAATATATAGCCTTAGCGCAGTTTTTATCATTGGTGGAACACGATGCGCAGAAGATCCAGCAATTAAGTCGTCATGCGCGGCAAGACTGGCGTAATAAAACCGATATGCAAATTGCGCTGGAATTTGGTTTCGCACCTAACCCACAAACACCGAAAATTGATGTTGCTTTAGTCGAACAGAAAAGTGGTAAACGGGTGATAAAAGCATTTCCTTATACCGATCAAATTGTGGTCACAGAAACGGAATCGTTACCCGCAGGGTTTGTGATCCGAGCGGAGCAAGCTCGTTATAAAACGTTACTTGATCATCATCATATTCAATATCGCGTTGTGTCTAAGGCGGAAAAAGTTCGCTTGGAACAACAACGGATCAGTGCGTTAACCGTCTCGGAAGTACAGCGTCCGGGTGTGCGCGACTGGCTGGATGTCGGCGTGCAGGAAAAAGAGCTAACGACTGAGCTGAAACCGGGTGATTTGATCGTGACCACACATCAACCGCTTGGACGCCTTGCTGCAATAATTCTCGATCCACGGTCGGATAATACGATCTATCAGGAAGAGGCGTGGCGGGGGTTGTTATTACACAATCCATTGCCGGTTGCCATATTGCTTTCGCATTGAAAAACGAGTCAATTTAGGCAGTTGAACTGTGATCGTGACGTTATATGCAGATAAAAAATGCCGATATATCTATTTCTAAGAACAATTAAGTTGGCTGATAAATATACATTTCACTAGACTCGCTTATGGGCTTTGTTTATTTGTCTGTAGGTGATGGCATGCTGACTTGGATTTGGAATTGTTCGATTCGCCGCTTTGTACTGCTTTTTTCTATTTTACTCATTCTGATTTTGAGCAGTTATTTGGTTTGGCGTGATGCCGCGCAACAAGCGATAGAAAAACTGTATCAGCAAGATAAAGCCAATGCTGAACAATCATTACTGATGCAGGAATTACGTTATTCCTCTGTGCAGATCCAACAATATCTGACCGACGCTTCACTTACCGGTGACGCTGAATCGATCACTGATGCCAAACACTATGCCGAACTGTTGCTAACGCAGCAGGTCGCATTGACAAAATCCGGTGAGGCTGAATATCTCACTAAGTTACCGGAATGGATCCCGCAGCAAGTTAAAATTGGTGAAGAGATGACTCAGGCTTATTTGTCCGGCAATAAAACGCGGGGCGATGAGCTGATGAAAAAAGACCCGGATGGTTTCGATTGGTTGTCAGATCAAATTGGTAATAGCGTTGCCAAACAGAGTAAACAACTAGCACAGGCCAGCTTGGCTGCGCAAACAGAAATCAAAAAGCAGGAACAGTCGTTGCATACCATGAACACTTGGTTTTCGGCTGCGGTCATGCTGTTGGTGTTGTTGGCATTATTCTCATTACGTTGGAAAGTGAATCACTCGATTAATGAATTGCGTCAGCATCTGAAAGTGATGACCGAAACAGGCAATAACCTTGCTTACCGTTTGCCTACCACGAATAAAAATGAGTTCTCCCAAGTTGCTTCCATGCTGAATGGCCTGATGGAAAGCCTCGATCATGTGATCTCTACCATTCAGGAAACCTCGAATGTTGCCGCCCGACAGGTCGCCGAGTTAAGAACGTCGTCAGAATCGACGGAAAAAGGTATGGGCCAAATGTTTGAGCAGGCAGATATGCTCAATGATGCGGTTACCGAAATGATGGATACACTGCGCAATATTACCGAAAGCACCCATGCTGCCAGAGAGCACACACAGGGTTCTCGTGATCAGGCCGATGAAGGGTTAGCTAAAGTTGAGCAAACAGTCGTCTTGATTCAAAAAGTAGCGGGCAATATTGCGCGTTCTACGCAAGCAATTTTGCAACTGCAAGCGGACAGCGCCACGATTGGCGATATTGTGAATTTAATTAAAAACATTTCCGAGCAGACTAATTTGCTGGCACTGAATGCGGCCATCGAAGCGGCCAGAGCGGGGGAGGCGGGGCGTGGTTTTGCTGTGGTAGCCGATGAAGTGCGTTCACTTGCCAACCGAACCCAGGCATCTACTGCAGAAATACAGAAAAAAATTGAGCAACTACAACACCAGACAAAAGTGACGGTAGGCTTAATGGAGGAAACTCAATCTGTTGGTGGGCAAGCAGTTGAGCAAGCCGAACAAGCCGGGCAGACGTTGACAGAAATTGTGCAGATCGTTGGCCAGATCGCCGATATGAATACCCAAATTGCTGTTGCTGCAGAACAGCAAGCCAAGGTGACGGGTAATACCGCCGCCATGGTAGAAAAAGTAAATGAAGTTGTTAGCAGCGTGATGGATGACACCTTGCTGAATGTTCAGGTGACCCGTGAAGTGGCGTTTGTGATTGATGAGTTAGAGCAGTTAAGTGGTAATTTTGCGATCACCTTTGACACCAAAGAGTCGCGTAAAAATGAAGAGTTGGTTCACTGGTCCGATGCATTCAAGATCAATGTTGCCAGTATGGATACACAACATGAAGGGTTATTTCACGCCGTCAATGCGGCGTATTCCGCCATAAAATTCCAGACTGGTAGCCATAACGTACAAGAAAAGATTGCTCAACTAGCGGAACAGGTAAAACAACATCTGCATTCGGAAGAAGTTTTGCTGGCCAAAGTTAAATATCCAGACCTTGTTCCGCATGCCAAAGTACATGCTGCAGTCTTAGATGAATTGGCATCGCGCATCGCCAAAGCGCAGGGAAAAGGCGACGATGCTTTCATGAACGTGGTGCTGTTCGTGAAAATTTGGCTCATTGACCATATTTTCCGTGTCGATCGCCGCTACAGTAAGGCAGTTATTGCGGCAAACCTGCAATAGCTGCTACGCGCAACCGGCGTGGTTATGTAGAATAGACAATCAGATAATTTATCGAAATTTTGGAGTAAATCATGGCGACTAAGCCAGAGAAATCAGCTGGAAATGCAAAACGCCCTGACAGCAAAAAGAAAAAGCCGGCGTTTAGTGCACAAGACGCTCGTGAACAGAAAAAACAAGCCAAACGCAAAGGCTTGCGCCCTGGTGCTCGTAACAGTGCAGAAACCACAGAACAAAAAGGCCAAGGCGCTAAAAATAAAGACGCCCGTGTAGGCTCACGTAAGCCGGTCGCGCTGGTTGCGGAAGCGCCGGTAAAAGTAGTGAAAGCGCCCAAACCGATTGCGGTAAAACCAGAGCCGGTCGTGACGCAGGAACAACAACTTGCGAAATGGGAACGCGAGCTGGATAAGCTGGAAAATGATGATCGTTTGAATGCGCTGCTGGATAAACTGGAATTGGCGCAGGCTATTTCGGCTGACGACCAGGAGTGGTTAGATAAAAAACTGGCTCGTCATCAGGAGTTGTTAAAACTGCTGGGTTTAAATGAAGAAGAAAAAGAAGCCAGCGATCCGGATGAATTATTGCAACGCTTCATCGAAACCGACTTTGATCCTAAAGAATTCGATAGCCTCTATAAAAAAGACTAATTATGTCAGTCTCCACACGACAACCCTGTCGTGTGGTTTCCTTCCTTGTTGATATCTCATCGTTTTTTCATCGTAACCAAAATGCGCGGTAGCTATCATTCAGGCTAACTGATGTTTGGTGAATGTGTATTTTGGTGATGTAAGTTCGATTCCGGCACGATGATGTCTGTTATAACGAAGACTCAATAAACTACCGGAGTGCGGTTGTGGTTAATGTTGAAAAATTGAAGAAAGAACACTTTACCCATCATGATCTCGTTTTACCTCATTTCCATGGCTATCCTATTCGGGTTGTTACAGCTTCATGTCCATGGTCAGAGCCTAATATTGCAACCAATATTCTAAATGTGGCCGTTACCCAGCCTGGCGAAGATGGGGTAGCAGAGTTGAAGCAAATGCTGAAATCGATCGATGTTATTCCCGGCGAATAAATATCGTTCATGATTTATTCGTTGTTATTAATATTATTTCGTTAAATGAGGTCGCATGATGCGGCCTCATTTTTTATGTGTGCAGACACGTTGATGCTGATGGCGCTAATGTGATAATCGCTCGATATGACAGTGATGACTTGGTTAATAGATGTGTTGTTATGGCGTTGCTGGTGAGTTTATCTTTCCATTGAAAAAATCTCGTCAAATCAGCATCCGCAATGAGTTTCAGCTATCGTTAATAAATGACAAATAAAAAACGAATGGCAACAGATGCTTTCAACACTGACAACAATTCAGGGCCTGTTTCTGATGGATATCATGATCGGAATTGGTCTGTCAGCGATGCTGTTTTTCAGTTTACGTGAAGAGTATATATGTCCTGGTGCTTATGAGTGGTTTATCAGTATTGTATTGACCACTCTGGGTCTGGTTTTTCTGCTTGGACGAGGAATAATCCCTCTCTGGAGCAGCATTTCTTTGGGGAATGGGCTCGTCGTTTTAGGCAGCATTTATTTCTGGATGGCATTTCGGAAATATACAAAAACTTATCGTAAAACAGACATCTACCTGACGTTAATTGCGCCATTAGTCTCTCTTATTCTTTTGTATTGCTATTGGATAGAGCCGGAAAATATGGCGATCAGAGGCGAGATCGTTTCATTTATTTTGGCATTATTTTCATTGGCGAGTTTGTATATCGCGTTAAACCACATAAATAAATACGAAACAGGCCGATGGTTATCCGTGGTTTCGCTGATATTCAATCTGGTTAGTTACATCTACAGAGGAATGTCTCTTCATCTAGGAAATCATTACCCTGGAGTGCTTGAATATAACTCTGCCAGCATAGCCTTGGTGTTTTCTACCGGCATTTCTCTTCTTACCGCTGGATTCAGTATCATGCTCATGACATACCAATGGCTTGCCCGACGGTTATACATACATGCTACTTACGATGCGTTAACCGGTGTTTATAACAGATACGCATTGCTAGAAATGAGCGACACACTCGAGTTGACGACTGATCTATCTAAAACTAAATGGTGTTTAGCTATGGTTGATATTGATTTATTTAAGTCAATCAATGATATGCATGGCCATCCGGTAGGTGATTTAGTATTACGACATATAGCTCAAACGCTTAAACAAAGTATCCGGCATAACGATATTTTGGCGCGATACGGTGGGGAAGAGTTTGCAGTAGTACTTCCTGGAGCCAATATTGAGAATGCAAAAAGTTGGGCTGAACGAGTTAGACAACTCATTGCGAGCACGCCCATCACCATTGGCAAAGCTTCTATTTCTGTGTCTGTCAGTATTGGTTTAAGTGAATCAAGTACAGCAGAATATCGATTACCTGATTTAGTAAAAAATGCAGATTCTGCGCTATATCAGGCTAAGCAATCTGGAAGAAACAGGGTTTGTTGTAGTGAAAAGAATGCTCCATTCAATTAGTTAGGGGCATCATCATGATGAAACCGGAGTACGGTTCATCAAATCTAATGAGGTTGAACTAAAGCTTAGTACCGCGTATTCCTGTCCGTAAAATAACTTTAATGGGAAGAGTTAGTCTTTTCTTTTGGATGTTGCGTACACCTGATATAACTACCATAAAATACAGCGACTTTTCACTATGGCTACACTGGTAGCTACACTATAAATATTTTTCATTAATTTAATCATTTTAAATCAATAATTTAGGCTGCCAAAAATCATGTCTACACAGCATGTCATCTGGGATGACGCCCTGATCCAGAAATATAACTACAGCGGCCCGCGTTATACCTCTTACCCGACGGCGCTGGAATTCTCCGAATCGTTTGATTATCCGCAGTTTGTACAAGCGACACAGCAATATCCGCAGCGGCCATTGTCGTTATATGTGCATATCCCGTTTTGCCATAAGCTTTGTTATTACTGCGCTTGCAACAAGATCGTGACGCGGCAAACGCATAAAGCGGAAGAGTATCTCGGTTATCTGGAAAAAGAGATCCAGCATCATGCCAAGCTGTTTGCCGGGCGCACGGTGACACAGCTGCATTGGGGCGGTGGTACGCCGACCTATCTGTCACATGAGCAGATCGCCCGCCTGATGCACATGCTGAAAAGCAACTTCGCGTTTGCGGAAGAAGGCGAATTTAGTATCGAGATTGATCCACGCGAGATTAGTTTAGACACCCTTGATGTGTTACAGCAGGTTGGCTTTAACCGCATCAGTCTCGGCGTGCAGGATTTTGACAAACGAGTGCAGGAAGTGGTGAATCGCGAGCAGGATAATGACTTTATCCGTGCGCTGATCCAGCGGGCGAAAGATCTGAAATTCCGCTCGACCAATCTGGATCTGATCTACGGCCTGCCGCTGCAAACTCGTGCCAGCTTCCGTCATACTTTGGAGCAGATCGCCGCTCTGCAGCCCGATCGGTTGTCGGTGTTTAACTATGCGCATCTGCCGAGCCGGTTTGCCGGCCAGCATAAAATCAAAGAAGAATTATTGCCTTCGCCAGCAGAAAAACTGGCGATGTTGCAGGAAACCATCGAATATCTGACTTCGCAGGGTTATCTGTATATTGGTATGGATCACTTCGCCAAGCCGGATGATGAACTGGCACAGGCACAACGTGATGGCGTATTGCACCGCAATTTCCAGGGCTATACCACGCAGGGCGATTGTGATCTGTTGGGGTTAGGCGTGTCGGCGATCAGTATGCTGGGTGATGCTTATTCGCAAAACCAGAAAGAGCTGAATGTGTATTACGAGCAGGTCACGCAATTGGGGCATGCGCAGTGGAAAGGCTGTGCGCTGCAGCGTGATGATTTGATCCGCCGTGATGTCATTAAACAGCTGATCTGTAATTTCACGCTTGATCCACAACAGATCGAAGCGGCTTACGCTATTTCGTTTGCTGATTATTTTGCCGACGATTTGAAATTGTTGCAGGCATTTATCAATGATGGCTTAGTGGAAAGCAACAATCAGCAACTGCGAGTCACTGCCACCGGCCGTTTGCTGATCCGCAATATCTGCATGTGTTTTGATATTTATCTGCGCCAAAAAGCCCGGCAACAGCAGTTCTCGCGGGTTATCTAATCACATATAAATATTTGATTCGGTTGGAAATAAAAAGCGGCTGCAAGGCCGCTTTTTATTGAACTGACAATGAAATTTGCGTTTTAACTGGAGGAGGATAACGAGCCAACTGATTTGTGTTCGGTGCGTTTACTCCAGTAAGACAGCGTCAGGATCACGCCCAGTGTCAGCAGGTAAAATACCACCTGAATACCTGCGGGTTGCGCCGTATAACCAATCAAGGTGCGCAACATTTTACCGACGATGCTGGAATCAGAGAGTAACCACGAACTATCCCACACCGTGCCCCAAGCTGGCAGAATGCCAGCCGAGACCAAAAAGCCAGCGCCCTGACTGGCCATACCGGCCGCGAGCAGGATCACTAATGTATTGGTCACGCTGAATAAGCGTTTTGCCGACACTTGCAGCAGGCCAAAATACATCGCTGCACCCAATGCGGCACCACCGATGAGACCTAATGTTCCACCAATCGCCATTTGCGGGATCTGGCCTGAGTCTCCAGCTGCAATGCCATAGAGGAATAGCACCACTTCCGCCCCTTCGCGGATCACTGCCACACCAACAACGATAGCTAACCCTGTCAGTGGGCGTGCCCCTTGACTAATGGCTTCACCCACCGCATTGAGCTGTTGTGCCATTTCCCGACCGTGTTTGCTCATCCAGACACAATGCCATGTCAGCATTACCACGGCAATAAACATTACGCTGGAATTAAACACATCCTGTCCCATACCAGATGCAAAAGAAGAGATGGCATCGGCAAAAACAGCAACCAGACAAGCGCCCAGTACGCCGCCGAGCACGCCGCCACTGACCCACCATCCGCGTTGAGGCACTGTTTTAGTGGCCGCTAATACGATTGATATCACCAGAGCAGCTTCCAGGATCTCACGAAAAACGATTAGTGCAGTTGATAGCATGGCAGCGTCCTATCCGGCTTATTTCACGATCAGATGTGTTTCGGAAATATCTTCGTGATATTCGTCTTTAAATTCGTATTTGCCAGGCTTTAACGGGCCGATGAAAAAGCTAGCTTCTTTGCCACCAGGGATCACACGTTCGGCTTTGAATTGATGGCTTTCAAATTCAGCTGGGGTTGGGTCCAGATTCTTGACGGTCACTTTCACTTTGGTATTGGCTGGAATCACCGGTTCTGCAGGGGTAAATTTGTGGTCTTTCAGCGTCAGTAATAGGGTTGCCTCGGCGGCTGAAACAGCGGTAGTGATTGGCAGTAGCAATGCGGTGGCAAGCAGAACATTACGATTAATACGGAAGGTCATACAGATTCTCCTTGGTAAAACATCATCAGTTATTCGTGGGTTATCAACTGTTGGTGTTGATGGAATTATAAAAACACCCATACAGTAATGATAGTCATTATCATTGCATAAATTAACAAATACAATATATTTTATATTTAGCCGGATTTATGTTGGTTCAAAATAGCCAATTGCGCCGTCTATTTTGGGGCTTTGCACACCATTGAAGTGCGTAATGTAATAATCGCGTCAGGCTCATAAATTTAATGCATTATATTGGTGCAATAATCTGTATATTTTTATCTTTGTGTTATGTCGTACTGATAAATAATATATATTTAGTTTATTCAACTGATTATTTACCAGATATGCCGCAGGATTATTAATGACTATCAGCTTGTTTGATCTCTTCAAAATCGGTATCGGTCCATCCAGTTCGCACACGGTGGGGCCGATGAAAGCGGGTTATCTGTTCAGTCAGTTATTGTTGCAAAAAGAGTTGTTGTCATCGGTCGCCCGGATGCAGGTCATTTTTTATGGCTCGTTAGCCGCAACGGGTCAGGGGCATGGTACGCCACCGGCGTTATTGCTGGGGTTGGAAGGTGCATTACCTGAATCGGTAGACCCTGACATCATCGTTCCCCGTTATCAGGCTTTGCAGGCGGGGGCCTCATTGCTGCTGGCCGGCACCCATCCGGTTGCGTTTGATGAGTCGCGTGATGTGCTATTACGTTGGGAATGTTTGCCACGCCATACCAACGGTTTACAACTGACCGCGTTGGATGCACAAGGGCAAGTCGTACTAGCAAAAACCTATTACTCGGTAGGTGGCGGTTTTGTCGTGGATGATGACGAACCGGAAACGGCTGCTGATGTGGTTTCTGCTGCTGTGCCGTTCCCGTTTTCTTCCGCAGCTGAATTGATTGCTCTGTGCCATCAACATCAGTTATCAATTGCTGAGTTGATGCTGGCGAACGAAAAAGTTTGGCGTAATGAAACAGAGATCGCGGCGGGCATTGCGCAGATCTGGCACACCATGCAGTTATGCGTGCAACGTGGCATTCAGCAGCAGGGCGTTTTACCCGGTGGTTTAAATGTGCGCCGTCGTGCTGCGCGTTTACATGACAGCCTGTTAAAACAGATCGGATCGCCTGGTTGGAATGCGATGGAATGGGTCAATCTGTATGCACTGGCGGTGAATGAAGAAAATGCCGCTGGTGGTCGGGTGGTGACGGCCCCTACCAACGGGGCGGCGGGCATTATTCCGGCGGTGTTGCACTATTACATGCAGTTTTGCCCGCAATTCAGCACGCAGGCATCAGCCGCCAAAGTGCAGGAGTTTCTGCTGACCGCAGCGGCAATTGGTATGTTGTGCAAACTCAATGCCTCGATCTCCGGTGCCGAAGTAGGTTGTCAGGGCGAGGTGGGTTCCGCCTGTGCTATGGCGGCTGCAGGGTTGGCGGCGATGTTGGGTGGCACACCCGCGCAGGTAGAAAATGCCGCCGAAATTGGTATGGAACATAACCTGGGTCTTACCTGCGATCCGGTCGCCGGATTGGTACAAATTCCCTGTATTGAACGCAATGCCATGGCCTCGGTGAAAGCGATTAATGCCGCCAGCATGGCATTACGCGGTGATGGGCAGCATCATATTTCACTGGATAAAGTGATCGCCACGATGCGTGCTACCGGTAAAGATATGCTGGATAAATACAAAGAAACCTCACGGGGTGGTTTGGCGATCAACATCACAGAGTGTTGATTTATTTTCTGTTCTATTCTTTTTGCTTAGTTTAATTCGCTCTGGCAGCGATTGGCTGCCAGATACTTTGCATTACATTCCTGTGCTTTCAGTTTTTTATCCGATTCAATCAGCACTTATTTAATTCGATCTCAGTCACAAAGCGCGATAAGTGTTACAAAAATCCAGTTTAGGCTTGGTTTTTCCAATATCGTCTACCTTGCAGACTGGAATAATGTGCCGCCTGTAACTGTAATAAGATCACCCGCCTACAGAATGGAATCAGAGATGAAAGAACATCTGCAGCGATACAAACAGTATCTGCTTACCGGCGTGTCGCACGTTATCCCGTTCATTGCCAGCGGCGGGATCTTGATGGCGCTGGCGATCGCGTTTGCCCCGATGACGGCACAAGGGCCGAGTTTTGATAGCTCGCCGCTGCTGAAACTGATTGTTGAAATTGGCAACTCGGCTTTTACGTTGCTGCTACCCGTTCTGGCCGGTTATATCGCCTATGCGCGTGCCGGTAAACCGGCCTTAGTAGCAGGTATGTTGGGTGGGCAGATCTCGTTAACCATTCATGCCGGTTTTCTGGGGGCGTTAGTGGCGGGTTTACTGGCCGGGTGGGTGGTGGATGTACTGAAAAAAATGCCGGTACCGAAATCATTGAAACCACTGATGCCGATTCTGATCATTCCAATTTTTTCGGCGTTGATTATTGGTGCGCTGATGTTTGAAGTCGTGGGTGTGCCGATCGCCAATCTGATGGTTTTTCTGGCGGGATGGCTGAAAACCATGGGCACAGCCAATGCGGTGGTGTTAGGCGCATTACTAGGGGCCATGATCGCATTTGATATGGGCGGCCCAATCAACAAAACGGCGTTTTTCTTTGGCTCGGCCATGATTGCAGAAGGTAACCCGACCATCATGGGGGCGGTAGCGACAGCCATCTGTATTCCGCCGTTGGGGCTGGGGCTGGCGACGAAACTGAATAAAAAACTGTGGTCTAGCCAGGAGCAAGAGGCAGGCTCAGCGGCACTGGCGATGGGCTGTATCGGCATCACTGAAGGGGCGATCCCGTTTGCGGCGGCTGATCCGTTGCGGGTGATCCCGACTATCTGTTTTGGTTCGGCGGTCGGTAGTGTGCTTGCCATGTTATCGGGCGTGGCTGACCACGCACCACACGGTGGGCCGATTGTGTTGCCGGTGATTGATAACCGTTTGATGTATTTAGTGTCTATCGCTGTCGGTGTCATGGTGACGGCGTTATTGATCAATTTTCTGAAAGCACGTTCAGGCCAGCATGTCGAAGTGGCATCGTCTGAAAGTGTCTGATCCCGGAGTATTTAAACATGAAAATTGTTGCAGTCACGGCTTGTCCGACGGGTATTGCGCATACCTATATGGCAGCAGAGAAATTACTCGCGACAGCGAAAGAGTTGGGGCATGACATTAAGGTCGAAACGCAAGGTGCGATGGGCATCGAAAACGAACTCACTCTGCATGATATTCGGGCGGCAGAGGTGGTGTTGATGGCGATTGATATTGTCATCGAAGGGGAAGAGCGTTTTGACGGTATGCGTGTTATCAAAGTGCCGATCCAGGATGCGCTGAAAGATCCGAAAGCGGTATTTAAGCGACTGGAAGCCTGATCGCCGGTTTTCGGGCTGACCAGAGAGCACACTATGCCTAACTATAAGATCGAATATCGCTGCTTATTACCTCATGGTTTGCATGCGCGCCCCGCGACGCAGCTAGAGGCGGTGTGTCAGCGTTTTTCGGCCAGCATCGAATGGTGCAACCGGCGTAACGGCCGCTGTGCAAATGCCAAAAGTGTGTTGGCGTTACTGAGCACCGATACCTTGCACCACGATGTGTGCGACATTGTGGTCTCTGGCCATGACGCACAATGTGCAGCGCATTCATTACGTCATTTCTTACGTTATGAATTAAATGAGCAAGACGATAGCGCGGTCGGGCAAAACAGTTTTGTGATGCCGCGCAACCTGCGGACCAGTCATAGCCTGATCTTTCCGGGCCTCGCGGCGAATACCGGATTTGCCCGTGGGCAACTGGTGTTGTTTGACGTGCCAGAACCGAGCTTACCGGTCGATTTAGCGGTGGAAGAGGCTAACGAACAACAACGGTTGTTACAGTCAGCGCTAGCCCAGTTACAACAACAACTCACCGCACAACACCGGCAAGCCAGCGCACAGACTGCACAGATATTGCGGGCGCATTTGTCGCTGCTGAGTGACATTACTTTTCAGCAAAAATTATCGGCACTACTGAGCGATTCGCCAACGCTGGCGCATGCCATCATGCAACTACAGCGAGACTATCAGACGCAATTTATGGCATCTGACAGCCCTTATTTGCAGGAGCGGGAATTGGATCTGCGCGATCTGTGTCAGCAATTGCTGGCATTGATTTATCCGACATGGGCCAAGGCGAAAACGTTACAGCTGCACACTGCCAGCGTAGTGCTGGCCGATGAGTTGACGCCTAGCCAGTTTTTATCGCTCGATCGACAGCATTTACAGGCGTTATTACTTACCCATGCGGCGCGTACCTCGCATACGGTGATCTTGGCCCGCGCAGCCGGAATGCCGGTGCTGACTGGTATGTATGATAGCCGTCTGACTCAGGCCGCTGGGCAAATGGTGTGGGTTGATGCCAATGCCGGGTTTTGTCTGTTACAACCCGACGCTATAGCGGAACGTTATTATGCGTTGGATGAGCAGATCAAACAAAAACGGCTGCAGCAATTACAAATATGCAGTCAGGCGCCGGGTGTCAGTGCTGATGGGCAACGATTAGAGATTGCCGCCAATATCGCTTCGGCGCCAGATGCGCTGCTTGCGTTTCAATCTGGCGCGGAAGGCATCGGTTTGTTTCGCACGGAAATGCTGTTTATGGATCGCGAGCAACCGCCGGATGAAGAGGAACAGTTTCAGGCCTATGCTGCGGTATTAACGGCAGCAGCCGGCAAGCCGGTGATCATTCGTACCTTCGATATTGGTGGCGACAAACCGGTGGCTTATCTGCCAGCAATAGCAGAAACCAACCCGTATCTTGGTTTACGCGGCATCCGTCTTTACCCTTATCAGGAAACCTTATTTCGTACTCAGCTTCGTGCATTATTGCGAGCAGCTGTGCATGGCCCGTTAAAAGTCATGTTACCGATGGTGTTACAGCCCGAAGAAGTCATCTGGGCGCGGCAGTTAATTGCTGAGGAACAGGCCGTTTTACAGACGGCAGATATTCCGCATGCGCAATTTTCCCTCGGGATCATGCTGGAGATCCCCGCTGCTGCATTACAAATCAGCGCCTTTTGTCCGTTGGTCGATTTCTTCAGTATTGGCAGTAACGATCTCACGCAATACTTACTGGCCGTTGATCGTAATAACCCGCAGGTCGCGCGTTATTACCAAAGCGCACATCCGGCGTTATGGATCTTATTACAGCAAATGGTCTTGCAGGCGCAGCAACACGGTCGCTGGATCGGCTTATGTGGCGAATTAGCCAGTGATCGGCGCTTTCTGCCGCTGTTACTGGGTTTAGGGCTGGATGAACTGAGTCTGGCCACACCGCAGATTGCCGAAACGAAGGCGTTATTATCGCAACTGAATGCCGGGCAATGTCGTGAATTACTAACCAAGATCTGTGAATGTGCCAACAGTGAGCAGGTGTTGGCGAGCTTAAATACTGGCTCGGTGGCCGAAGTGCGTTCCATGCTGAGTGAAGAGTGCATGACCTTACAGGCTGATTGGCGCAATAAAGCCGAAGTGCTGAAAGGGATGGTGGATACACTCTGGCTGGCAGGGCGAACGCAGCAAGCGTTACAGTTGGAAGAAACCCTCTGGCAGCGCGAAGAGGCTTATTCAACCGGGCTTGGGCATGGTATTGCCATCCCACATGCGAAAACCGATGTTATTGAGCACTCGGCGATCAGTATTGCCCGATTAACCCATCCGGTGGATTGGGGCTCGTTAGATGGTCAGCCGGTCGATTTAGTGATCATGCTGACGTTGAATGCGCAGCAAGGTGCTGATGAGCATCTGCGAATTTTTTCACGCTTAGCCCGTCGCATGATGTATGACGAATTCCGGCAACAATTGCGTCAGGCACCTACTGCAGCTGCGCTGTGTGCGTTGTTACAACAAGAATTGGAAATGTAAAACCTGAAGTGTGCATCCCTTTTAATGTGCGTTCCTTTTCATGTGTGTTCTTTTCGGCGGATCGTTCGATCCGCTATTTTTCCAACCGATATTCCGTCGGGGTGCGACCGGTCTTTTTCTTAAATACCCGGCAAAAATAGTTGGTGTCCCGAAAACCACAGCGATGCGCGATCTCTTCTAAATGCATAGGGTAACGGCGCAGCATAAATTTAGCGCGGTCGATGCGCACATACACCATGTAGTCGGCAAAATTCATGTGGCCTTGCTGGCGGAACAAACGGGAGAGGTGGTTGGGGCTGATATTAAACCGATCGGCCACCGAGTCGCGGTTGATAGCTTTATGAAAATTTTCCTGCACGTAGATACAGATCCGCTGAAACACGCTGTGCGCGCGTTGGTATTTATCCGGCAGTGGCTGGCGCAATAATTCCTGTGTAAAAGTCAGCACGGTCATGAGCTGCAATTGCAGGCTGCGGGGGGCTTCAAGTTCGGATTGCTGCAGATCACTCAATGCTTGCAACATGCTGTGCACCGGGCTTTTCGCCGATAGCGGGTAGCTGTGTTTTTGTACGTCGATAAAACTCTGCTGCTGTTGGCTCCAGTTGACCAGACTTAAACCTAACTGGCGGCGGCCAAATAACAGGCTCAATACGCAGACATCTTCCTGCCACAGCGGTTTATTCCAACAGTTGGCGGGCACAAACAAAAATTGGCCAGTGCTCAGCCGACGCTCAATTTTATCGCCATGACTGTCGCACAGCACGTTTTGATAATTGCCGGATAACACCCATTCCAGCCGCGGGAAGGTGACCTGAAAAGCATACAGTGGTGGCAGGCACGTGTCGTAGGCATAGACTAATTGATGTGTATGTTCCGAGAGTTCCTCTTCGGTGACGGCACTAAATATATCCTGAAATACCTGCTGCATGATCTATTCTCAAATAAGGTCGTACATATTGTAACGCAACCGTTTTTCTGTGCATTGCGTCTTGTCAGAGAAAGTTATATCGTTGCGGCGATTATTGAAGTTGGCTAATCAACCAATTATGCAACTGTAATCAGAGTCAGTATCGCCGTGGTGACACCGTGTTTTTTGCGTTCATGGTGTAATGACAACAATGATGTAAGGGAAGGGCTCGTATGAAATTTAAATTTGGTGTGGTTTTGAGCGTTGCTGCTGCAATGTTCGTTGCTTCAGGTTGTGCTGACAACTATTCCGGCAATACCTATCAGTCGAATCGTGCCGGTATCGTGCAAAACGTTAGTTTCGGTACAGTAACCAACATCCGTCAGGTTAATATTCAGGACGATAGCAGCAATATGCCAATTGGCGCGGTTGCTGGTGCGGTTGTCGGTGGTCTGTTAGGTCATGCCGTTGGTGGTGGTACCGGTAAAAAACTGGCTACCGTGGGTGGTGTGGTTGCTGGTGGTCTGGCGGGTAACGCCATTCAGAATCAGACTGGCAAAACAAACGGTATGGAAGTCGAAATTCGTCTGGATAATGGCCAGACTATCGCCGTCGTGCAAAAAATGGATCCTAATTTCCAGATCGGTTCCCGCGTTCGTTTAGTGGATGCTGGTGGCCGCACTACTGCATCACTGGTTAGCAACGTGAACTCTGGCTATGCAGCCCCAGTTGTTCAGCAAGGTTATGCGCCAGTTCAGTAATTTTCTTATCTGCTGATATTTAAACCCGCCAACTGTAGATAACAATTGGCGGGTTTGTTTTATGCGAGACTGGGTAACCAGGCCGCACCGCGCACACCGCTGCTATCGCCGTGTCTGGCTTTGACTATCTGGGTGTTGCAGTGATCAGAAAATAAATACGGCAAGACCGCCGCCGGTAGATCCTGATATAACGATGCAACATTTGATAATCCACCACCTAATACAATGACATGCGGATCAATCAGGTTGATCACGCTGGCCAGACTGCGCCCCAAGGCATCCAGCAGGTGCTGGTAATGTCGTTCTGCCCGCACATCGCCTGCTTGTTTCGCCGCCATGATCAGTGCCGAATCCAGTTGTGTATTGTGTTGTTGGTTAAAGCGCGAAGCAAAACCGGTCCCGGATACAAAACGCTCCAAGCAGTTACTCCGGCCACAATAACAAGGCTGTGACAGGCCATCCTTTTCTGGAGAAAAACCTGGTAACGAGTTATGTCCCCACTCACCGGCAATGGCATTCGGGCCACTGAGTAGCTGTTTATTGACCACCACGCCACCACCACAACCGGTGCCTAAGATGGCGCCAAATACTGTTTTGCCTTCTTTGCCTGCACCATCGACCGCTTCGGATAACGCAAAACAATCGGCATCATTGGCGAGTGCCACCGGCTGATTTAATCGCTGTTCCAGATCGGCCCGCAAATCTTCGCCGTTTAAGATCAGAATATTGGAATTTTTGATCCGGCCCGTATCCGGGCTGATGGCGCCGGGTAAACCGATCCCCACTGAAAACGGTTGTTTAAACTCAAGCCGATATTGTGTGACTAAGGTGGTAACCCCAGACAGAAAATCAGCATAGTGCTGATTGGGGGTAGGTATACGCTGACGTAACAGGCACTGGCCTTGTTCACCCAGCAGTTGGGCTTCGATCTTGGTGCCACCAATATCCAGACCTAATCGCAACATATTGTTCTCCGGTTCAATACGCCTGAAAAAACGGTACTCCGGCGGGAATAACACCGGAGTACCGAAAGACGCACAGTCAGTCGTTACGGTCTGACGGCATTCTGTCTGTAAACATCCACCAGTTCGGTGATCAACTCTTTGGCTAAAATAGAGGTCATCAGATGATCTTGTGCATGCACCATCACCAGGGTCATTTTGGTTTTGCCTTCCCCTTCATCGGCTTCAATCAGCTGAGTCTGTACTGCATGCGCTTCACGGGCATAGCTATTGGCTTCTTTTAACAGCGAATCGGCTTCCACAAACTGCCCTTGTTTGGCCTGATGTAAGGCTTCAAAGCAGAGACTGCGGGACTGACCGGCATTCACGATGATGCCCATGACTGCTTCTTCTAAATCCATCATTTTTTATTCCTTAAAAACCGTTATTTCGGGAGACATCGGCGAACCATTCGCCACTCTTTTTCACCGTGCGTTTCTGCGTTGCCAGATCGAGTTGCACAAAACCGTAGCGGTTTTTGTAGGCGTTGCTCCACGACCAGTTATCGATAAAAGTCCACAGGTGATAGCCCTTACAGGCACAGTTTTCGCTGATGCCGCGGTGTAACCATTGCAGGTGGTTGCGGATAAAATCAATGCGGTAGGCATCCTGGATCTGGCCATCAACGAGGAACTTTTCTTCCCCTTCGACACCCATACCGTTTTCCGAAATGTAAGAAGGAATGTTGCCGTAGTTATCGCGCAGGTTGGTCAGAATGTCGTAGATGCCTTTTTCGTAGATCTCCCAACCGCGGTGTGGGTTCATCTTGCGGCCCGGCATTTCGTAATAATCGAAGAACCATTCCGGCATAAATGGGCTGCCGGGATTCACCGCATTAGCGCGGGCTTTCACGCGGCGTGGCTGGTAATAATTCACCCCCAGCAAATCGACTTTACCTTGTGCCAGCAGTTCGGCATCACCTGCTTCACAGTGCGGCAGCTGATCATATTGCTTGAGCAGTTCCACCAATTCCGCCGGATATTCGCCTTTCACTGCCGGGTCGAGAAAGCTGCGGTTAAAGAACAGATCGGCAATCTTCGACGCCTGTAAATCTGCCGGATGTTGCGAGCGCGGATACGACGGCGTCAGGTTCAGCACGATGCCGATCTGACCTTCCAGTTGTAGTGCGCGGTAACGTTGTACGGCTTTCGCGTGCGCCAGCATAGTGTGATACGCCACGGTGGCGGCACGGCGGAAATCGACCACGTTCGGGTAATGGAAGTCATACAGATAACCACCTTCCACCGGCACGATCGGCTCATTGAAGGTGAACCAGAATTTCACTTTGCCGCCAAACAGACGGAAACAGGTTTCCGCAAAATCGGCGTAAGCATCAACCACTTCGCGACTTTCCCAACCGCCTTTTTCCTGCATACACATCGGCATGTCGAAATGGAACAGATTGATAAAAGGTTCAATGCCATTGGCGAGCAGCTCATCCAGCATCTCGTTATAGAATTTGACTGCCAGCGGATTTACGTCACCCGTGCCGTTGGGAATTAAACGCGCCCAGGCAATCGAGGTGCGGAAAGTGTTGTGATTCAGTTGTTTCATCAGCTGAATATCGCTGCGGAAATTGTCGTAAAACGTCGAGGTTTCTTGCGGGCCGACCTGATTAAAAAAACGGTTAGGCGATTCGTCAAACCACTGATCCCAGATGGTTGGTGATTTGCCATCACGCAGGGTGGCACCTTCAGATTGTGGACCGGACGAGGCGCTGCCCCACCAGAAATTTTCCGGAAATTGGTATTTCATCATTATTATCTCGTTTCAAAACTTAGACGCTATGCAGATAGCGAATACAGACAGAGGGTGCAGATGACAGGGGGGCTGCCATCCGCACGGGGTAACAAGGTGTTATGCAGTCACAGGTTGGCCAGCGTGCGCTTCAGCGGCCGTTTCTTCTTCCTGTTTCAGCAGGGTACGTTCGTACGCTTTCAGGAATGGGTAATACATCACCGCAGACATCGCCATACATACCAGACACATGATCACCGGGCTAAAGGCCCAGTTAGCAGCCCAGGATGCACCCAACGGGGCCGGGCTGGTCCACGGTGTCAGAGACACAACGCGCGCCACTAAACCCATGCTGGTGGCGACATAAGCCAGCACCGCATTCACCATTGGCACCAGAATGAACGGCAGGAAGAACACCGGATTCATGACAATAGGGGCACCGAACAGGATCGGTTCGTTGATGTTAAACAGACCCGGTACCACACCCATTTTGCCAATGGTACGCAGGTGAATAGCTTTACTGCGTAGCAGCAGGAAGGCCAGTGGCAGGGTTGAACCAACACCACCGATCAACAGATAGTGATCCCAGAAACCTTGCAGATAGATATGGGTTAATTCACCACCGGAAGCCAGTGCTGCTTGGTTTTCCGCCAGATTGGCCATCCAGAATGGGTTCATGATGCCGGTGACGATCAGTGCGCCGTGAATACCGGCAAACCACAAAACCTGACAGATAAACAAAGAGATCAGAATGGCTGGCAAGCTGTCAGAAGCGGATACCAATGGTTTCACCAGTGACATGATGGCTTGTGGCAGGATCATGCCGGTTTCGCTTTCGATAAACAGATTCAGCGGGTGCAGCGTCAGGATGATCGCCAGCACTGGCACCAGTACTTCAAATGAACGAGCCACACCGGTCGGTACTTGTTCTGGCAGACGGATGGTGATGTTTTTACGTTTCAGGAACGCATACACCTCGGTGGAATAGATCGCACAGATCAGCGCGGTAAAGATCCCTTGGCCCGAGAAATACTGCGTGGAAATGGTGCCGTCTTTAACCGGTGCCGCCACTAACAGGAACGACATCAGTGACAACAAACCGGTGGTGATAGGGTCCAGTTTATAGTGACGACCTAAACTGGCGGCAACACCCACGGAAATGAACAGCGTCATCACACCCATACTGAGTTGGAAAGGCAACAACAGCTGGTTTTGATAGGTTTTGGCAAAATCGAGCCACGCCCGCGCAAAGCCCCATTTGGTTTCCGGATCAAACGGCGGAAAAATAAATACCAGCATGAAACTACCGACAATCATAAACGGCAGTGCAGCGATAAAACCATCACGGATCGACGTGATGTATTTCTGTTGCCCCAGTTTGGCGGCCAGTGGCGTGACTGTATCTTCAATCATCGTCACCATTTTGTCATATGCACTCATTGCATCATCCTTTGGCGTAGTGTGTTTACTTGATCAGAGACAGGGCAAAATCCAGCACCTTATCCCCGCGTTGCATGCCGTAATCAGGCATTGCGATAGGCTCTACCGGAACACCGAACGGTTTTGCCCGCGACTGCAGATCTGCGAGCATGTATTTCACCTGCGGGCCAAGTAAAACCACCTGATACTTGGCGACCTGTTCATCAAACTCCGCTGCCCCGAAGGCTTTAATTTCCACGGGCAACTGACGTTTTTCTGCTTCAGCGAGCATTTTTTTCACCAGCAAACTGGTCGACATGCCCGCTGAACAACACAGCATGATTTTGTTCATTTCCAACTCCTCAACAGCAACTCAACGCAGGCACTATATGCTTGAGGAAATAAATGGGAAACCGGTTACCCATGGTTTCATATTTCCTTTGTGAATTGGATCACTGTTACGCCGGATCATGGCATCAGAAATGTGATCCAGCTTGGATCTTCTATGATGTAAGCGGTTGCCACAGGTGTCAGGGATTGCTTTTGGAGGTAAAGCGGCTAGTCTGCCAACGGATAAAATTAACGATGAGGCAGCAATGGGTTCCTACTGGATGCAGTTGATGGTGTCGGCGATAGAACAATGGATGACACCGCTGGCGCGTTATCTGACGAAAAGCCGCTATCTGGTTGCCCTGCGCGATGGTTTCCAGCTCGCCATGCCGTTTGTCATTGTGGGCAGTATCTGCGTGCCATTGCTGTACCCGCCTTTTTTACCGGATAGCACCAATTGGCTGGCGATCATCTGGAACCACGTTTCTATCGACTATCGCGCAGTCTGGTTACCGCCTTATCAAATTACAATGGGTCTGATCTCGCTGCTGGTCTCTTTCGGCGCGGCGGCCAGTCTGGCGAAAAGTTATGGTTTACCTGAGCGGCTGTCTGGTTTAACTGGTTCTGTTAGCTTTATGTTATTGGCGGGTTTTTATCAAAATGGTGGTGTCGATGCCCGTTATCTGGGCGGCATGGGCTTATTTACTGCCATCATTGCGGCTATCTATTCCATTGAAATAATACGCTTTTTCTATCAACGTAATTGGACTATCCGCGTGCCGGATGAAGTGCCAAAAATCACCTCCAGCGGCTTTCTGCTGATTATTCCGCTGTTTTTTATCCTGATCAGTCTGACGTTGCTTAACTTGCTGTTGCAACAACACTTCGGGGCTGTGTTCCCTGAGTTGGTCGAAAAAATATTCCGCCCGATGATTATTGCATCCGACAGTTTACCTGCCGTTTGGTTGTCGTTATTGGTGTGCAATTTACTTTGGTTTATGGGGATTCATGGAGCCTTGATTGTTACAGGCATCATGTATCCATTCTGGATGTCGAACATATTGGATAATCAGGCGGCATTGGCAGCCGGGCAGGTCTTACCGCATATCTATGTGCATGCATTCTGGGATTTTTATCTGCTGATTGGTGGCGTTGGTTCAACACTGCCGCTGGCGTTTATGGCATTACGTAGCCGTTCACTGCAACTACGTTCTGCCGGCAAACTGGGTTTGTTGCCGTCGCTGTTTAATATCAATGAGCCGATCCTGTTTGGTTTTCCAGTTATCATGAACCCATTGTTTTTAGTACCCTTTCTGTTTGCTCCGCTGTTTAATGCCACCTTAGCTTGGTATCTGACCGATTGGGGCTGGCTGGATCGTTTTGTTGCTATTTTACCCTGGTCGATGCCATCACCGATTGGTGCTGCCTGGTCGGCCAATGGCAGCTGGCGTACGGCACTGATGAGCCTGTTTGCTTTCACTAATGCCTGGATCATCTATTACCCGTTCTTCAAAGTGCATGAACGTCTACTGTTAGAAAATAAGCGGGCTGTAATGCAGAAAAAGGGTTATTAAGCTACAATAATGATTGTTCTGGAAATCGGTTTCCAATTTAAGCATTTAATCGCAGTACAAAATTTGACATACTGTAAGCAGTATTTTCAGAGGCAAAGAACATGACCACGATTATTGATGTATGTAAGTTGGCCAATGTATCTAAAGCAACCGTCTCCCGGGTCTTAAGTGGTAACCGTAAGGTAAAAGAAGATACCCGCGATGTGGTGATGCGTGCCGTGGAACAGCTCAACTATCGCCCCAACCAATTGGCACAGACGCTGGCGACCAAAGTCAGTAATACGGTTGGCGTGGTCACTAATGGCCTGACCGATAGTCAGCTGGGGCAGATGTTGCGTCAGCTCGATGCGGTGTTGTGGGGGCAGGGACGTAGTTTTATTCTCGCCAATGGCGTCGAAGGTAGCACCTCTCTGGCTGATAAATTGGCCTTTCTGGCTTCCCGCCACTGCGATGCGATTTTGTTGTTAGGTAAAAATTACGATCAACGCTGGTTCGATGAACTGGATGCCGGCAATTTACCACCCTTGCTCACCATGAATCTGGCGTTGGAAGATGTGGATGGTGTGCAATTTGATCAGGCACTGACCGCGGAGCTGGCCTGCAACTATCTCTATTCCCATGGCCACTCTCAGATCGCGGTGTTGCTGGAATCTGGTAGTGGTGGTGAACACGTGTTGCAAGGTTATCGCCGCGCTTTAGAAAACCGCAGCCTGCCATTTAATAAACAACTGGTGGCACAACATACCGACAGCACGACCGCACTGAGTATGCTGATCAATCGTTATATTCCGTTTACCGCCGTACTGGTGCCGGATGATCACCAGGCGATTGAAGTCATTCGCACCTTGGCGCAATACAACATTCAGGTGCCGCAGGAAGTCTCGGTGATTAGTCTGATGACCGGAATTGAAGGCGAGCGTTATACCCCTGCGATCACTGGTTTTGAAGTACCGGAAGAAAAGATGCTGCAGTCATTATTACGTTTGCTGGATGATGCCATCAAAGGCGGCGGGCAAGGTGGCAGCGATGTTACACGTGAATTTATGGGGCGTCTGGTGATTCGTCAGTCAGTGCGCTCCATGGAATAAGTCTCTTTCCAGCGTCAACGAGATAGTTTATTGCCGATAAAAAACGGGGCTTGCGCCCCGTGAGTTAATTCATATCTAACTTCGCGGCTTGATTATGGTTTCATTTGTTTCTGGTTTATGGCGCCGAGCAGACTTGCTGGAAAACGAATTCCTGGGCCCTAAAAAGCTTCATTCCGATGCCGAACAGCTAACAAATCACGGAATAGAAAGTAATATTTGTTACCTACCTTGTAAGCATCGGGTGGTAAATGTCCGCGTAACCTTTCGGTATTCAGAATGGCTCGTTTCAACTCGATCGTGGTCATCTGAAGAAATCGAGCAGCTTCCAGCGTTTCCAGTACATATTCCTCGTGATTCTTTATTCCATTTTTCATTTTGTTGAGCAACCAGCCTTTCGATACAACAAAAATCATCGTGATTCCTCTTGGTAGCCAATACAAAGCGAGCGGTTAAAAACAGAGGGATCTGGCAGCGCGAAAAGACTCATTTTTCATGTTAAAGAACCACTTATATTGCATCGTTGAAATGAGGCGGGTAGTGGAATCTTTGGCATGGCCGGTCCGTTAATCAACTGTATTAATATGAGCAGGGCGATTGCCAATACGGTCGTCGCCACCATCATCTCTACCAGTGCCATACCATGATAAAAAGTCAGTTTTGTCTCCATGATAACCGCCGGTGAAGTTAATTTTTATGTGGCTCTAATGCCCAGTTACCGATGTCGTCATCTGTACCCGCCTGGCCATCGGGCCCCACAGAGAACACATCAATAGTGCCGTGTTCGCCCGGGCTTAACAGTTGATATTCGTTTTGCCACGGATCTGCTGGCAAGCGTTTGATATAGCCACCTGCTTTGTAATTCCTCGGCGCTGGTTCACTATCCGGTTTGGTTATGAGGGCATTTAACCCCTGATCTGTGCTCGGATATCGGCTATTGTCCAGCTTGTACATATCTAAAGCATTTTCCAGTGCGACGATGTCACTGACGGCTTTCTGGTGATCAGCCTGGTCTTTATTGCCCATTAAATTCGGCACGACCAAACTCGCCAGAATGCCCAAAATTACAATCACCACCATAATTTCCAGCAGTGTAAATCCGCGTTGTTGTTTATATTGCATTTTTACTCTCATCAAAATGGGCACTGAAAGTGATTTACTGTTCGATATGACAACGCCTTAAGGTGTCGCAATTAATGCTTCACTCATGCCTGTCCATGCCGGTTTACGTTGAAAATTGGCATCGAATAACAGGGGCCAGTCGGGTATATGGTAGTAGCCAGGTGTCCAGCTTGTTGCATCGGTTAACCCCCACACGGTAATACCACCACGGAGATCATATGGCACTGTTTCTAGATAGGCGGTGATCACATCACGATAACGCTGTCGTTGTAGCTCCGCTAATTCGGGGGTTAATGTGGCGGCGGTATTATTCGGGTTCATGCGTATATCGAGTTCGGAAATGCGAACTTTTAAGCCCATCGCGACACAACGGCTGAACGCTTGGCGGATATCAGTAACACTGGGCCAGTAACGGTCGATATGTAATTGAAAGCCTATGCCATCAATCGGAATGTTCCGGTTGCGGAAATTGGTCACCATATTCAGCACTGCATCGAGTTTTTTCGGCATCGCTTCGATGTTGTAGTCGTTGTAATACAATTCCGCATCGGGATCTGCTGCATGGGCAAGTACATAGGCCTTGGCGATATAATCACTGATATGAGTCGACCAAATACTGGAACGCGCACTGCCATCATCCAGGAATGCCTCATTAACCACATCCCAACTGCTTATATCGCTGCTGTAATGACTGACTACGGTGGTGATGTGATCTGCGAGCATGGCATCCCAGTCACCGGTGTAATTGCTCATCCAGCTGGGTAGCGCGTTATACCAAACCAGTGTATGGCCATGAATTCTCATGCCATTATCTTTTGCAAATTTGACCAGATAATCAGCATCGCTCCAGTTGTATTGATCCTCTTGCGGATGAATGAACTCTGGTTTCATGACGTTTTCTGCGACCACTGAGCTGAACTCATGTGCAGCCAGATTACGCAGTTGGCTGGCTTGAGGGCTGTAACGGATGCTAGATGCTTGTTCGAAACTGCCGACGGCGAGAGCCACACCGATAGGAATGGTCGTTTGATCTCGAAGCATGGGCGAGGATGGAATGGTCGGCGTAGTCGTCGCGGATTGATCACTTTGCCCGCCACCACAGGCTGCGAGCCCGAGACCTGCGACAATAGCGAGATGTCGTATAAATTTTTGCATGGAAAACCTGTTGCAGAATAGGGTGAATGATGAGGTCCAGTCGAAAGACTGGACCTCATCACCTTTACGGTTAGTGGGTTAGACCACCTTCATCAAGCACACTGGTTGTCCAGAAGAAGGGTGCATTCCAGTTCACGGTCACTTCATTCAAGGTCCACGCACCGATTTCATCTTTCCAGCAGGTCTGGCCTGTGCACTTACCTTTTATCGTTGCTGCAACAGGATCGCTGAAATTGATCGAGTTCGGGCCACCGGAGATAACACCTGGTGGAACGAGTGGTGAAGCCGGATCAACCGGATGCGCCCAGAATCGATGATGTGGATTTTTCAGTGGGCGGAAACCGTAGCCAGATACGTAGGATTGATCCATTGGGTTACGTCCCAGCACATAATCCATAGCATCTGACATGGCTTGCAGGTATTTACGTTCACCGGTGAAGTCATGGGCCAATCCGAGGAAGATACTCCGGTTCATCAGGTTAGAGTTAGAACCCCATGGATATTCAACCGCTTGATACGGAATTAAATACCCCTCTTTCTCGACACCTTGTTGATAACCGTTAGCCGCTGCGATGATCGCTGCACGCGCTTTTTCGATATCTTTCTTGTCTAGTTTATTGGGAACCATGGCGAGCGTAATGGTGCCGGCACTGCTCACACCCTGCCAATAGAGGTCGCCAGTACCTGCTTTGTCGCCTTTCGGCGCTGTCAGGTAGTACGGAGAATTCTGAATGGCTTTTTTGTATTCCGCTTTCCCGGTAGTCGTGAACAACTCGGCGGCTGCCCAGTAAAATTCGTCTTTCAAGTCAGTATCATCATACGGGCCTGAACCCACAAAATTATCGTAGGCATACACATTCGGATGGCGATTGGCGGCCTTCCATGCTTTTTCTGCTGCTTTTAGGCAACGTTCAGCATAGGCCGGATCTTGTTCTTTCCATACCCGAGCCGACTGGGCTGCGGTTGCTGCCATATTGAGTGTGGCGGCTGTGCTTGGATAGCTAAGAAAACGTGGTTGCGGATCTTTGTGCGGTGGCAGTGGCATTCCGGTCCAGGCTTTGTCGGCCACTTTATGGAATACCATGCCAGAGGCATCAATTTCGGTTAGTTTCAGACTCTCTAGGTGCTTGGATTGATCACCCTCTGGCACATAAGTTTTTTTCCCATCAGGCACTTGCATGGCCAGGAAAAAATCCATCATCCAGCGAGATTCATTCAGCAAACCATTGTGTTGATTGCCTTGTTCCGGAATTTTTACTTTGCCATCGGCAAAGGCATTTTTATCACCGGTTTTAGCCAGTTGTTCGCGTTCGTAAAGGTTCATCAGTGTCCAGACAGAGATACCGCCATTGACCACATATTTGCCCTGATCGCCGGCATCGTACCAACCACCGGTGACATCTAATGAGAAGTCACAGCCAGGCCATTGGTTACCTTTGGCATCTTGTGCGTTAAAGCAGGTTACTTTCTCTGGTTTATGACCTGCAGGTCGCGCCAGATCTGGGCGTTGAACATATTTTGACTCAATATCTATGCCGCTACGTTGCTGATAGAAGAAGGAAAGCGCGTCATATTTCATGGTGTGATAAATATCATCGCCAATGTTGAATGGATGACTTTTTTGACCCGCTACTTCCAACACGAGGCCTGTGGCTGGTGTTTCATCTTGGCTAAAGTCTGCGATATGTACAAATTCACCGGAGGCTTCATTTACACCAAATGGTTTGGTTTTGCCTTCCGCCAAGATATCACCTTGCGCATTTAGCAAGTGCCAATCGAGAGGGGTTTTGGAATCGCTGGCAATGGTTGCTCTTTTTTGCGCCTTGGTCAGATAACCAACCTGATTGACCCGAACGGTAGCTAAGTCTGATTTTTTATGAAAACTCGGGCCAACCAAAGAGACGTCACCGACACAAACCGTCGTTGGTGCTTGAGTACCCATCTGGAATTGAAGTTGCGTTTTTTCATCGCTGGCAGAAGGGGTGAATTTAATATCGAAAGGCTTGACCGAATCATTCAGCGCAATGTCTTGCACTATATAGCTGGTATATGGTGCGCCATCATGCTGAACGAGCGCTTTTATATGGACATTTTTTTTGGCCCGCGCGTTGAAATGCAACGTGTAGGTTTGTCCTTTAACGAGAGCGATGCCTGATTGACCGAGAATGACATCCCACGGGTTCGCGCCTGCGTTGGCAAATGTTGCGCATCCCATCTGGTTATCGACTGCCAAAGTTGCACCGGCTGTCCACCAACCATCGGAGCCTTGAGTAAATTTGCCATTGTTCAGCAATTCCTGACTCGGGCCTGCAGATACGCCAGAACTGGCAGCCGGACTATTGCTGGAACTTCCCGGTGCACAACCGTACAAACCGATGAAGCAAGACATGGCCACCGCCAAGGTACTTAGTCGATATATTTTCATTTTTTCCTCTTTGATAGCAGACAGAAAATTGTCGGATCGATTTCTGCCGCCCACTCAATTTACACGGCATCTTGATGAGTTGATATTAAGCTTAGAAATCGATTTCAAGATGTAAGTAACAATACTTGAATCAGTAAATCAAGTTGGCATCAGTGAAATGTGAAGAGTGTGGCAAAAATTGCCAAATTGACGGTGTGTAAATTTTAAAAGCACGCCAAAAGACATCGATTTCAAATCTTGGGTTATTGCGAGATGAACCGTGTTTTTTGTGTTTTATGCTGGGTAATTTTGATAATAAGCCCTGTTTTAGCCCATTAAATAGATTTATATGCGTCTGTTGGTTTTGTTGTTTTTGTCTTTTTTCTTATTGTTTGATGTCGATTTCTTTTGCTTTTGTTTATTTGTGATCTTTCTCTCTATTTATTAATTAGTCGCGGTATTTGTCCTTTTTTATTGCATATTCGCTGGAATGTTAGAACAACTTACGCGTACCATGATAGTTAATTTGCAATCGATTTCATGTTGGGCTGTTTTATCTATAGCCTGATTTGGGATCCCGATAAGTCATGTTATGGATGCGAATATCAGGAGCTAGTGGCAAATGAGAAAGAAAATCGAGCTGGTTAGGTCTGCGGCCTATCTGTTTGTTGGTTGTGGGTTGGCGAGTGGGGTATTGAGTTCAGCATCGGCGGATGTGTTGACTGATGCCCCTTACTTTGCCCAGTGGCCTAAGATCCATAGTGCTATACCCAAAGATCAAAAAATGGAGCAAAACATCAAGGCGTTGCTCAAACAAATGACCTTGGAAGAAAAAGTTGGGCAGATGATCCAGCCGGACTTCCGGGAGGTCACACCAGAAGAAATTACTAAGTACAAGATAGGCTCTGTGCTGAATGGTGGTGGTGGTTGGCCTAACAACAACAAACATGCATCAGCAGCGGATTGGGCTCATCAAGCCGACCAATACTGGCTGGCAGCTGAAGCTGGTTTTAAGGACCGGGGTTTTCGTATTCCCTTCATGTGGGCAACAGATGCGGTGCATGGTCATAACAATGTATTTTCCGCAACGCTGTTCCCGCACAACATCGGCTTAGGTGCGGCTCGCGACCCTGATCTTATCTTCCGTATTGGACAGGCAACTGCACGTGAAGTTGCCGCTACCGGTCTGGATTGGACATTTGCACCAACCGTCGCGGTACCACGAGATGATCGCTGGGGGCGCACTTACGAGGGTTATTCTGAAGATCCGGCAATTGTTTATCACTATGCCGGTCAGATGGTTCGCGGCCTGCAAGGCTCGGCCGACGATCTTCGTGGACAGTACCATGTGATTTCCAACGTGAAACATTTTGTGGGCGATGGTGGTACTCGGGATGGCGTTGACCGGGGTCAAAATTTTTATTCTGAGGAAGCACTACGCAATTTACATGCGATGGGTTATTTCTCCGGCTTGGATGCCGGTGCACAAGTGGTCATGGCATCGTTCAATAGCTGGCAAAATAAGTTAAATCGTGATGTGTTGGCCAATGACAGCGTTGAATACAACGGCAAGTTACACGGCAGTCAATATCTGCTGACCGATGTGCTCAAAGGCAAGATGGGTTTTGATGGCCTGATTGTTTCTGATTGGAACGGCCATAGTGAAATTGCCGGATGTACCATGGGCAGTTGCTTACCAGCCGTGCTGGCTGGGATTGATATCTTTATGGTCACCGCCCGAAAAGACTGGATGGCATTTCGCCAAAGTCTGCTAGATGGCGTGGCTAATCATCAAATACCCATGAGCCGGATCGACGATGCGGTGACACGTATTCTGCGCGTAAAAATGCGCGCTGGTTTGTGGCAAAAACCGGAACCTTCGGCGCGCGAGTTGGCGGGTAAACAGCCTGAATTAGGGGCGGCTGAACATAAAGCGTTGGCCCGCGAAGCGGTGAGCAAATCACTGGTTTTGTTAAAAAATGAGAAAAACATTCTGCCATTAAATCATAACAGCCGAGTGTTAGTTGTTGGTGGTGCGGCAGATGATCTGGGCAAGCAGACTGGCGGATGGAGTCTCACCTGGCAAGGTACTGAAAATAAACGTGCTGACTTCCCTGGCGCACAAAGCATGCTCGATGCGATTCGTAGCACGGTTGGTAAAGATAATGTCTTGGTCGATGCAAAATCACTCGATCTTAAGACTGCTAAGCCGGATGTGGCCATTATGGTCATGGGGGAAGATCCTTATGCCGAATGGTTTGGTGATATTCCTGACAATAAAACACTCGCCTATTCCGAGTTAAAGAGCAGCTATCACGATGATTTGCTGACGTTGAAAAAGTTAAAAGCAGCCGGGATTCCTGTTGTTACCGTGTTGTTCTCCGGGCGCCCATTGTACGTCAATGAAGAAATCAACCTCTCCTCAGCCTTCGTTGCGGCCTGGTTGCCGGGAACTGAAGCCGAAGGGATCACTGATGTATTGTTCAAAAATGATAAAAATCAGGTTGCACATGACTTCCAGGGTCGCCTCTCTTTCTCTTGGCCATTCCTGAAATGTGCGACCACGATCAATCGTACACCAAAAAATATTCCGGACTGGAAACGCCCAAGCTTTGAGCAAGACCCTAATGGTCCTATGGCGCCACTGTTCCCTTATGGATATGGTCTCAGTTATAAACAGGCATCACCGGTCGCGGCTCGGGTCAGCAATTTGGATGCGCTTCCTTTGGATAATCGCAAGTTTGGTTGTAATGAATCCGACCCTGCCAAGTTGGCTGCTGCCGATAAAGTCATGGAGTTGTTTGGACCAAAAGCGAGCGAAGAACACCGACTGCGAATGGGCGACGCCAGTAACTGGACGGGGACAGAAGTTTCAGGGAACAGCATAACTGAAATGAAGTTCATTAAGGTCCAGCCTATTGACTACCTTCGCCAGCAAGATGCACGTGCCGTGACATTTATGGGTGAGAACAAACCGGGTGTCGATACAGGTGCGACCATTCAATTACAGACCACTCAAGTGAAAGGGGCTGATCGTCGCAGTTATCTGAAAGCTAACAGCGAACTGCAAGTGACTCTGCGTATGCAAGAAGCGCCTGATAGCAATATGACGTTGGGATTGCAATGTGGCTGGCCTTGTGGGAAAGCCCTTGAAGTTGCTCCTGCACTGCGTCAATTGCCGGTTGGGAAATGGGTTACTCTGAGTTTACCTTTGAGCTGCCTGCAGGATGATATGGATTTTACAAAAGTTAATACGCCATTCATTTTTGCTACCAATGGCAAGGCCCGTCTTGATTTGGCCACTGTCCGCTGGGTGCCTGCAACGTTAGTGCAACCAGGTAAGGATCTGATGCAACTTGATTGTCAGGGTCAGTTAAAAAAATAACTTCTCACTCCAAGTAATGACCCAAGGCACCTTCTGGTGCCTTGGTTTTTTGACAAAAATTTACCCGGTATTGGCTCATGGAGGGATGAGATGATGACAATTTTAATTGTGCAACGAATTCGATTGGGTTTTACATTTCTCCTGCTGTTGTTACTGCTTCTTGGTGTTATCAGTTATGTGAAAACGGTGAGCATTCATGGTCGGTTTCGGCAGGTTACAGAGGTTGCAACCCCCCTGACATTAAATGCGAGTCGTTTACGAGATGCATTGATGGCCGCCGATAGGAATACCCTGGCGTATTTAGCGAGCTGGGATTTATCTGTTTTTCCTCACTTACGGCAGAGTTTTGCGCAAGAGAAAGCGCGTTATAGTCAGTATGTCCACGATTTCACAGCATTGACTCTTGATCCTGAAAGTACAAAGCAGTTGCAGCAAGTAACTCATGATGCTCCGCAGCTTTTTGCTATTTCGGAACAATTAATGGCGCTGCACGAAGAGGAGGCGGCGTTAGCGCATAAGCTATCGCAAATGCGTAGCGACTTTTTACAACTCGACGATAACTATCGTTCGGCGGCAGATTTGTTGCTGCATTTTACGTCGAGCCAACGCTCTTTACAGAATAAAGCAGAGTTGATCACCAGCGGTATCGCTCGCGACCTGAAGATGATTCAGCGGGCTGATGCCAAAACCGATCTGCCTGCGCTGCAGTTGGTGCTGGCGAAAGATATTGAAATAGCCAACCAGCGTTTGGCAAGGATCGCGGTTCCTGATGATGTAAAAGCCCGATTTACCCGACATGTACAACGTATCCCGCTGTTGGTATTTGGAGAGCAAGGGCTTATCGAAGCGTTGTCCCGCAATCAGGTGATCAGCCAACAAATGCAGGTCTTACAAACGAAACAAGACTCGTCAGCCAAACAACTCGGATTGGCATTAGACAAACTCATATCCATCAGTAATCAGAGCATGCAAGTCGATAGGAAAAGTGCCGATGCAGCAGTTCAAGGCGCTAGTTTTTGGATTGTGGTTGTTTCGTGTTTTTCCGCAGTGGTAGCACTTGTTATTGCCTGGAGTATGGCGCGGAGTATTCAAATTCCTCTGGTACGCATGAATGAAACTCTGGCTTTGATGGCCCGCGGTGACATGACGTTACGCATTAATTACCAAGCAAAAAATGAATTGGGTGAACTCGCCAACTCGATTGACCAATTAGCTCGCAATACAAATGAGGTGCTGGTCGAAATTCAAGATGGCTCGGCAGGCCTGGTACACGAGACGCAAAATACAGCGGATATTAGTGAGTTGGTCATGGCCCGGGTTCAGGAGCAGAAAAAGCAAATAGATCAAGTCGCGGCAGCCATCTCAGAACTTGAATCAAGTGCGACAGAAGTGGCTCGCTCTAGTGAGCATGCCAGAGGTGAAGTGAATGCAGCCAATAGCGAAAGCCAGCGAGGCATGAGTATTGTTTTGGATAATCGGCATGGTATTGAGCAGTTGGCCACTGAAATTTCAGCGGCAGTGCTGATCACGCATAAATTAGCCGATTTCAGTAGCAATATTGGCAATATCTTAGATGTGATCCGTGGCATTGCGGAGCAAACAAATTTACTGGCGTTGAACGCCGCGATTGAAGCGGCCCGGGCCGGTGATGCCGGACGAGGGTTTGCCGTGGTGTCTGATGAGGTCAGAGCGTTGGCGACCCGATCACAAGGGGCTACGCAAGAGATCCAGAGCATGATCCTCAATCTGCAAAACTGCAGTAGTGAAGTGGCCGCCGTTATGGCGCGTAGTCACGAACAAACTCAGTTGAGCGTGCATCAAACAAGAGAAACCGAACGTGCGCTGGAAAATATAGCCTTGCGTATGAACGCGATTAAAGAGATTGCCGATCAGGTTGCCTATGCGGCGGGAGAGCAAATATCGGTGAGCCAAGGTGTGGCTCAGCATGTGGCCGGTATCGCGGATGTGGCTTACGAAACGGAACAAGCATCAATCGCGTCGGCAAATAGTAGTGAGGTATTGGCAGGCCTTGCCGACCGGCAGCAGGCACTCATCGCGCGTTTCAACGTTTAGGGGAAGGATATGTGGAAATTTATGAGCGCCCTACTGGTCTGGGGATGCTGCTTTGCCGCAGCGGCAGAAGAACTGGTTCTCGAAACATGGCGAGTTGATGATGAAGTGTTATGGAAAGAGCGATTTTTACCTCGATTCCAAGCCAAGTATCCCGATATCACCGTGCGTTTGCAGCCGATCCGTTCGGCTGAGTATGATCAAGGTTTGTCCAAACGCTTGGCCGATGGAAATGCCGGCGATCTCATTACATGCCGGCCTTATGACCAATCATTGCAACTGTTTAAACAAGGCCATTTAGTTGATTTGACCGATTTACCGGGGATGGAGAATTTTCCCAGTTTTGCAAAAGCGGCTTGGCAAACAGATACGGGAGCGCAAACTTTTTGCTTACCGATCGCTTCGGTGATCCAGGGTTTTTATTTCAACATGGACATTTTTAAACAGCTTGGGTTAACACCACCTAAAACCCGCGCTGAATTTTTTGCTGTGCTAGAAAAAGTAAAACAGGATGGACGCTATCTGCCGCTGGCATTTGCAGCTCATGATAGCTGGGTGGTATCGGAATTAGGATATCAAAATATCGGGCCGAATTATTGGCATGGTGAAGACGGGCGGCTAGCATTAGTCAATGGTCAGGCACGGTTTACTGATGCGCCGTATGTTGATGTGTTTAAAGAGTTATCTCGTTGGTCTCCGTATATAGGGGATAACCCTGCCGAAGCAACGGAAACCAAAGCCGTCGACGCATTTGCTACAGGCAAGGCGGCTATGATTGTCGCCGGGTCTTGGGCTATTACTTCGTTTACAGGAAAGATTAATTTTGGCGCATTCCCTCCGCCCGTCGCGAATGCTGGTGATGCTTGTTATTTCACCGATCATACGGATATGGGGATTGGTATTAATACGGCCAGTAAACATAAAGAAGCGGCGATGAAGCTGGTAGAGTGGATGGCTTCAGCCGAATTTGCCGAGCTATTTTCCAATTCGGTGCCTGGTTTTTTCTCTCTTTCCAACCATTTCTTTGAATTAAAAAATCCTGTGGCGAGTACCATGATGGGGTGGCGAGATACTTGTGATTCTACCATCCGACTGGGTGCTCAGTTTTTGTCTCGCGGTCAACCATCGTTTACGGATGGACTGGCTGAAGTGACGCAAGCTGTTGTATTAGGCAAAATGACGCCAGAAGCGGCTGCGGAGCAGATACAACAAGGATTGAACACTTGGTATGCACCGCAGCAAAAATTGAATTCAAAACCGGAAGTTTCCCCTAGTCAGAGCAATGCTACGACACCTTAACTGCAAGGCTCTGTTGGTTAGTAAACTCAAGCAATTAGCATGTTAACAATCCCGCGCTGGGGGAGCGGAGCCCGGCGCCGGATTGATTCCGCCATCTTGGTTTTGTTACTAAGCGCTTAAACAACCCTCTTCTTCGTCCTCTATTCCACAGTCCTGTTATTTGCAATTCCTTCGTTAATACAACATTTCCGCATATTTATTTTCGTGGGTAACACTCGAGTTATGACTTGATTACTGTAACTTATGAAATCGATGTCTAGTGTTTTGTGATTTTAATAATTAAGATTCACTTGAATCAAAAAATATTATAAATAATATAATTCTTTATATAACAATGCCTTGTGTTAATTTTCTTATCGCTCACTAATAACAAATAAATTTCTAAGTGATCGTCATCACAATTGCTTACTTAAGATTATGAAATCGATTTCAAGCATTCTTTGCTCGATCTATAGTGTGGCAACTTAAAAAAAGAGGAATCATCATGAAGAAAATTATGTTGTGTTGTTCTGCTGGTATGTCGACCAGTCTGTTAGTTAAAAAAATGGTTGTTGAAGCGGAAAAACGAGGTTTGGCTGCGGAGATAAAAGCGTTTGGTGCTTCGGAGTTTGACGAGCAAATGCCTAACTATCAGGTGGTATTACTGGGGCCTCAAATCAAATACATGCAGCCTGAGTTGCAGGCGAAAGCTGCGACACGAGGCATCAAGGTTGAACCTATTGGCATGATGGATTACGGCATGCAACGCGCTGATAAGGTATTGGATTTCGCCTTATCGCTGATCAGTTAATTACGTTAGCAAGGAAGAGAAAAACGATGAATTCATTCTATAACATGCTAGTCGGTCTGATTGAACAACGGATCGGCCCATTAGCTGGGAAACTGGGTCAGCAGCGTTATGTTCTGTCTATCCGTGATGGTTTCGTGGCCGCATTACCATTCATGATCGTAGGCAGCTTCATGTTGGTATTCATTTTCCCTCCTATTTCAAATGAAACCACGTGGGGCTTTGCTCGGGCTTGGCTTGATTTTTCAAATACCTATCGTAATGAGCTGATGTTGCCATTCAACATGAGCATGGGGTTGATGACGATCTTCATTTCTGTCGGCGTTGCATCAAGTTTAGGTCGTCAGTATTCATTAGATCCCATCACGACTGGGCTACTTTCACTGATGTCGTTTATGTTGGTCGCTGCACCCTATAAAGATGGCGCTATATCGACACAATATTTCTCAGGCCAAGGTATTTTTACTGCGTTGATTTGTTCTATCTATTCAACGGAAGTTTATGCCTGGCTAAAGCGCAACAACATTACTATCCGTTTACCGTCTCAGGTGCCAACGGGTGTCGCGCGCTCTTTTGAAGTACTAATCCCTGTTCTGGCGATTATTTTAACTTTGCATCCATTGAATCTGTGGCTGCAACATACTACGGGTATGATTCTGCCAGAAGCGATCATGCATATGCTTAAACCACTGGTTGCCGCTTCTGATAGTCTGCCTGCGGTGTTACTGGCGCTTCTGGTTTGTCAGGTGCTGTGGTTTGCGGGTATTCATGGCACCATGATTGTAACTGGCATCATGAACCCATTCTGGTTGGCAAATTTGGCTGCGAACCAAGCAGCACTGGCTGCCGGCCAACCAATTCCTCATACTTTCTTGCCTGCTTTCTGGGATCATTTTCTGTTTATCGGTGGTGTTGGCTCTACTTTACCACTGGCATTTCTGCTTATGCGCAGCCGGGCTGTACATCTGCGGACTATTGCTCGTATGGGCGTGGTACCTGGTTTGTTCAATATCAACGAACCAATCTTATTTGGTGCCCCGATCATCATGAACCCTATCTTCTTCCTGCCATTTATCCTGATCCCAATGGTCAATGCGGTTCTGGCTTGGTTTGCGGTTAAATTTGATTTAGTGGCTAAAGTTGTCATGTTGACAGCGTGGACGACGCCAGCTCCGATTGGAGCTGCATGGTCTACCAATTGGGCATTAAGTCCAGTCATCATGTGCTTCATCTGTATGGCCGTTGCTGCATTGATGTATTACCCGTTCGTACGCGCTTATGAAAAAACGCTGCTGCAACAGGATACCGATAACGCTCAAGTAGAAGATGAAGACATGAGCGCTACACCAAGTCAGGCTTAAGTATTACTGGCTGCAGGCAATATGCGGCTTGCAGCCGGATTTAATGAGGAAAGGTTAATGCAATATAAATTCCCTGAGGGGTTTTGGTGGGGAAGTGCGTCATCAGCAGCTCAATCGGAAGGCGCCGCAACACAGGGTGGTAAAGCACCAACAATTTGGGATCACTGGTTTAAAACAGAACCAAATCGTTTTCACAATCAGATTGGCCCTGCTGATACCTCCATGTTTTATGAGCGATATAAAGACGATATCGCGCTTATGGAGCAAATAGGACACAACAGTTTCCGAACCTCCATTTCTTGGGCTCGTTTGATGCCGGATGGTAAAAACATTAACCAAGAAGCTGTTGCCTTCTATAACAATGTGATTGATGAGTTATTGGCTAAGAATATCCAACCATTTATTGGGCTCTTTCATTTTGATATGCCGATGTATTGGCAAGAGCTGGGTGGATGGGAAAATCGCGATATCGTCGATGCTTACGCGGAATACGCGGAAATCTGTTTCAACCTGTTTGGCGATCGTGTTGCTTGCTGGATGACATTCAATGAACCCGTCGTGGTTGTGGAAGGGGGGTATTTATATGACTTCCATTACCCGAATCAGGTCGATTTCCGACGCGCAGCACAAGTGGCTTATCACATGATGCTGGCACACAGTTCAGCCGTGAAATGTTATCGCTCGCTCGCATTGTCTGGCAAGATCGGGATTGTATTGAATCTGACTCCATCCTATCCGCGCTCTTCGAATCCGGCAGACTTGAAAGCTTCGTTTGTTGCTGATTTGTTCTTCAATCGCGCATTCCTTGATCCAGCGGTGAAAGGTTGTTATCCAGAAGAGCTTATTGAAATTCTGCGCGAATATAACCAGATGCCCGAGTATCGCAGCGGTGATAAAGAGCTGTTAGCTGCAGGTAAAATTGATTTGCTGGGGATTAATTATTACCAACCTCGCCGAGTTCAAGCTCGGATGAATGCGATTAATCCCTGCGCACCATTTATGCCGGATTTCTTCTTTGAAAATTATGAAATGCCAGGTCGTAAGATGAATCCTTATCGGGGATGGGAAATATATGAACGTGGTATTTACGACATATTAACCAATCTGCGTGACCATTATGGAAATATTCCTAGTTATATTTCTGAAAACGGTATGGGGGTTGAAGGCGAACATCGTTTCATCGCAGAAGATGGTCAGGTGAAAGATGATTACCGCATCGATTTTATTCAAGGACATCTTGAATGGATTCACACTGCGATTTCCGAGGGCTGTAACTGCCGTGGTTATCATCTTTGGACATTTATTGATAACTGGTCTTGGATGAATGCATATAAGAACCGTTATGGCTTTATTAGTCTCGATCTGGAAACCCAGAAACGGACAGTCAAAAAAAGCGGTGAATGGTTCGCTAAAGTTTCACTGAATAACGGGTTTTAAGGAGTAATCAATGTTAGATCTTGAAGAAGCGGTGATGGGCATTATTGTCAACGCAGGCCAATCACGTAGCCTTTGCTTTGAAGCTTTACGCCACGCTAGAACGGGAATGTTTACCAAGGCCGATGGTTTACTGGCTGCTGCTATTGAAGCTGGCAAAGAAGCGCATGCTGTACAAACGAAGTTAATAGAAGAGGATGAGGGCGAAGGCAAAACCAAAATGACTTTAATCATGGTTCATGCCCAGGATCATTTGATGACATCTATTTTGTGCAGAGAGTTAGTTACTGAGTTAATTGAAATTTATCGTCGTCAAGCAATGTAGTTATTTTTCAGCGTTATCGTCATCTTTTCCACCGCTATATGCGGTGGTTTTTTTATTGCACAAAATTATTTATTTCAAACCTTTCAAATATTTCAAATCCCTTTGTTTTATTTCATTTTTATGAAATTTAAATGATTCGATTTCAATCCAAGTTTTCATCGCATTTTAAAATTATAGTAAATCTAATCATCAATAAGGAACTAATTAAAATAGTGGAGTGTAAAAGTAATGCGAACAACTGGACTTATAACATCAATTTTACTGGCTAGTGGTTTATATGCCAATCAGGTATCAGCGTGGGAATGGAGTAATATTGATTGGCAAATTTCAGATGGATGGCGTAATGGTGGGTCTGAATTTAATTGCACTTGGCAAGCCGCCAATATTTGGATGGAATCAGATCGCGCAATCCTGAATGCAAAGTCAGAAAATGGTTATAAAACTTGTGCTGAAATGCGCACTTATAATTATACGCGTCGGGGCCGTTATGAAGTGCAAATGCAGGCTGGCGCGGTTCCAGGGACGATTAGTTCATTCTTTACTTACACTGGAGAAGCTGGCACCAGCACTCATTATGAGGTCGATATTGAGTTGATGGGCGGAACAAATTTACTGCATACCAATGTATGGATTCAGGGGAAACAATATCCTCAAGATATCGACTTGGGTAAATACGGAATGGCGCTCTGGAATATGGAACGCTACGCTTTTAATATTGATGAGGCGGGTGTGACATGGCAGGTTTTCAGTCGTACAACGAATAAATGGGTAACTGTTCGTCGAGCGGATAAACCTGTTACCAGCTATATGCAGCTATTTGTTAATAACTGGATTAGTGCCAATCCACAATTCCCTCCAAGTAATTATAATAATCTCCCTGCTTATGCTAAATATTCATATATTTCAGTGCAGCCATGGGAATAACAAACTAACATCCTGATTTCTTTCTGAAGGGCAATACTTGCCCTTCATTTTTTGAGTTCAATATATTCAACAGATCAAGCTTGAGTGTTTATTTTAAATGGCTCTGATTTAGTCGGTCAATCAGATGGTGGGAAGTAAAAATAAACAATATAATTAAAGGCATTATTGCGATGGCTGAACCTGCACAAATCGCCCCCCAAGGTATGACTCCGACCCCCTGAAGTGCACGCAACGCCAAAGGCAGGGTATAGCTTTCCATATCGTGCATAACGACCAATGGCGCCATAAAATTATTCCATGACGCAATAAATGTTAACAACGCAAGAGTAAACAGTGCTGGTTTTATCAGCGGAATAACGATGTAACGGTATAGCCCCCATTCACTACAACCATCAAGTCGAGCTGCTTCGATCACATCATTTGGTACTGCTTGCTCAATATATTGCCGCATTAAAAATACGCCGAAAGCACTGCATGCAGCTGGAATGTAAAGTGCTTTAGGTTCGTTAAACCAACCAAACATAGCAATGATCAATGCATTAGGAATCATATTTAAAAAAACAGGTAACAGCATAGTGCTGATCACCAAATTAAATAGAATTTTTTTACCTTTGAAATGATAAAGAGCAAAGGCACTTCCCGCTAAAGAGCAAAACAGAAGGTTTAATATCGTAGTCACTAAGGCAATATAAACACTGTTCGACAAATTGTGCCAGAAATAGGGAAGACGATTTAATAACTGATGTATATTTTCGCTAAATTCATCGCCGAACCATAATGGTGGAGGAACAGAAAAAATGGTTTGCTCATTATGCGTAGCAAATATCAACATAAACCAGAATGGCAATACCATCAAAATAGCACCTAACCAAATCATGCCACCGATCAACCAATGTGTTAATTTGAGTTTTTCAATCTGGCTCATAGGTAATCTTTTTGGTTAATACGACGAGTAAGGTTGCACAGCGCAAATAATATTATAAATAACAGCCAGGCCGTTGCAGATGCTGTAGCGAAGTCTCCTTCTGCAAAAGCGGTTGAGTATAAATACATCGCGAGTGTTTGTCCTGCTTGCCCTGAACCACCAGTTCCTGAAGTTAGAATAAACGGCTCTTCAAATAGCTGAAAACTGCCAATTAGGCTTAGTGTTAGAGCTAATAAAATCATAGGTCTGAGAGTTGGTAACGTGACATGTCGCAGCTGTTGCCAGAATCCTGCTCCATCTAAAGTTGCAGCATCAAATAGTTCATTCGGTATCGTTTTCATCGCCGAAAAATAAAGAAGAGTATTCCAACCGACATAACGCCAGAAAACGACAAAGGCAATGACCCAGCGGATATGTGATGAATCTTGCCAATTAATAGCCTGTTCTGGAAATAACCAACTCAATGGTTGGATGCCAGCTAATTTCCAATCATGAATTCCGGCTAACACTTGATTTAAAAGACCAAAATCACGGGAAAATAATGAACAAAATACGAGAGAAATGGCGACAGAAGAAGTAATAAACGGAAGAAAATAGAAGCAAAGTAAAATATGGCGCTTCTTTGAAGCCATTCTAAAAAGAAGTGCTGCCAGTGGGAGTGCGATTAAATGCTGGGGTATGCCAGCAGCCAAACCTAGCCACAAGGTGTTATATAATGCGTGGTAAAACCATTCGTCGGTTAATACATATTTGAAGTTAGCAAGCCCCAACCATTCCATTTGATGAAATGAGGTGCCTAATTCCCAACTGTGCAGGGCAATCCATGCAGAAAATAGCATGGGATAAAGGCCAAACACGGTAAACAAAATAAAAAATGGCGATAGATATATATAAGGAATCCATTTTGAATTACTGAGTCTGCGCATTAACGTCTGACCTTATGCCGGATCTGACGTTCAGCATCATCTAGTGCTTCAGTAATATCTTTATGTTCATCCAGCACAAGATCCATCTGTTTGCGGATTATTTCTGCTGCTAATGAATCGTTTTTATTCGCCATAATGACAGGCATATTCGCTGCAGCATCTTTCCAGATTAATCTTGCTTGTTGTTGCCCTAAATAACTGATTGACTCAGCCATGTGTTTGGTTTGTTGTGCACTTAAAAGGGCAGGGAATGCATCGAGTTTCTCAAAGGCTTCTTGCTGCATAGACGGGTCTAAAGTCATGAATTGGATAAATTCCCATGCTTCGGATTTATGCGCAGCCGCTTTAGGAATAGCATAAAAAGAGCCACCCCAACTGGCATAGGAATGTTCAGGTAACTGACTTACTCGCCAAGCCCCAGAGCTTTCAGGTGCGATCCAACTTGATAAGTGACCGGAAAACCACGCCCCCATCATTTGAGTGGCTACTCGTCCGCGCCGAATAGCTTCTGCCCATTCATTACTCCAAATCTGTAAACGCGCATCCAGCCCAAGATCGCGGGCCTGCTTAGCCAGCGTAAATGCTCGAACGAAACGTTCACTGCGTACTAAGGTTTCTCCTGCTTGATTAAAATAGATCCCTTCACCAGGTTTGAGCCCGATACGAATATAGATGTCTTTCAAATCGCTGGCATTAGCGACTAAATAGATGGATTTTTGTTTTAGCTTGACGCCAGCCTGTATAAAGCTGTCCCAAGTTTTGGTCATATCGTCAAGCGATACATCGGCTTGGTTTAATAGGTCTTTGCGGTAAAAAAGTGAGCCAGGACCTATATCTGCAGGCATGGCAAACAGTTCACCTCGGTCATTCTGGGCTTGAACCATCGTATAAGGGACGAATAACGGCTGATACTGAAGCGCGTTATAGGGTGGGTTGCTTAGTATCTCTAGGCCGCCGGAATTTACAAAACGACTAATAAAGCCTTGTTCTAGGCCCATGATATCGGGTAACCCGGCGCCAGTGGCTAATGCCGTGGTCATTGCATTGTGATGATCATAAAACGACAACGACAACAGGCGGATGGTAATGTCCGGATGCAATTTTTCATAACGCGGGATAGCGGCCCGAATTGCAGCATCAAAGTTAGGGTATGAGGCTATTGTCAGCGTTGTTGCCTGAACTTGGGTGATAAACATCAGCACCATTAATAATAATCCACGAAATAATGGTGTTGCTCTCAAACTAACCCCCTGATTGCGTCTTCATACTAGAAAGCGATTTTCTCAATATCTTATAAATCATATCTATCAAGAGACAAGCTTGATGCATGGAAGCTGCGGTCGTTTGGCTATTTTGTTAACGAATTGTGATATTGATCAGCCCTTTTCTCTCCCTACCTTTAATTCACAATTTTTCTCGACATCTCATCATAAAGCCGTTCATTCCTTTTGAAATCGATATCAATCTCACGTGAGTCTTCCTTGGTTGAAAAATCATAGAAATTAGCCGCTTTGCCCTCATTGGTTGTTTAACAACAGGAAACTGCCAGTAAAACTCATTGTCGTTATGATTCGTGTTTTAAGATCTTGAATTTGAATGTATTTTAATTAAGCCTTTGAATTTAAATTATTTTTATTGTTTTTGTTTGAGAAAGACTTTTCTTTGAAAAGAGGCATTAATTTTATTTTATTCATCATTTGTAGCAGAGAGTTTTGTGATTCTTCGCACGAATTACGATCTTAAAAATGAATAAACATTGCTCTAGAAATCGATTTCATGAAAATTGGCTTACCCCGTTTTTTCTTGATATCGATTTCATGGTGCTGGTTGGGATGTATTGCCACCACAATGAAATTTTTTTACCCATTGATTGGAGTGGTCAATATGAATGAAACAAAGAAAGGAATTTTGGCATCGTTGTTTGCCAGCATCTTGCTCAGTGGATGTGGTGGTGGAGAGAACATCGGCTCGTCAGGTAGCAATAGTAATGCGGGAACGAATCCTCCGGTCTCAAACGATAGTTCTCTACTGCTATTTGGTGTCGGAGCAACGGCCACTACCACTCCGAGAATTCAGTCTGAAAAGGATAATTGGGATGTCAAACCAGTCACGGCGACACAGCTATCATTGACTAGTATTGGTGCTGTTCTCATCAATAATGCCGGAACCAATGATGCCGCAGATGTTCAGGTATCAGGCAATGGTACTGGTACTTTCATGTTGAAATCTGATACGCCGATTAATCTGAGCAAATATGCTTCTGGGTTCATTGAATTTCAATTACGGACTAAGAGCGCTGTACCTACAGAACTATCGGTTTCAATTGATAATGAATACCCTAATCGGAGCAGTATTCCTATCGCGACCGCAGTAGCAGGAAGTGGTAATTGGGAAACGCTGACGGTACCAATCAATTGTATGAAGCCATATCCAGGCGCAACAGCAGTAAATTTAGCTTCTGTTAACGCACCATTCTTTTTAGATACTAACCAAGCGTTTAACTACGAAATTTCCAATGTGAAATACACATTGAGTTCAACTAACACCCCGATTGTTGATCCTGTGACATGTAAAACAGCGGTAACTAATGGCGGTTCTGATTCTGGCTCCGGTACAGGCACCGGCACCGGTACTGGTACTGGTACTGGTACTGGTACTGGTACTGGTACTGGTACAGGCTCTGGTGTTAACCAAGCGCCAGCTCTTGTCTCTGGTGATACGGCACTTTATTACTCTGGCGATAAGAGCCAAGCAACCGATCTCAGTGCTACGTATCCATTAAATGGTTTTGGTGGCACAACGACAGATGCCAACCAAGTCGTTACAGCTGATTTTCCTGGCAATAGTGGCGTTTTCCTGGGCTCTGATGCATCAAATGCCGATCTATCTGCCTACCAAAACGGTGCCATGACACTTGATCTGAAAGTGTCTAGCTATGGTGCATCACCTAACATCCAGATCCGGATGGATGGTACAGCAGGCCCTGACTATGGCACATTTTTCACCATGGATAGCAGTAAAGTCCCAGCTGATAACAACTGGTATCGCTGCACTCTACCAATAACATCTCTTATCCCTGCCGCTAACACCAATTCTGTTCAAAAAGCGCTGTATATGAGTGGTGCATGGGACTCTATGTCAGGGCTTCAGTTCGCATTTACCAATGTGGCGCTGAAATCGACTTTGCCTAGTGGTTTTGATGCGAATTCTCCTTGCCAGCAGATTACGCCTTAATTCTTGCGCCAGCCCCATGCGTCGTGGGGCTGTATATCACTTTCTATACACTGGAGGTTTAAATGAAATTGAAATATGTAGCATTGTTAGTCGGTGCTTGCTGTGGACTAACCCTGCCAGCACTGTCTATGGCTTCAGAAGACACTATTTTTAATGGTTATATCCGCGCAGGATCGATGTTTGATGCCCAAGACAATTTCTCTAAAGTGGGTTATGCGGGAGAGATGGATAAAACTATGGGGCGCCTTGGCGCTGAAGTCGATAATAGTTGGAACGGTGAGCTGAGTAAAAAGTGGGATCTTGATGGCGGTAAGTCAGCGAATATTCATTTAGAGCTTGAATCTGATACAGATGGATTACAGACCCGAGCTGCACCAAGAGGCTCGGGTGTTTCTCAGACTTATGTTGAATTAGGCGGGATCACGCCAACGGGCACTATGTGGGGCGGTCTACGTTACTATGATCGCGAAAACTACATATTTACCACCGATTATTTTTATACCGATTACTCAGGGACCGGTGTTGGTCTGAAAGATCAGGAAATCGCTGGCGGGAAGTGGGACTTTGCATATATTAACAGCAATGATACTAACCACAGTGATCGCACCGATGGTACTGCAGCGATTATGCATACCCTGCATTCAAGCGCCAAATACGGCGATTGGGATTTTGAAGTTGCACTGAAACAAATGCCGGATAACTCTTTCACGGGTGATGTAAATCAATACGCTACCAAGGGCGTAGAAGGCACTGCTATTTATTCACGAGACGACTTTTTCTTCATGCCTGGTGGCTTTTCTAAGTTTATTGCCCAAACAGGTCGCGGATTAGGTTCTGGTGATTTACTGGGCGCTACATTAACAAATACGTCAATGTATCGGAAAAGCTCTTTATATCAGAAAACCGTTCAGGATAAAGCGGATGGCTATAAACCTTATCAGTCCAAGGTAATGGAAGGTGATCAGTCCTATCGTATGTTCGCGTGGGGGGGATGGTATGGTGCTAAGGTGCAACTGCTGCCAACTTTATCTTATCAGTACAATGACTATGAGTTAGGTGGCCATGACTCTTGGTATGCAGCCTCACTGCGTCCCGTGTTCCCGATTAACCAGTCCTTCTCAGTACAGACTGAGGTTGGATATGCGAAAAATAATCTTGTGATAGATAATGTTGATCGAGGCAGTGACTCCAGGAAGATCAGTATCGTTCCGACTTTTACCGTGAATACCGGTACAGGGCCTTCACCGGAAATTCGTTTCTTAACCACATACGTGCATCGTAATTTCAATACACCATGGCAACAAAAGGATAGTCGCAATGACTTCCTGGTTGGTATTCAAGCGGATATGTGGTGGTAAGGTTAATTGGGAAACCAATACAAATATAATATCGGGCCCTAAGGGGCCCGTATTTTTAAAGGATCTACATATGACACAAAACAAACAGAGTTGGTTGTTATTGGCTGGTTTACTGGCGACGGGTTGTACTGGCATAGAGTCGGGACATTCTTTGGGAACACGAGAACCGATCAGTTCCTTCCAGCAGCAGGCTATCGCTGGTAGACAGCAATTGATTCAGACACCTGCAGTTCCTAGCTTGAACAAGTTAACGTATCAGCCATTAAATGAAGAAAATAAATGGATACAAATCGGTTCCAATAATCAGGTTTTTTCTTTTGAAACAGGAAAAAGCTATCTGACGGCTTTCTCATTGCCGAATCAGTCACAGGCGATACATATCAAATTAACTGTTCCAGTTGATTTCTCACTGTTTCTTCCTAGTGTCATGATATTGGATGAAAACTTTGCGACGTTGCAAGTTGTGCCTAGCTCTAAATTTGCAAAAGTAGGTGATGACCTGATGGCAGGACAGAATCTGAAAGGGGAGTTTACCATTCCTGTTACTATCGGCTCATCGCGTCCAGCATATATGCTGATATATACAACAACCCAGGATATGCAAAGCACTACCAAGATTAATTCTGACGTATTACAAAGAGCTATGCAGCATGACCGGACAACCGATGTTGCCCGATTCCTGAATTCGGAAGTACCTCATGCCGCAACTGGGCGTCTACATTTAACTTTTGATTATCAAACTGATTTGACTGCAGCCCCGAGCAAACAATATGTATCTCCTACAGCAACAACTTTAGGTTCAGTTAATCCGATGAGTGAGCAGGGATATTATCAACGTATTCGTGATGCCGTAGCGAAAAAAGAATACGAAAAAGCACTGGCACTGGTTCAGGCGGCCAAAAAAGCGGGATTCACGCATGCTCAGGATGTTTTTTTTGCTGCGCAGCAATAGATTGAGTCGCTACCGCAATAACGTATCCTTGCTTGTTGCTTCGAGTGGAAAAGTGTATTTTAACGGGCTGATTTATTAAGAATATTTCAATGGAAAGCTAGTCAGCTCTAGCCTTTTGATGTCCGCATGGGGGGGATATGTCCAAGCCAGCTCAGGATAAACAAGCCACTGTCTATGATATCGCCCGCGTTGCCGGTGTATCGGCAAGCACGGTTTCAAGGATTCTGAATGGATCAGCTAAGGTTGCCGAAGATAAGCGACTGGCGGTTGAGGATGCCATTCGAGAGCTGAATTATCGTCCCAATTTGATGGCTTTATATCTGAAAACTGGTCAATCCATGACATTGGGCGTATTGACTCAGTATGTTGATAGCCCATTTTCCAACGAAATGTTGCGCGGAGTTGAGAACGCATTACAAGGCTCAAAGTATGCTCCTCTTATCGCGAGTGGTCACTGGAATGCAGAAGAAGAAGTTGAACGACTAAGACTGCTTATCGATCGCCGGGTAGATGGAATTATTATTTTGACAGGCCATGTCAATCAGCCTGCACTACTCGAATTCTCGCAGCAAGTTCCAATTGTTGCCACAGGTCATAATATTAATACGGATAGAGTTCGTACCTTTAGCATTAATAATCGACTTGGTGGCTACATGGCAACGCGTTATTTACTGGATCTGGGTCATCGCCAAATTGCACACATTGTAGGGTTGCCAGATCAAAATGATGCTATTGAACGTCAGCGTGGTTATCGTCAAGCACTTGTTAGCTCTGGAATTGAATATGATCCAGAGCTGGTAGTACAGGGGGATTTTGCTGAAGCTGGTGGTTTTAATGCAGCTAAACAATTGGTCGCCAGCGGCAAAAAGTTTTCGGCAATTTTTTGTGCCAATGACCAAACCTGCTATGGTGCAATTTTGGGGCTAAAACAGTGTGGTCTGCGTGTTCCGGAAGATGTATCGCTGATTGGATTTGATGATTTGCCTTTTTCCACTTTTTCTAATCCACCGCTCACAACGGTTAGGCAGCCAATCTATGAAACGGGTATTGCCATGGTCAATACGTTACTTGGGTTGATTGAAAATACCGAACAAACTATCGATGAACTACCTGAATTGAGTATTGTGGTTCGTGATACAACTATGCCATATGTTTGTAATAAGGATTAATGGCTTAGACATGAGAGCGGGTATTTCCTGACATTCCTATATCCCAACGCTGATTTCATCGGTAATACCTGTTCAAAAAGAAAAAAGGTGTTTTTCAATAAGAAAAACACCTTTTTTATGTGTCATGCTGCTTTAGTTAGTTCATATCTAACTCTTTTAATTTCCGCGTCAGGGTATTACGGCCCCAACCCAGTAATCGTGCCGCTTCCTGCTTATGCCCGTGTGTGTGTTGTAACGCGGTATTCAGCATGATGCGTTCAAACTCAGGCAACGCTTCCGAAAGAATATCGACCTCACCGCGCGCCAGTTTTTGTGCAATCCACTGTTGTAACTGATCCTGCCAGCGCAATGATACCGGTTCTTTGCCGGGAGTCTGACGTTCCTCGATCGGGTTCAACAATTCCGGCGGCAGATCCGAGACCAGCACTTCCTGACCGGAGGCCATGACAGTCAACCAGCGACAGACGTTTTCCAGCTGACGCACGTTCCCCGGCCATGGCAGGCGGCTGATATAGGCTTCGGTATCTGGATGCAGCATTTTGGCTTCTACATTCAGCTCTTTGGCTGCGCGCAGTAAGAAATGCTGGGCCAGTTTCGGAATATCTTCCCGGCGTTCCCGCAGAGATGGCAGATGGATCCGGATCACGTTCAGACGATGGAACAAATCTTCACGGAAATCACCGGCGACCACACGTTTTTCTAAATCCTGATGGGTTGCTGCAATAATTCGCACATCCACCTGAATGGATTGATGACCACCAACGCGATAAAACTGGCCATCGGCTAACACGCGTAACAAACGGGTTTGCACATCTAACGGCATATCACCAATTTCATCTAAAAACAGAGTGCCACCATTCGCCTGTTCAAAACGGCCCTGACGAACACTATTGGCACCGGTAAAGGCGCCTTTCTCATGGCCAAACAGCTCTGATTCAATCAGATCTTTTGGAATAGCGGCCATATTCAGCGCGATAAACGGTTTTGCCGCGCGTGGGCTATGGCGGTGCAGTGCATGGGCCACCAGTTCTTTACCGGTACCAGACTGGCCATTGATCAGCACAGAAATAGAAGAGCGTGCCAGACGGCCGATCGCGCGGAAAACTTCCTGCATCGCTGGTGCTTCACCGATAATTTCCGGCGCTGTTGTTGCCACTTGTTGGCGAGCACGGCGTTTATTGCGTTGTTCACGCAAGTGACTTTCAGCGCGCTGCACCAGTGCGACGGCTTCATCAATATCAAATGGTTTTGGTAAATATTCAAATGCACCGCTTTGATAGGCATTTACAGCACTATCCAGATCCGAATGCGCTGTCATGATGATGACAGGGATATCCGGTTGTTTTTCCTGGATCAACTGCAATAAGGAGAGCCCATCGATACCAGGCATACGAATATCCGATACAATTACATCCGGAATACTCTGGTTATTATCCAGCGCGGCTAACAGACTTTCGCCATCTTCAAATGACTGACAGTCAAAATGTTCTGCGCTCAGTGCTCGTTCCAGAACCCAACGGATAGAGCTGTCATCATCGACAATCCAGACTTTGGCTGCCATGGTGTTTATCCTTATTACTTACGAAGCGGTAAATAGATACAAAATTCGGTGTGTCCCGGCCAGCTGACACATTCAATACGGCCTTTATGCTGATCAATCAAATTCTGTGCGATTGATAACCCCAAGCCGGTGCCACCCTCTTTGCCGGTGACCATGGGATAAAACAAGGTGTCGCGAATACTTTCCGGAATCCCTGGGCCATCATCAATAATGCGAATTTCAGCGGCCAGACGATAACGTTTACCGTGGATGGTAATTTGAAACACGGTACGGGTTTTCAGGCGGATCGTGCCTTGCCCGTGCATAGCTTCCACCGCATTGCGAACAATATTGAGGAACGCCTGCTGCAACTGTTCCTGTTCCATCTCAAAATCTGGAATACTCGGATCATAATCGCGCACGATACGAATACCGGGTGGCAGTTCCATTTCGACCAAGCGGCGTACTTGCTCGAGCACCGAGTGCACGTTGTGTACCTGATGCCGGCCTGGGCGTTGCGGCCCGAGTAGACGGTCAACCAGATTACGCAACCGGTCGGCCTGTGCGATGATGATGCCGGTATATTCTTTTAACTGCTCATCGGGCAGGGCCTTTTCCAGTAACTGCGCAGCACCGCGTAAACCACCCAGTGGGTTTTTAATTTCGTGAGCAAGACCACGCACCAGATCGCGGGCCGCCAGCTGTTGTGCATGCTGCTGCTGTTCCTGACTGATCCTTTTTTGCTGATCGATCTTGCGCAGTTCCATCAGTGCTAATTGTTCCTGATGGTCATACACGGCAATCACACTGACTTCCACGCTGCGCGGTTCGTTTTCGACTACGAGCGTGACCTCGTTATCGGTAAATCCCTGACCTGCACGCAGACACTGCCGTAGTCGATCCAAATCTAAGGAAAGGTAATCAACTACCTGTTCTAGTGCATGATCGACTACGCGGCGGGCGCTCACACCCAACAGCTGCTCTGCCGCCGGATTGACGTATCGGATGATTAAATGCTTATCCAGCAGCATAACTGCGGTCAGCAAATTATCCAGCAGCATCTTCGGTAAGTCAGGACGGCTTTCCACAGTGTTGATCTCCCAAATATAACGCGCACCAATAAGGTGCCAGCTATCGTTGTTTTCTGGTGCGATCGAACCAAAATGGTGCTGGCACTTCGCGACAGGTTACTTGATGGCTGTGACCCGGAACAGATAAACCGTAATTGATTCTGAAGATGCAAGTATCTTGCCGTTTTGCGAGACTAATTCGGTTCGTAGCTGATGTGCACCACGTTCAACATTGGTCGCTTCACAGCTTAAACTAGCAGTGTTGCAACCATAACGATTTCCATCGATATAAAGTACTAACTGCGCTGGATCTTCTGCGGTCATTGCCGGGCTGAGCTGGTTTTGCACCGTGATCCGCCCTTCATTATCGCGGATTGTCTGTTCAGACTGCGGTGATGAAATGCTGAGGGTGTAAGCGATAGTTGGCGTGGTTGGTACGGCTGAGGAAGCTGTATTTTCAGTAACCGGATTGGGATTGTTAGTCGGCGGGTTTACAATTTCGACTTGTTTACTATTCATTGGTTTACCAGCAACGGGTCTGTCACTGAAATGTGTAACCCCTTGCGCATCCGTCCAATAATAGACAGTGGCATTTTCATTTGCTGCTTGCACTGCCCAAGACAATCCGAGAGCGAACCAGATACCTGATATGATTTTCATAGTGCTATTCCTTGCTCGTTGAAATGGATGAAGTACAAATGAAAACATCAGGTTAAATCATAACCAAAAAAAAACCCGCCGGAGCGGGTTTTTTCAGAAACGTGAAATTCTTATACAGAATAGTACATTTCGTATTCAACTGGGTGCGGAGTCATGCGCAGGCGATCTACGTCGATGTTTTTCAGTTCGATGTAAGCATCGATGAAGTCATCAGAGAATACGCCACCACGAGTCAGGAACTCACGGTCTGCATCCAGTGCTTTCAGAGCTTCGTCCAGAGAACCACAAACTTGTGGGATCTGAGCTGCTTCTTCAGGTGGCAGGTGATACAGATCTTTGTCTGCAGCATCGCCTGGGTGGATCTTGTTGATGATACCATCCAGACCAGCCATCAACTGAGCGGTGAACGCCAAGTATGGGTTAGCTGCTGGATCCGGGAAGCGAACTTCGATACGAGCTGCTTTCGGGCTTGGTACTACTGGAATACGGATTGACGCTGAACGGTTACGTGCAGAGTAAGCCAGCATTACAGGTGCTTCATAACCTGGAACCAAACGCTTGTAAGAGTTGGTTGATGGGTTAGTGAACGCGTTGATAGCTTTAGCGTGTTTGATGATACCGCCGATGTAGAACAGAGCAGTTTCAGACAGTCCGCCGTAAGCGTCACCAGAGAACAGGTTCACGCCGTCTTTACCCAGAGACTGGTGACAGTGCATACCTGAACCGTTGTCGCCAAACATTGGTTTTGGCATGAAAGTTACGGTTTTGCCGTAAGCGTGAGCTACGTTATGGATAACGTATTTCTGCACCTGAACTTCGTCAGCTTTCTTAGTCATGGTGTTGAAACGAGTAGCGATTTCGTTCTGACCAGCAGTAGCTACTTCGTGGTGATGCGCTTCAACTACTTGACCCATTTCTTCCAGGATCAAACACATTGCAGAACGCAGATCTTGTGAGGAGTCAACTGGTGCTACTGGGAAGTAACCACCTTTAACGCCTGGACGGTGACCTTTGTTACCACCTTCGAATTCTTTACCTGAGTTCCATGCTGCTTCAGGATCATCGATCTTGAAGAAAGAACCACTCATGGTGTTTTCGAAACGAACGTCTTCAAAAATGAAGAATTCTGGTTCTGGTCCGAACAGCACGGTATCAGCGATGCCGCTTGCTTTCAGATATTCTTCAGCACGCTTAGCGATAGAACGTGGGTCACGATCATAGCCTTGCATGGTTGCTGGTTCCAGAATGTCACAACGAATGATCAGAGTTGATTCTTCGGTGAACGGATCCATCAGGGCAGTAGACGCATCAGGCATCAGAACCATGTCTGATTCGTTGATACCTTTCCAACCAGCGATTGAAGAACCATCGAACATTTTACCGTCTTCGAAGAAATCTTCGGTGATCTGGTGATGAGGTACAGAAACGTGTTGTTCTTTACCTTTAGTGTCAGTAAAACGCAGATCAACGAACTTAACTTCGTTCTCTTTGATCATATTCAGAACATTTGCAGCGGACATGCTAGCTAACCTCCGGTGTCATTAAAATCAGATAGCGATATTATAATCTCTTCGCTAAACAGCAAAAAATGCGCCAACTCAAAAACTCTTTAGTTAATAAGGAGTAACCGTCGGTTGCTCCATTTTAATAACCATTGAATGTCACATGTTGGTGCAACTGCGCACTATTTTTGTGCGCTTTTATGGTGCGATTGCACATTCATAATCTGCCATTAATGATTATACAGATATCCTGCAAAAATATGCTCGTCGTTTTTACAGCAAATTTGCTATGCAGATCACGTTGGGGTAGGTAGAATGAGCGTCCGATTTTTAGTCACTTTTTAAGCTCGAGGCGAGGATGTTAGAGAATCTCCGCAATATTGCCATTATTGCGCACGTTGACCATGGCAAAACAACACTGGTTGACAAACTGTTACAACAGTCTGGAACCCTGGACCGCTCTTCGGAAGGTCAGGAGCGCATTATGGACTCCAACGATCTGGAAAAAGAACGCGGGATTACTATTCTTGCCAAAAATACAGCGATTCGCTGGAAAGATTACCGTATTAACATCGTTGACACCCCAGGTCACGCTGACTTCGGTGGTGAAGTAGAACGTGTTATGTCGATGGTTGACTGTGTACTGCTGTTGGTTGACGCAGTGGACGGCCCAATGCCACAGACGCGTTTCGTTACTCAAAAAGCGTTTGCCCGCGGTCTGCGTCCAATCGTTGTAGTGAATAAAGTTGACCGTCCAGGTGCCCGTCCGGATTGGGTTATCGATCAGGTATTCGATCTGTTCGACAACTTGGGTGCCACTGACGAACAATTAGATTTCCCAATCGTTTATGCATCTGCATTAAACGGTTATGCGACCATGGATCTGGCGAATGCGTCAGACAATATGGATCCATTGTTCCAAGCGATCATTGATTTCGTTGAACCACCTAAAGCAGATCCAGCGGGTGAATTCCAGATGCAGATCTCTCAGCTGGATTACTCTTCTTACGTAGGTGTGATCGGGATCGGTCGTATCATGCGTGGTAGCGTTAAACCAAACCAACAGGTGACTGTGGTTGGTGCTGACGGTAAAACCCGTACTGGTAAAATTGGTCAGGTGCAAGGCTATTTAGGTTTGAACCGTACCGAAGTTCAGGAAGCACAAGCGGGCGACATCATTGCCATCACCGGTTTGGGTGAGCTGAAAATTTCTGACACCATCTGCTCTAACGCAGCGGTAGAAGCGCTGCCACCACTGTCTGTGGATGAGCCAACCGTTACCATGACTTTCCAGGTCAACACTTCTCCGTTTGCGGGTAAAGAAGGTAAGTACGTGACTTCACGTAATATTCTGGAACGTCTGACTAACGAATTGCGTCACAACGTGGCGTTGCGTGTTGAAGAAACTGAAGATCCGGATAAATTCCGTGTTTCAGGCCGTGGTGAATTGCACTTAGGCATTCTGATCGAAAACATGCGTCGTGAAGGTTACGAGCTGGCTGTTTCTCGTCCTGAAGTTATCATGCGTGAAATCGACGGCGTGAAGATGGAACCAATGGAATCATTGACTGTTGATATTGAAGATCAACACCAAGGTTCTATCATGGAAAAACTGGGTGAGCGTAAAGCTGACCTGCGTAACATGGTGCCGGATGGAAAAGGTCGTGTGCGTCTGGATTATATGATCCCTGCGCGTGGCTTGATCGGTTTCCAGACTGAATTCATGACACTGACCTCTGGTACTGGTCTGCTGTACCATACTTTCGAAGAGTACGGTGAATTCAAAGGCGGTTCTATCGGTCAACGTCAAAACGGCGTACTGATTTCTAACGCTACTGGTAAAGCGCTGGGCTTCGCGCTGTTTAACCTGCAGGAACGTGGCCGTCTGTTTATCGAACATGCGACCGAAGTTTACGAAGGCCAGATCATTGGTATTCACAGCCGTTCTAACGACCTGACTGTTAACTGTCTGAAAGGTAAACAGCTGACTAACATGCGTGCGTCTGGTACTGACGAAGCGATCGTGTTGACCACACCAATCAAAATGTCGCTGGAACAGGCCATGGAATTCATCGATGATGATGAACTGGTTGAAGTCACACCACAAAGCATCCGTGTTCGTAAGAAATTACTGACTGAAATGGATCGTAAACGTGCTAACCGTGGTAGCGGCAAAGAAGAGTAATCTTTTTTGTGGATAGCGGTTATCAAGAGCCTCGCAGATTTGCGGGGCTTTTTTTTAGCGGTATGCTAGACCCTGTTTTAAGTTGGAAAGAAGGTCAACATGACAAAAGATCCGGCCCGACTACTGATGTTACGTAATAGCCGTTGGGTGAAAAGTCGCTTGTTCACTCTGCGTTTGCGCCGGTTTACCGCTTTTTTCTGGCGGCGTGTTTGGCATGATCGGCTGCCGGTGCTGGCTGGGCATTTAGCTTATGTGTCGTTGTTATCCATCGTGCCAATGTTGGCAGTGGTGTTTTCTGTATTGTCTTGGCTGCCACGCTTTTCTTATTTTCGCCGGCAAGTTGAGACATTTGTATTCAGTAATTTTGTACCGGCAACCGAAATCGCCTTTCGTTATCACTTTTCGTTGTTTGTCAAAAATGCGTCGAAAACGACCTCTATCGGGTTGGCGATGTTGGTTGTTTTAGCCCTGTTTCTGATTGCGGCGATTGATGAAAATATGAACCATATCTGGCGCAGTCATGGCCAGCGCAAATGGCTGAAAACTGTCACGATGTATAGCACGGTATTGGGTATTGCACCGATGCTGGTTGGCGGCAGCTTGTTATTGTCTTCCTACATCCAAGGATGGGCGGTATGGAATTACGAGCTAGTCTCATCGTTGGGTGGTGGTTTGCTGGATCTATTACCGTATTTGTTATCACTGGGCGGTATTTTGTTATTATACAAAGTGGTGCCGAATGTTTACGTACGTTGGCAGCATGCGTTAATTGGTGCCACGCTGTCGGCTCTGTTGTTTGAGATAGCCAAAGAAGGTTTTGGTTATTACATTGCTCATTTTGGCACCTATAAATCAATTTATGGTGCTTTAGCCGGTATTCCAATCATGATGATTTGGTTGTATTTGAGCTGGCTGGTGGTGTTATTGGGGGCAGAATTAACGGCGACATTGGGCGAATGGCAGCTTAACCGCACGTTGCGTGGCAACAAACCTGCGCAAGTTTATTGAACTGCCTCGGGCCAGCGGCAAATAAAACAGGCGCCGCCGAGTGTACTCTCTTCCACTACTGCGCTGCCTTTGTGCGCTTGCATGATCCCTTGCACGATGGCTAAGCCCAGTCCAAAACCACCTGTGGCACGATCTCGGCTGGGATCCAGTCGAACGAAAGCGTCAAAAATCGTCGCGCGTTGTTCTGCCGGGATGCCAGGGCCATCATCTTCCACTTTAATGATATGCCACCCGGGTTCTTGGGATAACGCGATCCGGATCTGCTGTTGACTGTAACGCAGTGCATTGCCCACCAGGTTATCGAGCATTCGATCAAGTAGTTTTATATCGCCTTGCCAATGCCATTCATAGGGGATGGTTTCAACGTGTAATTGTTTGCCATCCAATAAACTTTGCCAGTCATGTTGCCGTTGTTGCAGCCATTCAGCCGGTGAGAAAGTCTGATAAGTCAGCGTGACCTGCGGTCTATCAAGTCGGGCATAAGTGAGCATTTCATCGATCAGTGTTTCCAGGTGTGAAATATCACGCTCTATACCTTGTTGTGCGTCATCTTCAAGTGGTGGATCAAGCATTTCCAACCGGTAACGTAAGCGAACTAAAGGGGTGCGTAATTCGTGTGCTACGTTGTCGGTGAGGCGTTTTTTGCTGGCAATGACTTCTTGAATGTTATCTGCCATTTGATCAAAAGCGCGCCCGAGACGCTGTAAACTGGATTTTTCCGGCAAATTGATACGCGCGCTGAGATCGCCTCGGCCTAAGCGGCGTGCAGTGCGTTCCAGTAATAGCAGATCCCGCCAGTGGGGGCGTATCCAGATAAAAACCGGTAATCCAAGTGAGATACCTAATAAACCCAGTAATAGATAATCGAAATCGGCAATTTCATGCTGGAAAGACAGATACGGTATCGGCCCGGCGACTAAGACGTAGTTGGTATCAGGAATTTGTTCCATACACAGCGAGCGATCTTCTAATATAACAATCTCACCGCGGCCGAGAGCAGCAAAGGAATCATCATCCAATGGCTGATCTTGTGTGTATTCAATGTGAACAGGAAATGAGAGATCAAGATCGAGGCTGGCCAGTTGTTGCGGCCAGTTTTCTTGTGGCACCTCAGCAAGTTCTCGTTCCAGCAATGTCATGACGCTGTCCATCAGATCCGTTAATGACTTTTCGCTGCTGCGTTCCGCGGTAAGTTTGTAGATCCCGCCAACCAGCAAAGTGACTAGCAGGAACGACGCCATCAGTAACAGATAAAACTGGATAAACAGCTTGCGCATGGGTTAATTCCACGCAGAAGGCGCAAGTAGATAGCCTTTGTTGCGTACGGTTTTGATGCGGGTTGGCTCTTGGGCGTTGTCACCTAATTTCCGTCGCAAACGTGAAATGGCAACGTCAACACTGCGATCCAGCCCGTCATATTCCACACCACGCAGCACTTTCAGCAATGACTCCCGGCTCATGATGTGACCGGCATGACTGGCGAGTTCCCACAACAATTCAAAATCACTGGTGGAAAGGGGAATATTTTCACCGGCCAAGATAACATCACGGCTGATTGGGTCGACGGTTAGTTGGCCAAAATGCAGTGGGTGAGAGCCAGATTTTGGTGCCACGACAGCAGGTTGCGCCGGCGTTTGAGCCTGACGTAACTGAACGCGCAGGCGGGCCAATAACACGGACGGCGGCGTGGTTTTCAGTATGTAATCACTGGCACCCAGTTCCAGCCCCAGAATGTGGTTCATATCGCTATCTAGCGACGTGAGCATCACGATAGGGCCTGCGTATTGTGGATGCAGATTACGGCATAACGTGAGCCCGTCCATGCCGGGCAACATGATATCCAGTAACACCAGATCGGGTTGTTCCTGCAAAATGATCGCCATGGCCGTGTCACCTCGGGGAACCAGCGTGACATCCAGGTCATGTTTACCCAGAAAGCTTTTGATTAACGCGCCAAGTTCAGCATCATCTTCTACAAACACAATACGTTGCATAATTACCGCCTTATTCTGGTTGCCACAGAATATGACATTCCTGACTCTCTGGGTCGCGACTGATCAACATGCGGGCGAACAAATAATCAAATTCTTGCTCGGCATTCAGTAACCCAACACGGACTTCCAGCCATTCTTCCGGTTTGACTTCGGCTTGTATCTCTTCTTCCCAGTCAGCCTCGGGTTCACAGTCGCCTAAGCCGCCACGTTCAGGAAATTCCTGGTTAAAGCGATTCAGCGTGGCTTCATCCAGATTGTCAGCGGCCAGTTCCAGAAACAGTTCGTAAGCTTGATCGATTAATACATCTAATTCGGTTTGTTGTTGATCCATGATATTTCCTCGCTTAATCATGGCTATTACAGCATGTTAGTTCCGTGCTGGCGAGGGGCTTCCGTTGCAGATATCTGAATCATGTGTTGTTCGAGCAGAGGAGTAATTAATCGAGCTGAAACCGGCTTAGAAAACAGATAACCCTGACCTTCATCGCAATTGAAGTTTTGCAATAAATACATCTGTTCAGTCGTTTCGATGCCTTCGGCAATGATTTGTTTATTCAGCGAATGCCCCATTTCCACGATTGCACGAACAATCTGGGCATCTTTATCGTCTTCCATGGCCTGAGTAACAAACGATCTGTCGATCTTCAGCACATTGATTGGCAAATCACGTAAGCTCGCCAGGCTGGAATGGCCGGTGCCAAAGTCATCAATAGCAATCGCGAAGCCGCTGTTTTGTAACTGTTCGAGTTGGTCGATGATCCGCGGCAGGTTTTCCATCATGTTGTTTTCGGTAATTTCTAGCTGAATATAATGCGTGTTGATCGCCATTTGTTCCGATAATGCGCAGATCCGATCACTGACATTGCGGCGCAATAATTGTTTGACTGAAACGTTGATGGCGATGTCGATCATGATTTGTTGTTTATGCCAAACAGAGGCTTGACGCAGGGCTTCTACCAGCACCCAATCACCGAGATCAACAATTAAACCGCTGTCTTCCGCAATCGGAATAAACTCGGCCGGAGACAACATGCCTTCGTCGGGATGATGCCAGCGGATCAGTGCTTCTACGCCAGTGATTTCACCAGTCGTCAGGCGGATTTTGGGTTGATAAAACAATTCCAGCTGGTTGTCGAGGATCGCCAGTCGAAGCTCTTGCTCCAGTTTCATCTTGCGTGCCATGTTCACCGTCATGGTCGGTTGGAAGAAGCGGAATGCGTTCCCTCCATCCGTTTTGGCGACGCGCATCGCCTGATTGGCGTGCAGTAATAACTCTTCGGCTTGTACGCCGTCATCTGGGAAAACAGCAATGCCCAGTGATGCCCCAATCTGTACGGTGCGCTTGCTTAATTCAAGTGGCTGAATAATCGATAATTTCAACTGCCGGAGTATGCGCATCAAATCAAGCGTTTTGACTTTGTTGTGAAGGAACAGCACAAATTCATCACCGGCAATCCGCGCAGCGACACCATTATGCTCGTGTGCGGTCGCGGCTAAGCGGCTTGCGATAGCCATTAACAAATCATCGCCCTGATCGTGCCCAAGAGAATTATTGATATCTTTAAAGCGGTCTAAGCCGATAGAGATAACCACTAAATGACTTTGATTTTGTTCCACAGCTTGGATAGCCGTTTTGATCCGTTCTAGTAATGAAAGCCGGTTGGGTAATTCAGTCAGCGGATCATGAAAGGCAATAAAATGGATCCGGTCGCTAATTTCACTTTCCATTTCCGCCAGTAAGCGATGGTATTGCTGTTCGCGACGAAATAAATTGAGCAGCAAAGGGCGAAAGATAAATAGCGCTTCCAGAAACAAGGTCAGGAACATGCCAAATAATGATAATCGGTTGTAATTCTGCAGTTTATAGACCGTTTGCTCACTTTCCCGCTGATATTGGTTAACCAATATATCAAGGCTATTCAACAATTTGCTATTAGCGGCCAAGCGCAATTGGATCAGCGCATTTTGCCGCGTTTCCTGACTTAATTGCGTGTCAGCGAGTTGTTTTGCAGTAGTAATAAAGTCGGTAACTTGTTTATCCAGATTGATCGGGTTGTGATGAAACAGTTGGTTAATAACGATGGAGTCTGATGTTGGGATCTGTAATCGAGCAGAACCATTCACCAACGCTTGATGCACTTCCGCCATGTTATTGATCGCTGCAATATATTCCTTTTGTAACTGAGGCGTAGATTGACGTTCGATGGGAAGCAACATTTCACCACCAAAACGAGTGATCCGCTGAGAGAGCATTCGTTGTCGCCCGGCCTGATTGACAACCCGCGCGGTAGCTTCTTGTTTTTGTACAATACTTTGCACTAAATAATGTGAAAACAAAGATAGCAGCGCGATGATCGACAATGCGATGAGATACGTGACCGTACCTGTTCGCCAGTGTTGTTTTAATGCACTGGTATCCGCGTACCACTTTGGTTTAATTGCCATGTGCTCTCTCGTTAAATTTATTCGGCAGTATTAAACCGGCCGTCCTCATGGTGCTTTTGGCCGCGTTGCATGTCTCCTGCCGTTACCATTCCCGAATACGTAGCTTAAAATATAGCCCACGATGGAGCTGAATGAACAACGTTTATCCTAAATATTATTTTAGCTGCGTGGCATCTGTGATGCTAAAACCGCGCTGTAAAGCGGTGATTATGGTAGGCTAACGGTCAGTAATCAGAGAGATACCAAGAGAATAATAAACATGAGTGATGCTGAACTGAGTCTGGATGGAGTCGAGCGCCAGCCGCTGCGAACTTTCACTGAACAGGCTTATCTCAACTACTCCATGTACGTGATCATGGATCGCGCCTTACCGCATATCGCGGACGGGTTAAAGCCAGTGCAGCGTCGTATCGTGTATGCGATGAGTGAACTGGGCTTATCCGCACTGGCGAAGCATAAAAAATCGGCACGTACCGTCGGGGATGTGCTCGGTAAATACCATCCGCATGGTGATTCAGCTTGTTATGAAGCCATGGTGCTGATGGCGCAACCGTTCTCTTACCGCTATCCGCTGGTGGACGGTCAGGGTAACTGGGGGGCGCCGGATGATCCGAAATCGTTCGCGGCGATGCGTTATACCGAAGCGCGGTTATCGCGTTTCTCTGAGTTGTTATTGAGTGAACTGGAACAGGGCACGGTTGAATGGCAGCCTAACTTTGATGGCACCATGCAAGAGCCGCAGATCCTGCCGGCGCGCTTGCCACATATCCTGTTAAATGGGATCACCGGTATCGCGGTTGGTATGGCGACCGATATTCCACCGCATAACGTACGCGAAGTCGCACAGGCTTGTATTACATTGCTTGATCGCCCTGATGCGACTATGGCTGATTTGCTCGATCATGTGCAGGGGCCGGATTACCCGACGAAAGCCGAGATCATCACGCCACGGGCTGAGATCCGTAAAATTTATGAATCGGGCAAAGGCTCGATTCGGGCGCGTGCGGTGTATCACATGGAAGATGGCGATATCGTCATCACTGCATTGCCACATCAGGCATCCGGTGCACGTGTTATTGAGCAAATCGCTGCGCAAATGCAGGCCAAGAAATTGCCGATGGTCAGTGACTTACGCGATGAATCCGATCATGAAAACCCGACCCGTCTGGTGATTGTGCCGCGTTCCAACCGTATCGATGTGGAACAGCTGATGCAGCATCTGTTTGCCAGCACCGATCTGGAAAAAAGTTATCGTGTGAACCTCAATATGTTGGGGATGGATCACCGGCCACAGGTCAAAAACCTGCTGACGATCCTAACCGAATGGCTGACATTTCGCCGGGAAACGGTACGGCGCCGTCTGCAATTCCGACTCGATAAAGTGCTGAACCGTTTGCATATTTTGGACGGTTTACTGATTGCGTATCTCAATATCGATGAAGTGATCGCGATCATCCGTAATGAAGATGAACCGAAAAAAGAGCTGATGCGCCGCTTTGGTTTGTCCGATATTCAGGCCGATGCGATTTTAGATTTGAAACTGCGTCATCTGGCGAAGTTGGAAGAATTTAAGATCCGCGGTGAGCAAGATGAATTAGCCAAAGAGCGCGATCAGCTGCAAGCTTTGCTGGGTTCTGAGCGTAAACTGGGTAATTTGCTGAAAAAAGAAATTCAGGCCGATGCGGAAAAATATGGCGATGATCGCCGCTCACCGCTGGTGGAACGCCAGGAAGCCAAGCAACTGACGGAAAAAGAGCTGACGCCAAGTGAGTTGGTGACGGTGGTGGTCTCTGAAATGGGCTGGGTACGTGCCGCGAAAGGGCATGAGGTGGATGTGCAGGGCTTAAGTTACAAAGCCGGTGATGGTTATCTGGTGAGTGCGCAAGGGCGCAGTAACCAGCAAGCGGTGTTTATGAGTAATCTGGGTCGCACCTACTCGCTAGAAGCGCATACCTTGCCATCAGCACGCGGTCAGGGGGAGCCGTTAACCGGCAAACTCAGTTTTGCCACCGGTGAACAGACTCGTTATGTCATGCTGGGCAATGATGAAGATCGTTACCTGATTGCGTCCGATGCCGGTTATGGTTTCTTGTGTACCTACAACGATCTGGTGAGTAAAAACAAAAACGGTAAGGCACTGTTAACCTTGCCGGAAGGTGCGCAGGTGTTACCACCACAAATCACTGGCAAGCAGGATGATGCGTTGTGTCTGGTGATCAGCAGTGAAGGCCGCATGTTGTTGTTCCCTCTGAATACGTTACCGCAGTTGGGTAAAGGAAAAGGCAATAAACTGATCGGTATTCCAGCCGATAAAGTGGCCAGCAGGGAAGAGTTTGTTAGCCATATCGCAGTGGTGCGCCAAGATCAGGCGGTGACCTTGTATGCCGGTAAACGCAAATTAACGCTGAAGCCGGGTGATATGACGTTATATCACGGGGAGCGTGGTCGTCGCGGGGCTAAATTGCCACGCGGTTTACAGCGAGTTGATCGAGTTGAGCCGGAACTGAGTGTGTCGGCTTCTGATGATGCAGTATAAAAGGTTATTTTCATGCTAAAAGTGTTACGTATTATCACATTGATCGTATTGTTGTTGGTTTGGTTTGTGATTGGCATGCTGGTCTGTTTAGCGCGACCACGCCATAAAAATAACGTGTATTACCTATCGCGGATGCTCAATTGGGCTTGCTGGGTGTTGGGCGTTAAAGTTAACCGTATTGTGCGGGATGAATGCCGGACACTTGGCTCTGCGGTGTATGTTGCCAATCATCAAACTAACTATGACATCATGGTATTGGGATGTGTCATGCCGGGCACCGTTTCAATGGGTAAGCAGAGTTTGGCTTGGATCCCGCTGTTTGGTCAGGTTTATTACCTGAGCGGTAATATCCTGATTGATCGTGCGCGGAGCAGTAAAGCTGCCGATACCATCCGTCAGGTTGTAGCGAAAATCAAACAACGCGGCATCTCCATCTGGATGTTCCCAGAAGGGACACGCTCTAAAGGTCGGGGCTTAATTCCCTTTAAAACCGGTGCCTTTCATACCGCTATAGCGGCGAAAGTACCGCTGGTGCCGATCGTTTGTTCCAGTTATGCCGGGCAAATTGATCTCAATCGCTGGGATAATGGCGAAATCATCGTGGAAATGCTGCCACCAGTCGATTCCCAACAATGGACGCGTGCAACCGTTAAAGATTGCAGCAATACCATTCGGGCATTAATGGAAAGTAAACTGGCTGAATTAGATGCCAAAGTAAAAAAACCGCAATAATCCTTCTGTAAACCTAAGTAAAAATCTCTTCCCGGGGCGATTGCCGCCCCTTGTTGGATCGCTTAGACTTTGCGCAACTTTTTGATCGGGATCTCATTTATGGATTGGTTACATCTGGTCGTTGATTTTGTTTTACACATTGATGTGCATCTGCAGGAGCTGTTTACCACTTATGGTATTTGGGTCTACGGTATCTTGTTTTTGATCATTTTCAGTGAAACCGGCTTTGTCGTAACGCCATTTTTACCGGGTGATTCTTTACTGTTTGCCGCCGGCGCCTTAGTGGCCACCACACAAAGCAGCCCGAATGCCATGGATATCCATGTATTGGTGGCGTTATTAATGACTGCAGCGGTGACCGGTAATATTCTGAACTACACTATTGGCCATTTCTTTGGGGTTAAATTGTTTCAAAACCCGAATTCCAAAGTGTTCAGAAAAGACTATCTGGATAAAACCCATGCTTTCTTTGAACAGCATGGTGGCAAGACCATCATTATTACCCGCTTTGTCCCGATCATTCGCACCTTTGCACCATTTGTGGCGGGCATGGGCGCGATGACTTACAAACGTTTTATGGCGTTTAATTTAGTCGGTGGTGCGTTATGGGTGATGTCATTTGCCTACACCGGCTATAAGTTTGGCGAGCTGGAATTTGTGCGTAAGAACTTCACCATGCTGATGATGGGCATCATTGTTATTTCGTTGCTGCCAATGATTATTCATGCCGTTCGCGCCAAATTGGCTTCACCTGCGAAATAATTTCTGCCGTTTTATGGTGTTATCCGATGCCCGTCAGCTTTGTTGTCGGGCATTTTTTATTCCATAAGCTGATGTGCGGTAATAGCTTTACTATCTAGTACAAAAGGCAGTGTGAAATGAGATTGAAACCGGTTTCTTTTGGTGTTTGTTTCCGGTAACAATGTGACTCGCTGCACAATTATTCTTTATTTGTTTCCTGCAAGATGCGTAACAATTTGTTAATCTGTGCGCCATTCCTCCTTTCTGTTGTTGTTTCATGTCACCTTATCCTTGGTTAGCGCTGAACTTATCAGCGATCTATTTAGTTTTAGGTATCTTTTCACCATTCTGGGGTGTTTGGCTGGAGTCGGTCGGTTTACAGTCAGAACAAATCGGTTTGTTGTTGGGTATCGGCTTTGCCATGCGCTTGTGCGGCAGTCTGGTGATCATGCGTCAGGCGAAACGTGCCGAACGACTGATCCCCATTGCCCGGTTGCTGGTGTTGGGTGGCTTACTCAGCTTTGCTGGTTTCTATTTATCCTCGCAGTTCTGGCTGATTTTTTTCTTCACCTTGCTGGTTAATTTCGTTTATCCCACCTTATTACCGTTAAGTGATGCGGTGGCTGCCCGAATGGTGATTCAGGTTAATCTGGATTACGGCAATGTTCGTTTGTGGGGTTCGGCGGCTTTTATTGTCGGTGCCACACTGATTGGTTTTGTCATTGAACATCTTGGCCCAAGTTGGATCTTGCACTGTATCGTGCTGTTTTTGTTACTGGCCGGTTTTTGTATTCATGTACCGATGAAACCGGCACCGCGTACCATTGGTCAGGAAAGTGAAACGCATGGTTATGGCCAATTGTTACGCAATAAAGCATTTCTGAATTTTCTCGCCATTGAGGCGCTGATCTTCGGGAGTCACTCTGCCTATAACAGTTTCAGTGCTATCTATTGGCAGTCGCAAGGTTTGGCGGCTTCGACGGTGAGTCTGCTGTGGACCACGGGTGTGGTGTTTGAAATTATCATGTTCGCTACCAGTCGCCGGTTATTGTCTGACTGGTCACCCGAGCGGTTACTCTGCTGGGCGGCTATCGGGGCGGTGATCCGCTGGGTCACGCTGGGCACCAGCCTGGAGCTGTGGTTACTGTTTCCTGCTCAAGCGTTGCATTCGTTTACTTACACATTGGCTCATTTAGGTGCGATGCGTTATCTGGGGCAACGTTTACCACGTGAGGCGATCATTTCCGGGCAGACCCTATATTCCGCGATCGGGCAATCTCTATCGCTGGCCCTGTTTACGGTGTTAAGCGGGATTTTGTATCGCCATCTGCACCAGAATGTATTTCTGGTGATGGCGGTGATTGTGTTACCGGTTTTTTATCTGATCTGGCGGGCAAAACGGCTTGAGTCGGTTGTTGCGGTGAAATAAAGCAGGTCATTTTATGCCGTGGGAATTTCATTTTTCGACCCTGAGTTAGCTTCGGGTTACAATAGCGCTAAGCGGATGTATAGCTGCATCCTAAATTACAGTGAATGAGGCATCATGGCGTTAAAAATTAGTTATAGCTACAAAGGTCGGCCACGTGTGATCCAATACGCGAATGATAAATATCACGATATTTATGAAGCTATTGCGGCGGAAGAGGGTGTGGATTTACGCGCTTATCTGGCGATGGAGCGGCAGCTGGCTGCGTTGAGTAAAAAAGTCGGGGCTGTAAAAGATTTTCGTGATAACTCATTCCTGGAATTTGGTTTCAGCGATATCAAAGTGATCAAAGAATAAATCGCGGATAAAAAAAGAGCGCCCCTGTTATGGCGCGCTCTGTTAGTCTGATGAGGTCGTCGGTTTACAGAATAAAACGACTCAAATCTTCATCTTCGATTAATGCCCCGAGATACCGGTTCACGTATTGCGCATCAATGCTGAATACCTGACCTGCATTGTCGGCTGCATCATAAGAAATATCTTCCATCAGCTTTTCCAGCACGGTATGCAGACGACGGGCACCGATATTCTCTGTGCGTTCGTTAACCTGCCAAGCCGCTTCTGCGATGCTGCGAATACCTTCTGCAGTGAAATCAATGTTCACCTGTTCGGTCGCCATCAAGGCGCGATATTGCTCGGTTAATGAAGCATTCGGTTCGGTCAGGATGCGTTCGAAATCATCCACAGTCAGGCTTTTCAGCTCAACACGGATCGGCAGACGGCCTTGTAATTCCGGGATCAGATCGGATGGTTTGGCGATCTGGAACGCGCCGGAGGCAATAAACAGAATATGATCAGTACGTACCATGCCGTGTTTGGTATTGACGGTACAACCTTCAATCAGCGGTAACAGATCGCGTTGCACACCTTCACGGGAAACATCTGGGCCGCTGCTTTCGCCACGTTTACAAATTTTGTCGAACTCATCGATAAAGACAATGCCGTTATTTTCCACAGCATGAATAGTCTTTTCTTTCAGCTCTTCAGGGTTCAGTAAGCGTCCGGCTTCTTCTTCCACCAGTTGTTTCAGCGCTTCTTTGACTTTCAATTTACGCTTGCGGGTATTACCACTCGACATGTTCTGGAACAGACCTTGTAACTGGTTGGTCATCTCTTCCATGCCGGGTGGAGCCATGATTTCCACACCCATTTGTGGTGCTGCGACTTCAATTTCGATCTCTTTATCGTCGAGCTCACCTTCACGCAATTTTTTGCGGAAGATCTGACGGGTATGGGCACCGGTTTCGGTTTTTTCTGCTTCGCCCCAGTTGCTACGGGCCGGCGGCAGTAACACATCCAATACACGTTCTTCAGCGGCTTCCTGCGCGCGGAAACGGACTTTTTCCATTTCCTGCTCACGCATCATTTTCAGAGCCATATCGGTCAGATCACGGATGATGCTGTCGACTTCTTTACCGACATAACCGACTTCGGTGAATTTAGTGGCTTCGACTTTAATAAAAGGGGCATTGGCCAGTTTGGCTAAGCGACGGGCAATTTCAGTTTTACCAACCCCAGTCGGGCCAATCATCAGAATGTTTTTGGGTGCCACTTCCTGACGTAATTCGTCACTAAGTTGCATACGGCGCCAGCGATTACGCAAAGCGATGGCAACCGCGCGTTTGGCTTCGGCCTGACCAATGATATGACGGTCAAGCTCGTGAACTATTTCTCTCGGAGTCATTTCGGACATCTGAATATCCTTGCTAGGCAATAGATTAAACTGGTGTGATGGTTGGATAATCCAACACTTCAATAGTCTGGAAATTATTAGTAAACACGCAGATGTCACCGGCGATCGTCAGAGCTTTTTTCACGATATCTGCAGCGGATAAATCGGTGTTTTCCAACAAGGCCCGGGCGGCGGATTGCGCAAATGCACCACCAGAGCCAATAGCAATCAGGTCGTTTTCCGGTTGCACTACGTCACCATTACCGGTAATGATGAAAGAGCGTTGCGTGTCTGCGACGGCCAGTAGGGCTTCCAATTTACGTAAGGCACGGTCGGTACGCCATTCTTTGGCTAACGCAACAGCGGCACGTTCCAGATTGCCCTGATGGGCCTGTAATTTGGCCTCAAAACGTTCCAACAGTGTGAAAGCGTCAGCGGTACCACCGGCAAACCCAGCTAATACTTTACCGTTATATAAGCGGTGCACTTTACGGGCATTACCTTTCATGACGGTATTGCCAAGCGATACCTGACCATCACCGCCAATCACGACTTGGCCATTACGTCGAACAGAAACGATTGTAGTCACATAAACCTCGATCACGAGTAGTCGGCGTGGCCGACGAAAGATTCATGAAACAGGAGATAGGGGCGTGGAGCCCCTATTTCAAGGTTAAACCGACTGGAATTGTGTGGAAATACGTTATTACGCGAAGAAAACTGCTATAGCGCGTAGCGTATTACTGAGAATAGCGAGTTACTGGGAATAGATAGTACAGCTTTGTACCGTCCCCGCGCCTTTCAGACGTGACAGCGCTTGTTCTGCCGCTGGGCGGTTCGCATACGGGCCCAATATCACGCGATGCCAAGTACCGGAAGTATTACTGCCTTCGCGGATCTGTGCATTTTGCCCTTGCACTGCGATACGCGATTGCAGCGAGCTGGCCTGATCGGCAGTACGGAAAGCACCACACTGCATCATATAACGTTTGCTGGTTGCTGCGGTCGTTGTACTGCTGGTTGTCGCAACATTGTGTGTGGTTGCTGTTGTAGTTGTCTCGGCAGCGTAAGGACGTGGTTTACCAAACATAGCTAAGGCTTCGTCACGCTCTTGTGCCACCGTTTTATGTTCTGTTGTTTTGACCGTCGTTGTGGTGGTACTGGCTGGTTTGCTGGTTTTATTGCTTTCATTGGCAATAACTTCCGCAAACGAGCGCGGTTTACGCACATCGGTGTGCTGAGTGGTTGCGGCTGCGTTTTGATCCGTCGTTGCTACCGTTGCTGTCGACTGATTTATCGCTTTGCTGGTATTAACATTTTTAGGTGCCGATGGCGTTAAGGTGTTAGTCGGTTGTGTACCATTGTCATCATCGGCATCAGCAGGGAGCTGACCGTTTTGTTGCTGGGCCAACACCTTGGCGCGTTCCTGTTGGGCTCGCAACATGTCTTGCATTTTTTGTTGCTGCTGCAGAATTTGCGGATCTTTACTTGGATCGCCAATCACCTGACCATCCGGCAGTTCAACAGGCACTTCCTTATTTTGCAGGATCTGCATGTAATCAAACTCTTCTTTGGCCGGACGTTGTTTTTCAATCGGGATCGGCGCCGCCGCCGGAGCTTGGGTCGTCGCGACGGGGGCGGTTTCTTCTGACGAACCGTGGATATGGTACAGGAAAATGCCAAAGCCAATAACCAGCGCCAATGCCAATACGGCACGCACCACAGGAAAGGGGGCGCTGCTGGTATTGTTGCTTCTCCCGCGGCCAGCAGGTGCTTTCGCGGCGGGTTTGCGTTTGGTCGGTTGTGAGCTGCGGACGTAATCCCGAGTCATGATTTACATGCGCTCCAGTGTTTCAATGCCAAGCAATGACAAACCGAGGTTCAGTGTTTTTGCCGTCGCCTGACACAGGGTCAGACGGCTGGCTTTCTCGGCCGCAGTAACGCCTTCTTTATTAATCGGGCAGGCTTCGTAGAAGCTCATGAAGCAACCAGACAGCTCATACAAATAAGTACACAGCAGATGTGGCATGCCTTTTTGTGCCACGTTGTGTACCACATCGTTAAACTGCAGGAGTTTCTGCGCCAGTGTTTCTTCCGCAGGTGCGGTAATCTGCACTGGGCCAGTTTTCGCATCATCACCCAGGCGACGGAAGATCGATTGAATACGGGTATAGGCGTATTGCAAGTAAGGCGCGGTGTTGCCTTCGAAGGTCAACATGTTGTCCCAGTCGAAGATGTAATCGGTGGTGCGGTTTTTAGATAGGTCAGCGTATTTCACGGCACCCATGGCGACTGCATGCACGACCTTGGCTTTTTCATCTTCCGGTAGATCGGCTGATTTCACCGAGATCAGATCGCTGGCGCGTTGTTCAGCTTCATCCAGCAGTTCAGATAGTTTAACGGTGCCACCGGAACGGGTTTTAAATGGGCGACCATCTTTGCCCAGCATCATGCCAAAGGCATGGTGTTCTAAAGAGACTTCGGCTGGTACATAACCCGCTTTACGTGCAATCGACCATGCCTGCTGCAGATGTTGATGCTGGCGGGAGTCGATGAAATAGAGTACGCGATCGGCTTTCAGGGTTTCCACACGGTATTTAGCACAAGCGATATCGGTAGTGGCATAGAGGAAACCGCCATCACGTTTCTGGATGATCACCGCCATGGCTTCGCCGTCTTTACCTTTGATTTCATCAAGGTAAACCACTAACGCGCCTTCGCTGGCAACGGCAAGCCCTTGCGCTTGCAGATCTTCCACGATGGTACGCAGCATCGGGTTGTACAGGCTTTCGCCCATCACATCTTTTTCAGTCAGGCTGACATTCAGACGGTCATAAATCAGCTGGTTTTGCGCCATAGTGATATCGACCAGTTTTTTCCACATGGCGCGACAATATTCGTCACCACCTTGCAGTTTCACCACATAACCACGCGCACGCTCGGCAAAGACTTCATCTTCGTCGTAATGTTTTTTGGCTTCGCGATAGAAGGCTTCCAGATCAGACAACTCCAGTTCACTGGCTTGTTCGTTCTGCACTTTTTCCAAATACGCGATCAACATACCGAACTGGGTACCCCAATCACCGATGTGATTGGCGCGGATCACGTTGTGACCTAAGAATTCCAGCGTACGTGTTACCGCATCACCAATGACAGTGGAGCGGATGTGGTGCACGGCCATCTCTTTGGCAACGTTGGGAGCTGAGTAGTCGGTAACAATAGTCTGAGCCGGAACAGCCGGTTTCACTTCCGCGGTTGGGCTGGCAGCAATAGCTTCGATCTGTTTAGCCAGCCAGGCACTGTCTAAGAAGAAATTGATAAAACCAGGGCCGGCGATTTCTGCTTTGGCAACCAGAGTCGAAGCGGGCAGATGTTCGATAATCAGTTGGGCCAGTTCACGCGGATTTTTACCTGCCGGTTTTGCCAGCAACATCGCCAGATTGGTCGCCAGATCGCCGTGCGCCTTGTCTTTGGTGTTATCGACCTGAATCCGCGGTTCTAATTCAACCGGAATTAATGCCGCTGCTTTCAGGCTGGATACGGTTTGTTCAAGGAGTTGCTGGATCTGTGCTTTCATTGTTTCTGACGGTTCCTGACACGAATACGGGTAGCCAGACGGCTGGGCCGCAAATTTTACTCGGATTGCTGGGCACTGACTACCTTTTCGATGCGGATTCAGGAAAGTTAGCTACATGCGGCTACAATTAAAACAGAAGCTAAAAATAACGACAGCACAACGACAAAACTGGAGTAGTGATTCCTGATGAACGAGACACATCAGAAATCGGAGAACAGTCTCGACACAAACTCCTGTTGATCATAAAAAGGAGGTTGCTATGCAACTATCCATATTTCCCTTACGTCTCAACCTGTTACCGGATGGTGTGCTGCCGTTGCGGGTCTTTGAACCACGCTATCTGCGAATGATTGCGGAAGCCTCCAAACGCGGTATGGGGCTCTGTTTATTAGGCAAAGCACAGGATGGCGGGTTTTCTCCCTTACTGGCGATTGGTACCCGAGTTGAAATTATCGATTTTGATTGCCTCGACGACGGCATATTAGGCGTTACCGTTAAAGGGATCGATCGTTTCCGCATTCGGTCACTGGAAGTCGAGTCAGATGGTTTATTAAGTGCCGATGTGCAGCTATTACCGGGCTGGCAACATGCCCCTTTACAACCGGAGCAGCATATTCTGGCTGAGAAGCTGGGGCAGGTATTTCAGGAACACCCCAACTACGCGGCGTATTACCCGACACCACAATGGGCTGATGCTTGCTGGGTGGTGCAACGCTGGCTGGAAGTGTTGCCATTGGCAGCGGAAGAGAAATTTAGCCTGATGGCCAGCAACGATTATCACGATGCCCTGCATTTTCTGCTACAGGCCGTGCAGGAAGAAGATGCGGCCATTCGCCAACATTAAACAGAATTATCCCTGCAAATGATCCGCCTACTGACTGCTCGCGTAATAAGCAATTACGCGATTAGTTCAGGGCGTTCATTATGGGATGCGTAAACTTGGGATATACTGCGGTTATTCAGTCGTATCGACTGCCCCCGCAGAGGATGTTAATGGAAGACGCGAACCTCGATCTCACCGCGTTACTGTTACAGGTGGCCACGCAGCGTAGCAAAGCCGCGTATGGCCAGCTGTTCCACTATTTTGCTCCCCGTATTCGTCATTACGGCTTACGCCATCTGCGCTCGGAAGCCCGGGCTATGGAGCTGGTGCAAGATACGTTGCTCGCCGTTTGGCAAAAAGCTGCTTTATACCACCCGGAAAAAGGGGCGCCCACCACCTGGATCTACACTGTCATGCGTAACCAGTGCTTCGACATGTTACGGCGCCAGCAAGTATCGAAAGAAGATCTGGTAGCGGAAGATCTGTGGCCAGTATTGGAATATCAGGCAGTCGAAGACGACGAGAACGATCCAGGCGAAAACGATATTCTGACTCGACAATTAACGCATTACCTGCATTTACTGCCTCCGGCACAACAGGAAGTGGTACGCGGTGTTTATCTATTGGAACAAACACTACAGGAAATTGCCGATCGTCTGCAGATCCCGTTAGGAACGGTTAAATCACGTCTGCGTCTGGGGTTATCTAAATTGCGTGAACAAATTGAGCAGGAGCGCGAGCATGATTAATTTCCATCCTGATAATGCTCTGCTGGCTGCTTATGCCGCCGATACTTTACCACTCAGTATGACGCTGGCCGTGGCGATCCATGTGGAGTTTTGCCCAACCTGTGCCCGTCGTGTCGCAGATCTGGAACGTCAGCTCGCAGAAAGTGTGTTGATAGCCGATAAGGTCTTACCCGAAGAAGAACACCTGTTCGACGACATGTTGGCGTATATTCTGGAACAACCGTCGATACCTGTACCCGTGCAGGCGGAAGAGCCGAAGATCGAGATCCAGGGGCAGTCATTTTGGTTACCCCGCGCCTTACGCCATATCAGCCGTCAGAATTGGCAACAGATGGGCAATATTGGCCGTAGCCGCTTATTATTAGATGACCAATCCAGTGGCCGGGCCAGCTTGATGTATCTGTCTGCCGGCGCAGCGGTACCACAACATACCCACCGCGGTATGGAATTAACGCTACCGCTAACCGGTGTGTTCCGCGATGAATTGGGTGAGTATATTCCCGGTGATTTTGTACTGCGGGATGCGAAAATTGCCCATCAGCCGCAATCGCGCGATGGTTGTCTCTGTTTTGCTTTGCTGGATGCGCCAGTGCAATTTACGCAAGGCTTGCCGCGATTATTGAACGGCTTTGGTGATTTATTGTATTAAGCGCACTTCAGCTGTCGATCATTGCTGGCAAAGCAGATAAAATCAGAGGTTCTGCCGTTCATTGACAGTAATTTATTCTTCAGAAGGAGCGTGTTATGGCATTAGTTACCGTTGCAGCCACTCAGATGGCCTGTTCCTGGGATATTGAGGGCAACGTCGCCCGGGCTGAAAAGCTGGTACGTGACGCAGCGGCGAAGGGTGCACAAATCATCCTGATCCAAGAGCTGTTCCAGACACCTTACTTCTGCATTGACCAAAGCCCGGAACATTTCGATCTGGCGCAAACGCTGGAAGATAGCCCACTGATCCAACATTTCTCTGCACTGGCAAAAGAGCTGGATGTCGTGCTGCCGCTGTCGTTTTTTGAACGCGCAGGCAATGCACATTACAACTCGCTGGTCATGATTGATGCCGACGGTGAAGTGCTGGATGTGTATCGTAAAACCCACATCCCAAATGGCCCGGCTTATCAGGAAAAACAATTCTTCACCCCAGGTGATACCGGTTTTGTCGTGTGGGAAACCAAATACGCCAATGTCGGCGTTGGCATCTGCTGGGATCAATGGTTCCCGGAAACCGCGCGCAGCTTGGCGTTGTTGGGTGCTGATGTGATTTTCTTCCCGACTGCGATTGGTTCTGAACCGGCTTATCCAGAAATCGATTCACAGCCACATTGGACTCGCGTACAGCAAGGTCATGCGGCTGCCAATATCATTCCAGTGATCGCTTCTAACCGTGTTGGTACTGAAAAGAGCAAATTTGTCGAAGGCTTAGAAATGACCTTCTACGGTTCATCTTTTATTGCCGATCAGACTGGTGCATTGGTGCAACAGGCGGATAAGACCAGCGAATGCGTGCTGGTGCATACTTTTGATCTGGACGCGATCCGCAAACAGCGCATCAGCTGGGGTCTGTTCCGCGATCGCCGCCCGGCGATGTACAGCACTATCATGACCTCCGATGGCGAAACTTCTTGGTAAGTTTTTCCTGCCAATCTCTTTCCTGACAGTAATCAAGGACATCAGGATATGACAATTAAGACAGTAACCGGCCTGCCAAAGCAGGACGGTTTTTTTTATGCCCGCCGAGTGGGCACCGCAACAAGCGGTATGGATGATCTGGCCGTTCCGCCCTGATAACTGGCGTGAAGCCGGCAAATTCGCGCAAGCTACCTTCGCCCAAGTCGCGGAAGCGATTGCAGGGGCTACTCAGGTGTATATGGCGGTGCCAGAGCAATTTATGCCGCAGGCCAAAGCCATTATGCCTGCTGCTGTCACGTTAGTGCCGATGAACAGCGATGACTGCTGGGCTCGTGATACCGGCCCGACCGTGGTGATTAATGGTAACGGCGAATGTCGTGGTGTGGATTGGGGCTTTAACGCCTGGGGCGGCCATCATGGCGGCCTGTATTTCCCGTGGGATCAAGATGAGCTGGTGGCGCGTCAAATGCTAGAGGTACATGGCTTTGATCGTTATGTCGCCCCCTTGATTTTAGAAGGCGGCTCGATCCATGTGGATGGTGAAGGCACCTGCATGACTACGGCAGAATGCCTGCTGAACAAAAACCGCAATCCGCATCTGTCGAAGGCTCAGATCGAAGATTATCTGCGTGATTATTTGAACGTTACTCATTTCATCTGGTTGGAAGAGGGCGTGTATATGGATGAGACGGATGGTCACATCGATAATATGTGCTGTTTTGCTCGCCCAAGCGAAGTGATTTTGCATTGGACAGACGATGAAACTGATCCGCAATATGCGCGCTCGCAAGCGGCGTTTAAGGTGCTGTCAGAAACGGTAGATGCACAAGGCCGCAAACTGAAGATCTGGAAACTACCGCAACCAGGCCCGTTGTATTGCACAGAAGAAGAATCAGCCGGTGTGGTTGATGGCTCTGGTGTACCGCGTGATGCGGGTGGTCGTCTGGCTGGTTCGTATGTGAATTTTCTGATCACGAACGATCGCATCGTCTATCCGTTACTCGATCCAAAAACAGATGATGAAGCGAAAGTTATTTTGCAGCAGATTTTCCCTGCGCATACTGTTGTCGGTGTACCGGCGCGTGAAATTCTGCTGGGTGGCGGTAACATTCACTGCATTACGCAGCAAATTCCTCGCTAATTATCGCTGCAGTTTAGGTGTGAAACAGCCGGTAGATTATACCGGCTGATGTTCACGCAGCTGTTGTTCCCATAAGAGTTGCTCAAATTGCGCCGCCGGGACCGGCGGGCTCATCAGATAACCTTGATAACAATCGCAACCCTGACTTTTCAGGAAGGCGAGTTGTTCTTCGGTTTCCACCCCTTCCGCCATGACGTTTAAGCGTAATGTATGCGCCATCGCCACAATGGTCGCGGCAATTTCCATATCATCTTTTTTATGCGGAATGTCGTCGACGAAACTCTTATCGATCTTCAGCACATCGAGTGGAAAGCGTTTTAGATAAGCGAGAGAGGAATAACCTGTACCAAAGTCATCAATAGCTAACCGCACACCCAGTTGTCGCAATTGGTTAAGGATTTCAGCCGCTTCCGTTTCATGTGTCATCAAGGCACTTTCGGTGAGTTCGAGTTCCAGATGTGCTGCCGGGAAGCCGGTTTCATCCAACGCATTGACGACAGATTCCATTATGTTGCTGTAACGGAATTGCACCGGTGAGATATTAACCGCGAGATTGATCGCCGGCAGCCCTTTTTGTAGCCACTCATTTCCTTGTCGACATGTTTCGAAAAGCACCCATTCACCCAGTTGTTTGATTAACCCGGTTTCTTCGGCGACCGGAATAAAATTAATCGGTGCGATCAAACCACGATTCGGATCTTGCCAACGAACGAGCGCTTCCGCGCCGATAATTCGATTACTGACAATATCCACCTGTGGTTGAAAATAAACGCGCAGTTCATTGAGTTCAATGGCGCGGCGTAAGCGTACTTCCAGATCGAGACGGCGTTCTGCTGCTAGTGTCAATTCATCCGAGAAGTAGCGGAAACAGCTGCGGCCACTGGCTTTGGCCCGATACATAGCGGCATCAGCCTGCTGTAATAAATCTTCTGGTGTATCACCATGTTCGGGATACAAGCTGATCCCAATACTGGCACCGATGATGACATCTCGGCCATTAGGTAAATGGAAGGGAACCGTTAACAGTTGTAGTATCTCTTCTGCCATATGGTCGATAGCACTGATGTCCGGATTTCCTTCTACCAACACAGTAAATTCATCACCACCTAAACGACAAATGGTGTCTGATTCACGAATACGTTTGCGTAAACGTAGGGCGACCTCTTGTAATAAGACATCACCAATTTGATGGCCAAAGCTATCGTTAACATCTTTAAAACGATCCAGATCTAGCATGATTAACGCTACACGTTGTTGGCGTCTCTCAGCCAAAGCGAGAGCGTGTGCGAGGTTGATCGCCAGCAGAGAGCGATTAGGCAGTTGTGTTAGCGGATCATGACGAGCCAGATGTTCCAGTTGTGCCTCAGAGTCTTTAAGCTGGCGAATATCGGTATAGACACTGACGTAGTGTGTTAGCTGATGTTTATTGTCATGCACGCTGCTGATACTACCGATGAGCGGGATCAGCTCGCCGTCTTTCCGACGATTCCAGATCTCACCACGCCAGTAGCCGGAGGTTTTTATGGCGTGCCACATCATTTGGTAAAATTCAGTCGAGTGTTGGCCAGATTTGAATATGGCCGGCGTTTCATGCAGTAACTCTTGCTCGGTATAACCAAACAACTCTGTTAATGCCGGGTTTATTCGCAGAATATGCGATTGCGTATCGGTGATCATGATCCCTTCACGGGTATGGTCAAAGACGGTGGCCGACTGACGCAGTATCTCTTCATTGGTTTTTTGTGACGAGATATCGGTCAGGCTGCCGATATAACCGATAGTTTCGCCATGCTCATTTTTTTCTGGTGACGCATTGATCACGAGCCATGTGCTGGGCGCATTGCCATGACTGACCTGACATTCCATTTCTCCCGCGATACCATTTAATAAGGCGGGCAACCAATGCTGTAATAACTGCTGCCGATCTTCCGCAATCAGTGCATCCAGCCAATGTGACAAATCGTCGGTTGAACATTGCAATAGTGCTGTGCCATATTCATTCAGGTAGCGTAATTTGCCGGCTAAATTCAGACGGAATATACCTACTGGTACAAAGGTGGCGAGGGTATGAAATAAGCTTTCACTTTTTTTCAGTTCTTCTTCTGCAATCTTTCGCTCGGTAATATCACTGGCCATGCTCAGCAATAACATTTCACCATTTTCATTTTGGCCTAGTGGCGCAGAATGCATATCCCAGTAACGTTGGCTGCCATCTTTACAGTGGATGAGGTATTCACCGTTATGAACCGGTGCGGTGATGCGATGCCCATTCTCAGAAATAAGATTTGGATTATCCGGTTGTAATGGGATCGCCACTTTCAGCCATTCACTGCGCGATGGCATATCCGTGAGATCATAACCGCTGAGCTCAGTCCAACGACTGTTCAGCGTTAATCCGGTACCCGATTCGGTATAAATCACCGTCGGGCTGGGGGAATTCATAATGGCAGAGCGGAAGCGTTGTTCACTTTCTTCTAACTGATGTTCTCGTTTGAGGTTATCCAGCGCAAAAGAGACATCTAATGCCATTTCGGTCATGGTCGCCTGCGTTTCGGCGTCGAAGAAATTTACCGTATCGGAATACAGGCTAAGTACACCGGTGATTTCATTCTTTTCGCGAATAATAAAATATCCGGCAGAAGCGATACCTGCTTTGTGGGCTATTTCATGAAATGGCTCGGTACTTGGTTCATGCTGATAGTCATTAAAGATCAGATCTTTCTGACTCATTAAAGCCTGTATCGCACCAGTGTGAGTCAGTAGTTCCGGTTGTACTTTTTTGTGTTCGGTTATCCAGCTACTGAAGCCGTTATCGTCCCCAAAGGCATGCAGGACATCAATATCATTTCTGTCTTTGTAATACTTACCAATAAATGCGAGTAACAAACCGCCATGCTCTACCGCGATTTGGCAAATCTGCTTAAATAACTCCTGCCTATCCTGACAATGCACAATTGCTTGGTTAGTTTGGGATAGCATTTCGTAGAGGTTTTTCTGATGCTTCAGTTGCTGTTCACTGGCTTTACGCTGCGATATATCTTCAATCACTGAAATGATAAAAGAGATGCTACGGTTTTGTGCTCTGACACAGCGGGTATCGGCATTAACGAATATTAGCCGGCCATCTTTCCGACGTAATTGTTTTTCGCAAAGATAGCCGTCCGACAAATCTAATTCCATTTGCCGCATCGCTTCAGCATCAGCAGCTCGGTATTCTTCTGCTGTCAGCGTCATTAACGTCTGTTCGGCCATTTCACTTTGGCTGTAGCCGAGTAAATCAGCCAGTTGATCATTAACGCGGATCCAACGTCCAGTCTGTGTATGCGTGATGGCCATACCAAACAGTGGTAGTTCAAAAAAATGTCGTAACAGACGATCTTTTTCGCTGGTCTGACGCTGAATCTCTAACTGATTGGTGTATTGCTGCTGCCGCCATAATAGGCTAACCACAAAAATCACGATTAGTCCGGCAAAGAAAACCACCAGCGTGATCCAATAAACCAAGGTATAGAGCGGGGCATAAATTTCCGCTTGATCCTGCTGTACGAGTAAGTGCCAGCCAGAATATTTTACTGGCATATAACTGGCAATCACGCTGTTTCCAGAAATATCCTTACCTTCATATGAGCCTGGCTCATCTGATATTGCTTGTTTTAATAGCGATGCGGTGTTCTCGTCATAGCGTCGGTCGGTGGCGTATGTATGTATGACATCATTTGCGGGTATCTGAATAAAGGCCAGTCGATCATCATGCGGCTGTAATAAGTAGGTTTTTCCAGTGTCAGCTACCCCGTTCCAGCTCTGAAGTTGTGGTAATAAAGTGGTCTGCAAGTCTTGCGTCATAATCAAGGTGCCAACGGTCTGATTCAGACGCATATCAATCAGTGGTACATGAATATCGAGATATAGACGGTTATTTTCATCCCAATACCAGCTGGTTTGAATTACTTTATCGCCAGTTAAAAGAGCATGCGTATCAAGTTTTCCGTGGGAGTGTGAATCAACGATGGTTTTGTGTACTGGCATATGGCCATAGATCATGCGTGGCGCATTTTTAGCATCAAGTATCGTAAGTGATTGATATTCTTTATTTTGTTGTAGTTGTTGCAACGGCTTTTGAATGGCATCCGTTGCTTCGCTGCCACCGTAATTGATTAATGCGATAGCCTGAGCGAATGACTGATCGTTTTGCATCAATAAGCCATCCGCGATCCGCTCCTTCAACCATGTTTCGATTTGTTCGGTTTTTACGGTAGCTAAAGCAGTTAAATCACTGTGACTGTCTTGTTTTATCTGATGACCATGAATGCTGTAAACCAAAGTCGGGATCAACGGCATCAGAAGGATTTGAAAAGCAAACAACCAATACAGACGACGGGAAGAACTTGTTGTTTGTTCTTCTGTGATTTCTGTTCGTGATTTTAGATTTAACAGCAAATAGAGCAGAAAGCTGGTTAGCGCAACGAATAGGAAACCTTTACCCATAGAGAGTAATTTCAGCCATTCTCGATCTTCAATCAACCAGCTCAGTAGATTATCTGAAGCGGCGATCCATATTGCTGCAAACAACGCGTAATACAATACGATGCTTGCGGAAGAGAGAGCCCGTGATTTAACGTTCCGACTGTTTCCCATTCGTTTGGTTTAGCATCCTGTATGCACATTATTCCCAATCTATACCATCAGTATTAATGTAATCAGAATGCATAGCAAATAGTCAAATTGGGATTAGCGACTTATCCTGCTATTTCCAGCGGATCGACATCTAAATGCCAACGTAATGAATGAGAAATTGCCAGATTATCAATCGCGGGTAGCAGTTGTTGCAGATAGTGTTGTAAGTGCATGCGTTGTGGGCATTGCAGCATTAACAGCATCCGGTAACGTCCTGCCCGGCGCTCCATCACTGGGCTGACTGGCCCCAGTAATTGCAGATCCGGTGCGCCATAGTGATGACATATTTGTGCTGCTTGCTGCATGAATTGTTCAAGCGGCTCGCGGTTTGGGCAATCACCACGTAAGACTGCTTGGTAGCTGAACGGAGGTAGCCCCAAGGCCTGACGTTCTTGTAAACAAGTACGGGCGAAATGGTGATAGCCGTTATTCAGTAAATCTTGCAGTAATGCATGTTCCGGGTGGTGACTTTGTAATACCACCATACCGGGCTTGCTGGCGCGTCCGGCGCGACCAGCGACCTGAACACAAAGCTGCGCTAATCGCTCTGTCGCCCTGAAATCAGCCGCAAACAATGCGCCATCAACATCTAAGATCCCCACTAAGGTGACATCGGGGAAATGATGGCCTTTCGCTAGCATCTGGGTACCCAGCAGGATCTGATATTCCTGTCGGCGAATGGCGTTGAGGTGCGCTTCCAGTTCGCCTTTGCGTCGCGTGTTATCTCGATCAATACGAATCGTTTTATAGGCAGGAAAGCGTTGTTCCAAAAATTGCGCTAGTTGTTCGGTGCCGACGCCAGAGCTAACCAGATTCTGGCTGTTACATTCCGGGCATTGATGCGGCACAGGGCGAATATGATCACAGTGATGACAATGCAGTTTTCTATCTTGCTGATGCCAGGTGTAAAACGCATCACAATGCGGGCATGCCGCCACCCAGCCACAATCGTGACAAAGGAGTGCTGGGGCATAACCACGGCGGTTTAAAAACAACATAACCTGATTACCAGCGGCCAGTTGTTCATCCATCAGTTGTAATAGCTGGGGAGCGATACCGGCTTGTAGCGGCAGATGTTTAACATCCAGCAGATGGTGTTGTGCCGCTTGTGCTCCACCGGCGCGTTGTGTCATTTGCAGATGATGATAACGCCCTTGTAATGCGTTATGCAGTGTTTCCAACGATGGGGTAGCCGAACCCAGCACAATCGGGATCTGTTCGCGTTGTGCGCGCATGATGGCTAAATCGCGGCCATGATAATGAAAACCTTCCTGCTGTTTAAATGAGCTGTCGTGTTCTTCGTCGACGACAATCAAGCCAAGATCTTTAAATGGCGTGAAAATAGCCGAGCGGGTGCCAATTAAAATGGCAGCTTCACCGGCCCGACAGGCCAGCCAGGTATCCAACCGTTCACGATCATTCATGCCGGAATGTAATGTCAAAATCGGCGCATGAAAACGACGACGAAAACGGCGTAATAACTGCGGGGTCAGCCCGATCTCTGGTACTAACACTAAAACCTGTTTGCCGTGTGCCAGTACATCGCGTATCAACTGCAGGTAAACTTCGGTTTTACCTGAGCCGGTAACACCTTCCAGCAAAAAAGGGCGTTTATAGTCAGATTGCGTGATAGCGGCTAAAACGATGGCTTGTTCACTATTGAGATAAGGTGCATCGTTTTCATGCAATAACAGATGATCAAGCCATTCGCGCGCCTGCAGATGCAGATCAAAGTGTGTAATCAAACCCTTATCGGCGAGTTGCTTTAAAACCGGTGTATCAATGCCTTGTTCGCGTAACTCGGCTGCAGGCAAGGGGCCATCTTGTAAAAAACGAAGTGCTTGTTGCTGGCGTGGTGCTCGTTTCAGTGAAGTAACATCGATTTCGTTATTGGTATTCAACTGCCAACAAGGAATGGTTTTACGTTCGGCGAGCTCTCCTTGGCGCAATAATACCGGCAAAGCGTGATGTAATACTTCGCCCACCGGATGATGATAATAATCGGCGGCCCACAACAGCAATTTCCATAATGCAGGCGGAAACAAACTTACTGCATCTAACTGATGTGAAAAGGGTTTCAGTTTTGTTACTGCGAGTTCACTGGTTGTTGGGTGTGCGGTAACAATGCCAACTAATTGCTGGCGGCCAAAGGGCACCAATACCCGACACCCCACTGGCGGCAGTGGTTGTGATGCGAGGTAGTCGAAGCGGCGATACAGCGGCACCGGCAGTGCGACCTGAATGAGCGTTAATAATTCAGACACGGATAGTTGTTTTTTCTGCGCATATGCTTGCGGGGGTGGGGTCTATCCTATATCATTCTGACCCTTGAAAATATCCGTTTAATGTTTCGTGTGGTGTCTGGCTTCGGGTCAGATGGCGACACGGCCTGAATCAGAGGTTCCCATGAAAGAAGGTATTCACCCAGATTACCACGAGATCACTGCTAAGTGTTCTTGCGGTCACACTTTTGTTACCCGTTCTACTGGTAAAGATCTGAACCTGGACGTATGTTCAGAGTGTCATCCTTTCTATACCGGTAAACAGAAAGTTCTGGACACTGGTGGTCGTATCGACCGCTTCAAAAAACGTTTCGCAGTACTGGGCGGCAAGAACTAATCTTCCCTCCAAAACGATACGTTTTAAATAGCACAAAGCCAACCTTCGGGTTGGCTTTGTGCTATTTAAAAAAGTAAAAAAAGAAAATAAAGACTCAATCAGCCCTTGTGGTTGCATCCCGCTGATCTATCATCTGAGAAACATACCGCTGTTATTTATATTCTGCACTGGGAGTTTCTATGTCTGCCGATCTTCGTCAAGCCGCGCTTGATTATCATGCTCATCCTGTTCCTGGCAAAATCGCTATTGCGCTGACTAAGTCGGCTGAAACTGCCAATGATCTGGCGTTGGCCTATAGCCCTGGTGTTGCTGAGCCGGTGCGTGAAATTGCCGCAAACCCTGCTGATGCTTATCGTTATACCTCCAAAGCCAATCTGGTCGCCGTGATCACCAATGGTACCGCCATTCTGGGGTTAGGCAATCTGGGCCCATTAGCATCAAAACCGGTTATGGAAGGCAAAGCGTTGTTATTCAAACGCTTTGCCGGTATCGATGCGATCGATATCGAAGTTAAACACACCGATAATGCCGATTTTATCCGTACTGTTGCGAATATTGCCGATACGTTTGGTGGTATTAATCTGGAAGATATTAAAGCGCCGGAATGCTTTGAAATTGAAAAAGCATTGATTGAGTTGTGCGATATTCCGGTATTTCACGATGACCAGCATGGTACTGCGATTGTAACTGCTGCCGGGATGCTGAATGCGCTGGAAATTCAGGGTAAAAAGCTATCTGAGGTGCGTATCGTTTGTATGGGCGCGGGTGCTGCAGCTGTCGCGTGTATGGATCTGCTGATTGTTTGTGGTGCGAAACCCGAAAACATTTACATGCTCGATCGCAAAGGCGTGATCCACTCTGGTCGTACTGATATCAATGAACATAAACGCCGTTTTGTGAATGATTCAGGCTTTACCACCTTAGCGCAGGTGATGGATGGTGCGGACGTGTTTGTTGGTGTTTCAGGCCCGAATGTCATTACAGCAGAACATGTAAAAACAATGGCGCCAAGACCGGTTATTTTTGCTTGTTCTAATCCAGACCCGGAGATTGAACCTGCGCTGGCCAATGCGGCTCGTGATGATCTGATCATGGGCACCGGTCGTTCTGATTATCCAAATCAGGTTAATAATGTCATTTGTTTCCCGTTTATTTTCCGCGGAGCGCTGGATGCTCGTGCTAGCCGGATTAATAGTGCAATGAAACGCGCTGCTGTTGAAGCGATCCGCTCGATCGCCAAAGAACCGGTGCCAGCTGAAGTGTTGCACGCAGCAGGAGTTTCCCAACTGACCTTTGGTGTGGATTATGTGTTACCAAAACCAATGGACCCGCGTCTGTTACCGCGCGTCGCGCGTGCGGTGGCATTGGCTGCCGTAGAATCGGGTGTTGCGCGTATTGAGCTGCCAGAGAATTACATGCTGTAGCAGTAACGGTGAATCAATGACCAAACGCCTCCATCTGGAGGCGTTTTAGTATCGGAAACAAGAAAGCCGCCTTAAATAAGGCGGCTTTAGTATGTTTATCCCGGCAGTCTGGAAAGATTAGAAATCGTAACGTACAGCCAGTTGCATGTCGTTTTTGTAGTCATAGGTATTTGCGGAACCAACTGCTGCAGTTGATGATGCATTAACACCTGTATCTTTGTTATTGATACGATATTCAGCCATGACACGCAGGTTTTTATTGAATTTGTATTGAGCACCCAGGGTGTAATAATCAACAGCATTCACGTCAGAACCACCGCTAACTTCCTGTTTCATTTTGTTGTATGTGCTCATCAAACCAAAACCATTAGCAAAATTGTAGCCTAATGCAGCTTCGGTACCTGTGGTATCAATGGATGAACCACCGGTTGTATAGAAATAATCAGAACCTTTGTCGAAATTCAGTGCGGCATACCAAGATTTATCATCAAATTTGGCACCGATGATCCACAATTTTGCATCATTTTGAGCTGTTTTATTGCGTTGTGCTACGTTGTAGCCAGTACCAACTGAGAAACCACTTGGGTGGTTATAGCTTACTGCTGCACCATAAGCGCCGATATTGGCTGTTGTTTCTGATTTAGATGCATCAGTAACAGAGCTGTTAACGTCGGTACCGTTGCTATCAAATTTATAATCGGCGTCGATCTGTACGTTATTGAATACACCAGAATACTTCAGCATTTCACCAGCACGATAAGTACCATATTGGTCGGCTTTAATACCTAAACCATCGTTTCCGTAACCATCAGTCAGTGCCACATCAGTCCAACCTGCCAGCGTACCTACAGCACCGATCTGGCGACCAAATGTAATAGCGCCAAACGTATCATCTTTGATACCACCATAAGCCAGACGTGTAGTGATGTTACTGCTGCTTTCTTTCACATCAGTTTCAGTTGATTGTGATTTGAACTGCGCTTCATAAGCGCCAATGGCTTTCTGGGTGCCTGTGATTACTGTTTCACCTTTAGCACCAATACGGATGTAATTGTTGGAGCCGTATTTTTCGCTTTTTTCTGTGCCGTTATCTTTAGTTCCTAAAAACTGACCTGCATAGGCACGACCATTCAAATCCAAAGTCACTTTTTCATTTTTATATACTTCAGTCGCGTTAGCTTGGGTTGCAACCAGCACTGCAATTGCCACAACAGTTAATTGTTTCATCATCGATCCTTCATTTTTTTGTGAGGGTTGGGTCGCCCCTGAGTAATTCCGAGATGAATACTAGAGGGCGATAGTGACACTTTTGTTACGATTGAATTAAGCTTTTGTTGTAATAGTTTCTTGTTTTCTTATTCCAACTAAAGCTAATTAAGTCACACAGGAATGGATTTCTTTAGTTATTAAACTTCAATTAATTCTTTTAAATTCATTTGGTTAATTTAATTAATCTATTGTTAATTAATAAAGATTGACTGTGTTTTTAAATTATTTATTGGCGATGATGAAATATATAAAATATTTTCAACATATATATAAAACAACATTGTTTAAATAGTGTTATATCGAAGAGAGTATTTGCTGTAAGCGTAATAATCCCGATGATTTTTTATGGCGCAACATTGATCATTCAGGTAACTCGGAAGTGGTTCGTAGTTGTGGTAAACTCGCGCCCATTCTGCTGTAAGGCAGCAATTCTGAGAGCATCTGCAGGTATTCCCAATGAAACGTGAACTGGCAATTGAATTTTCCCGTGTAACTGAAGCAGCCGCACTGGCCGGCTACAAATGGTTAGGCCGTGGTGATAAAAATCTGGCTGATGGTGCCGCTGTGGAAGCCATGCGCTATGTCCTGAATCAGATCGAGATCGATGGTGAGATCGTGATCGGGGAAGGTGAAATCGACGAAGCACCAATGCTGTATATCGGCGAAAAAGTCGGTTGTGGCGGTGATGGAGTCGACATTGCGGTCGACCCGATTGACGGTACCCGTATGACGGCGATGGGCCAGAACAATGCAGTGGCTGTGCTGGCGGCCGGCGATAAAGGCTCGTTCCTCAAAGCGCCTGATATGTATATGGAAAAAATGATCGTTGGCCCACGTGCGAAAGGGGTTATTGATCTCAATCGTCCATTGGCTGAAAACATTCAGGCGGTTGCGCGTGCATTGGACAAACCAATTCATCGTTTGAGTGTCATCACGCTGGCTAAACCGCGTCATGACGCGGCGATCAAAGAGATGCAGGATATGGGCGTGCGTGTTTTTGCAATCCCGGATGGCGATGTAGCAGCCTCCATGCTGACCTGTTTGCCAGATAATGAAATTGACATGCTGTATTGCATCGGCGGTGCACCAGAAGGTGTGATTTCTGCTGCAACTGTTCGTGCGCTGGATGGCGACATGCAAGGCCGCCTGTTACCGCGTCATAAAGTAAAAGGCGATACGCCAGAAAATCGTGAATTGGGCGAACAAGAGATCGCGCGTTGTCAGCAAATGGGTATTGATGTTGAAACTGTACTGACCCTGCGCGACATGGCAAAAACAGATAACGTCATCATCTCGGTAACCGGCATTACCAAAGGTGATTTGCTGGAAGGTATTACCAGCGATGGTTTGTTAGCAACGACAGAAACACTGTTGATCCGCGGTCGTTCACGTACGATCCGTCGTATTCACTCAACACATTATCTGCAACGCAAAGATGCGCAAATTCAGAAAATCATTTTCTGATTGAGCGCTGCCAGTAAGAAAATTTAACTGCTTAAAACTAACTGAGCACCTCATCATGATGGTGCTCAGTTAGAACATCAAAGACTTAATGTCCAGGCAGTATCATTAGCTGCATGAAACCCTGCCTGTCGTAAAAACGCCTGCAAGCCTGCCTGTTCAGTTTCAGTGACTGAATTGATATTCATAGTCACTTGCTGTTGTCCTTCCGCTATCAGCCAGCGAATGGTGTCTGCCAGCAGATAACGACCGATACCGCGTCTACGAGTCAGATCCCGCACGGCAAAATAGCGTAATTCGTTACCACTGCTTATTGCGAGACCAACCACCCGGTCATTGAACGTGGCCACATGCCATTCGCCCAGTGTATGTGCTTCTTCAATGGTTAGCTTATTGGCTTGTAATAGTTTGCTAAGGCTTTCCTGCCATAACGGCAATACATCATGAGAATGGTGCACAGTTAAACGCATGTTGATGATCCAGATATAAATAAAAACCAGTTTACCACCAAATAAAAAGCCCCATCAGCATGACGGGGCTTTTTTGCTACTCATTTACAGTTTATGCAAAGCGTGCTTAACGTGGTAACAGGCTTTTGCCCATCAGGAACTGATCCACTTCACGGGCGCATTGACGACCTTCACGGATCGCCCATACCACCAGTGACTGACCACGACGGATGTCACCAGCCGCAAAAACTTTCGGTACAGACGTGGCATAGCAGCCTGCATCTTCAGTTGTGGCTTTCGCGTTGCCGCGTGCATCTTTTTCCACGCCAAACGCATCCAGCACTTTTGCCAGTGGGTTAGTAAAGCCCATTGCCAAGAACACCGCATCTGCTTTCAGTTCGAATTCAGAGCCAGCAACTTCAGTCAGTTTGCCGTCTTTAAATTCAACTTTAACCAGCTTCAGCGCAGTCAACTTACCGTTTTCACCAATGAATTCTTTGGTAGAAACAGCAAACTCACGCACACAACCTTCTTCATGTGAAGATGAGGTGCGCAGTTTCAGCGGCCAGTATGGCCAGGTCAGTTCTTTGTTTTCCTGTACTGGCGGTTGTGGCATCACTTCCAGCTGAGTAACTGATACCGCTCCGTGGCGGTTAGAGGTACCCACACAGTCAGAACCGGTATCACCACCACCGATCACCACAACGTGTTTACCTTTCACATTGATTGGATTAGCGCCGTCACCAGCCACTTCTTTATTCTGCGGGATCAGGAATTCCAGTGCAAAATGAATACCACTCAGTTCACGGCCTTTTACCGGCAGATCACGCGGAGTTTCAGAACCACCAGCCAGGATCACGGCATCAAAGTCAGCATCCAGTTGTGCAGGGGTGACTACAGTTTTGGCATCGTTGGCCACACCAGCAGGTAGCGCATTATCCAGTGCCACCAGCGTGTTGGTTTTGAATACCACACCTTCTGCTTCCATTTGTGCCATACGGCGGTCAATCAAACCTTTATCCAGTTTGAAATCAGGGATGCCGTAACGCAGCAAGCCACCAACACGACTGTTCTTTTCAAACACAGTCACATCATGACCAACACGAGCCAGTTGCTGAGCCGCAGCTAAACCCGCAGGGCCAGAGCCGACTACCACCACTTTCTTGCCGGTTTTAACCGCAGACGGTTGTGGTTTAACCCAATCATTGCTCCAGGCTGTATCGATGGTGTAACGCTCGATTGACTTGATGCCAACCGGATCAGCGTTGATCCCCAGTGTACAGGCTGATTCACAAGGGGCCGGACAGATCCGGCCTGTGAATTCTGGGAAGTTGTTAGTGGAGTGCAGCACACGGATCGCCATTTCAGCTTTACCGCGGTACACAAGATCATTCCAGTCAGGAATGATGTTGTTCACTGGACAACCGTTGTTACAGAAAGGAATACCGCAATCCATGCAGCGTGCGCCTTGGGTCGAGGCTTCTTGCACTGTCAAGGTCGGTACAAATTCCTGATAATGTTGTACACGTTCTGCAACAGGTGCGTAGTGTTCCTTTACGCGGTCAAATTCGAGAAAACCGGTTGGCTTACCCATTACGCAATCTCCTTTTCCTGCAGCGCAGCAGTCATTTCCTGCAGAGCACGGCGGTACTCATTCGGATAAACTTTCACAAACTTAGCACGGTAAGTATCCCAGTCAGCCAGAATGGCTTTCGCACGTGGGCTGCCAGTGTATTTAGCGTGTTGTGTGATCAATGCTTTCAGATGATCTTCATCACTCTGGTCGTTATGCCATGGTTCTGCAGCGGATTGTTCTGTGGTTGGCAGAACTTTTTCCAGCGTTACCATCGACAGGTTGCAACGTGTTGCGAAGCTGTTGTCTTCGTCCAGTACATAAGCAAGACCGCCTGACATACCGGCTGCGAAGTTACGGCCAGTCTGACCCAGCACCACCACAGTACCACCGGTCATGTATTCACAACCGTGATCACCAACGCCTTCAACCACCGCAGAGGCACCGGAGTTACGTACCGCAAAACGTTCACCCGCCACACCGTTCAGGTAAGCATGACCAGAGGTCGCGCCGTACATTACGGTGTTACCGATGATGGTGTTTTCACCTGGGTTTGGTGTGAACTGTGCGTTTGGACGCACGATAATGCGACCGCCAGACAAACCTTTACCGACGTAATCGTTACCTTCACCGACCAGATCCAGCGTGATACCTTTTGCCAGGAAAGCCGCGAAGCTCTGGCCAGCGGTACCATTCAGTGTGATGTGAATGGTGTCATCCGGCAGGCCGGCACCACCAAAGCGTTTCGCTACTTCACCTGACAGCATAGTACCGACGGTACGGTTGATATTCTTAACCGGGATTTCGATACGAACTGGCTCACCTTTTTCCAGTGCTGGCATAGCTTGTTTCACCAACTCTTGATCCAGTGCTTTTTCCAGCGCGTGATCTTGAGTGCCGGCATGCAGGCGAGGTTCATCAGCACCTACAGCTGGTTGATAGAATACATTGCTGAAATCCAGACCTTGTGCTTTCCAGTGTTCAACACCAGCACGTTTGTCCAGCAGATCAGAACGACCAATCAGATCTTCAAACTTACGGATACCCATTTCTGCCATCAGTTCACGCACTTCTTCGGCAACGAAGAAGAAGTAGTTCACCACGTGTTCTGGTTGACCAGAGAAGCGTTTACGCAGTTCTGGATCTTGAGTAGCCACACCAACCGGACAGGTATTCAAGTGACACTTTCGCATCATGATACAGCCTTCAACCACCAGTGGTGCAGTGGCGAAACCGAACTCGTCTGCACCCAGCAGGGCACCGATAACGACGTCACGACCGGTTTTGATCTGGCCGTCAACCTGTACGCGGATACGACCACGCAGACGGTTCAGTACCAGTGTCTGTTGTGTTTCGGCCAGACCTAGTTCCCAAGGCGAACCTGCGTATTTGATGGAAGACAGCGGTGATGCACCAGTACCACCATCGTGACCTGCGATAACTACATGGTCGGCTTTGGCTTTGGATACACCCGCGGCAACTGTGCCCACACCTACTTCAGATACCAGTTTCACGGAGACAGAAGCGGTTGGGTTGGCATTTTTCAGATCGTGGATCAGCTGAGCCAAGTCTTCGATCGAATAAATGTCGTGGTGCGGTGGTGGCGAAATCAGACCTACACCCGGCACTGAGTGACGCAGTTTACCGATATATTCAGAAACTTTATCACCTGGCAGCTGACCACCTTCACCTGGTTTAGCACCTTGCGCCATCTTGATCTGGATCTGATCAGCATTAGCCAGATATTCAGCAGTTACGCCGAAACGACCAGATGCAACCTGTTTGATCGCAGAACGCAGGCTGTCACCGGCTTGCAGTTCTAAATCACGCGCGATACGAGATTTACCGATGATGTCAGACAACAGTGTTGGCTGATTAACCGGAATGAAACGGTTGGCGTCTTCACCACCTTCACCGGTGTTTGATTTACCGCCAATACGGTTCATCGCTACAGCCAGTGTAGTGTGTGCTTCGGTAGAAATAGAACCCAGCGACATAGCGCCAGTTGCAAAGCGTTTAACGATCTCTTTCGCTGATTCAACTTCTTCCAGCGGAACTGCTTCAGCCGCTTTCTTGATATCAAACAGGCCACGCAAGGTCAGATGACGCTTGGTCTGGTCGTTGATGATCTTGGCATACTCTTTGTAGCTTTCGTATTTGCCGCTACGGGTAGAATGTTGCAGTTTGGCAATCGCATCCGGCGTCCACATGTGGTCTTCACCACGGGTACGGAATGCATATTCACCACCTGCATCCAACGCATCAGCCAATACTGGATCAGCAGAGAAAGCGGCTTCGTGCAGAAGAATGGTCTCTTCCGCGACTTCGAACAGACCGATACCTTCCACTTTAGATGGTGTGCCAGAAAAGTATTTGTCTACGAACGCTTTTTTCAGGCCGATCGCTTCGAAAATCTGTGCGCCGGTGTAAGACATGTAAGTGGAGATACCCATCTTCGACATGACTTTACACAGGCCTTTGCCTACGGCTTTCACGAAGTTAGAGACATATTTCTCTTCTTTCGCGGCATCGCCGTCAGCCATTTCGCGCAATGTTTCCATTGCCAGCCATGGGTGGATCGCTTCGGCACCGTAACCAGCCAGCAGTGCAAACTGATGTGTTTCACGGGCAGAACCGGTTTCAACTACCAGACCGGTGTTAGTACGCAGACCTTTTTTCACCAGATGCAGATGCACGGTAGAGGTCGCCAGCAGTGCTGGGATCGCGATATGGTCGCGGTCGATGTTACGGTCGGAGATCAACAGAATGTTGGCACCACCACGTACCGCATCTTCTGCTTCCGCAGCCAGTGACGCCAGGCGGGCTTCCACACCTTCTTTACCCCAAGCTAATGGGTAGCAGATATTCAGTTCGTGTGAACGGAATTTGCCGTTGGTGTATTGCTGAATGTTACGGATCTTCTCGATCTTGGCGGCATTCAGGATTGGCTGTGCAACTTCCAAACGGATCGGTGGATTGATATCCGCATTGTTCAGCAGGTTAGGGCGTGGACCAATGAAGGATACCAGCGACATAACCATCTCTTCACGGATCGGGTCGATCGGTGGGTTGGTAACCTGTGCAAACAGTTGACGGAAGTAGTTGTACAGCGTTTTATTTTTGCTGGACAGCACAGGTAATGCCGCGTCGTTACCCATTGAGCCAATGGCTTCTTCACCATTGTTGGCCATTGGGGTCAACAACATTTTGGTGTCTTCCATGGTGTAGCCAAACGCTTGCTGATAATCCAGCAGGCTTGCTTTCTTCTCGAAAGGCTGGGCTTCACCCGGGATCTCGTCGATGTTAATACGAACTTTGCTTAACCACTCACGGTATGGCTTAGAGTTAGCCAGTGAGTTTTTCAGCTCTTTATCGTCGATGATGCGGCCTTGTTCCAGGTCGATCAGGAACATCTTACCTGGTTGCAGACGCCATTTCTGGGCAATACGGGAATCTTCGATTGGCAGTACGCCAGATTCAGATGCCATGACAACCAGATCATCTTTCGTTACCAGATAACGGGCTGGACGCAGACCATTACGGTCGAGGGTCGCACCGATTTGGCAACCGTCAGTGAAGGCAACGGCCGCTGGACCATCCCACGGTTCCATCATGGCTGCATGATATTCGTAGAACGCGCGACGGCTTTCGTCCATCAGGGAATGTTTTTCCCACGCTTCTGGGATCATCATCATCACGGCGTGCGCCAGTGAATAACCACCCATCACCAGCAGCTCCAGTGCGTTATCAAACGACGCTGAATCTGACTGACCAGGGTAGATCAATGGCCACACTTTATCCAGGTCGGCACCCAGAACCGGTGACGTCACGGAACGTTCGCGAGCACGCATCCAGTTCACGTTGCCGCGAACGGTGTTGATTTCACCATTGTGCGCGATCATGCGGAATGGATGTGCCAGATCCCATGTTGGGAAGGTATTAGTGGAGAAACGTTGGTGAACCAGCGCCAGCGCAGACACACAGCGTGGATCAGCCAGGTCGTTATAGTAAATGCCTACCTGATCGGCCAGCAGCAGACCTTTGTAGTTCACAGTACGTGCAGAAAATGATGGCACGTAGAATTCGTAGCAGTGTTTGAGTTTCAGAGCACGAATGGCATGAGATGCACGCTTGCGGATGATGTAGAGTTTACGTTCCAGCGCATCGGTCACCAGTACATCTGGGCCACGGGCAACGAAAATCTGACGAATAACCGGTTCTTTGGCTTTTACTGCCGGAGACATAGGCATGTCACGGTTCACCGGTACATCACGCCAGCCCAGCACGACTTGGCCTTCACCGCGTACCGCACGTTCGATCTCTTCCTGGCAAGCCAGACGAGACGCCGCTTCCTGCGGCAGGAACACCATACCAACGCCGTATTCACCTGCCAGTGGCAGCGTAATACCTTGTTTGGCCAGTTCTTCGCGATACAGTTGATCAGGGATTTGAATCAGAATACCTGCGCCATCGCCTTGCAGCGGATCAGCACCCACTGCACCACGGTGGTCGAGGTTCTTCAGGATCAACAAACCCTGTTCGACAATGCTATGACTTTTTTGACCCTTCATATGGGCCACAAATCCGACACCGCACGCATCATGTTCGTTTACGGGGTCATACATCCCTTGTCGTTGGGGTACCGCCGGTTCCATCACGTTATAATCCTCTCTGTAGATACGCGTCCATCCGCAGTCGTTAAAAAAAGCTGGCTTAGGGGGCCAGCTTTATCGTTTTAACTCTGAGGGCTCGTAACCAAAAAATATACTGTGATTTCCGCCCCAATTCAAGGCAATAACTATGGGGCTCAAATCGGTCTTTTGTGGATAAAAACATATATAAATCATTGCGATATACATTATCACCAAAATGGTGCAAAAGATTTTTATATCGCACTAACTGTTGGTGTTCCATTGTGAGTATAGATGGGTTTTGTCATTATCATGGATGAATATGCTTTATATGTGATTTACTTCGGAGTTTGACTCTGCTTAGTGTGAAAATGCATAAATATTCACCTGTTTTGCGCGATTCTAATGATGTAATTAACTTGTAACAAAAATAAGCATGGATTTCATGAATTAGACGCAGTGCACCAGCGTAATGCCCTTTCAATATATAGTGTTATTTACTTCTGCATCTGCGTGACGACTCCTATAATAGAAACCGCTTCCAGATAAAAAAGGATGTTGATTTCGCATGTCACGACGTCTCCCCCCGCTGAATGCCTTAAAAGCATTTGAAGCGGCAGCCCGTCATTTAAGTTTTACCAAGGCGGCAGAAGAATTGTTTGTCACTCAGGCAGCAATTAGTCATCAGATCAAAACGCTGGAAGATTTTCTGGGCTTAAAACTCTTCCGGCGTCGTAATCGCAGTTTGCTTCTGACGGAAGAGGGGCAGGGTTATTATCAGGATATCCGCTCTATTTTCAGTTCGGTGTGCGATGCGACGGAGCGTTTAATGGCGCGTAGTGCCAAAGGCACGCTGACGGTGACCATGCAGCCAAGTTTTGCCATCCAGTGGTTGGTGCCGCGATTAAGCCTGTTCAGTCAGTTACATCCAGAAATTGATGTGCGAATCAAAGCCGTTGATCAAGACGCTGATACCTTGATCGATGATGTTGATATTGCTATTTATTACGGCGATGGTCATTGGTCTGATCTGCAGATGTATAAACTGCATTCAGAATATCGTATTCCCGTGTGTTCACCGTCGTTACTGCAAGGGAAAAAACTGACTAAACCGGAAGATCTGGCACAGTTTTCATTATTACATGACGCCTCGCGTCGGGATTGGTCGCGTTGGTTACGTCAGGTGGGTGTGTCATTACCGAATGCCGGGCAAGGGCCGATTTTTAGCCATTCAACGATGGTGCTGCAAGCCGCGGTGTTGGGGCAAGGAGTGGCGCTGGGGCATAGTTTGTTATCTCGTCCGGAAATTCAGGCCGGACGTCTGGTTTGCCCGCTACCGCAAACGCTCATCAATGATAACGCCTATTATCTGGTGATGGCGCCAGGGCATGATACGTTGGGTAAAGTGGCGGCATTTCGTGATTGGATTGTGGCGTTGGTGCAGCAAGAAGAAGCGGAGTTTGATTCTGCGCTATGATTGCTCGTTAAAAAAGCAGCATCTTTGTCTGCTTCAGTGTATGGTGTCGCACTTTTCAAGGTGAGTGAGGGGAGAAGCGTAAATGAACCACCTGATGTTCTATTGTCGTCCGGGATTTGAAAAAGATATGGCCGCGGAGATCCAGGATAAGGCAGTGGCACTGGAGTGTTTCGGCTTTTCCCGTGTCGCTGACAATTGCGGTTTCGTGCTATTCGAATGTTATGGTGAACAGGATGCCGAGCGATTAGCCCGTCGTCTGCCATTTCGTGAGCTGATTTTTGCCCGTCAAATGCTGGTCGTGGTCAAGCAATTAAATGGCTTAGATCTGAAAGATCGCATTACCCCGATTGTGGATGCGTTGCAAAAACTGCCGGAATTCGGCGAACTGCGCGTGGAAACTGCGGATACCAATGAAGCGAAAGAATTGTCTACTTTCTGCCGTAAATTCAGTGTGCCATTGCGTCAGGCGCTCCGTGCCGCCGGCAAGTTAACACAGGATATTGATTCCCGTCGCCCGGTGTTGCACCTGTTTTTCCTGAAAAATGATACTGTCTGGATCGGTTATTCCTATCCGAATAACAATTCACCGTTCCACATGGGCATTCCTCGTCTGCGTTTTCCATCCGATGCACCAAGTCGCTCGACTTTAAAATTGGAAGAAGCATTTTATATGTTTATTCCGCAGGAAGATGACGAATACCGTCTCTGTTCTGGTTTAACGGCGGTTGATCTGGGTGCAAGCCCTGGCGGCTGGACTTATCAGCTGGTGCGACGTGGCATGATGGTGTCGGCTATCGATAACGGGCCGATGGATGAGGCGCTGATGGAGACTGGTCAGGTGAAACACATCATGGCTGATGGTTTTACCTATCGTCCGACCAAGAAAAAACCGTATTGGCTCGTATGTGACATGGTGGAAAAACCAGCGCGTATTACCCATTTGATTGCGCAATGGTTTCGTGAAGATTGCTGTCATGAGGCGATTTTTAACCTGAAATTACCGATGAAAAAACGCTATGCCGAAGTGGAGCATAATTTGGCTGTGTTGAAAGAGTGGCTGGCCGAGTTAGAGGGTGACTACGTGATTCAGGCCAAGCAGCTCTATCATGATCGTGAAGAGATCACAGTGCATGTTTATGATGAAAAGAAATTGGCTCGTCGTCGTTCTGGTGCGTTTAACGTATAACTGAGCAGTGCGGCAGTGATTGAGCAAAAAATAAAGGGCGCATTTTGAGATGTGCCCTTTTTTGATCTTGTCGCTTACGTTGCTGGTGCTGGTGTATAGCGCAGGTCTTTCAGATTAAACCCGAGTGGAATATCGTCTTTTAAGCGCACCAGTTCTTGTGCCAGCAAACAGGCTTCGCGATATTGCTGTGCGAGCAGGGCTTTTTTGTTTTCGCTGGCATCTGCACTCAGCAAGTTAGCCAAAGAGCCATATTCCGCTAACAACTGTTGTGCGGTTTTCTCCCCGATCCCCGGCACACCTTTAATATTCATGCCGCTGATACCGGTGAGTGACCAAAAATCAACGAGCTGGGCCGGTAACAGACCATATTGCTGCTGCACAAAAGCATGATCCAACCAGCGTTTGTTAAAGTAATCGCGGATCTGTAATCCACTGTCCAGCAGTTGGCAGAAACCTTTATCGGTCGAGATCAACGTTGCCTGATGACCATTTGGCATCAGTGGTTTGACTAATGTTGCAATCAGATCGTCGGCTTCGTCACTGTCTGAGACTAATGAATCAATACCCAGCTTAAATAATGAATCCTGTAGCTGATCTAACCCCAAGCGCAGAGCTTCCGGCATGGCCGTACGCCCTTCTTTGTAGGCGGGATATTTTACTTTTCGCCAACCAGACACTTCGCTGTCGAACACCGCAATAACGTGGCTGGGGTTGGCTTCCTGCAAGATGGTTTTGACGGCACGTTGCATAGTGATGTCGGTGGCAGCCAGTTGCGCTGCCACATCATCAATGTTTTGTTTACTTTGCGCGGAATGGATACGCCGGATTAAGTTGAGCGCATCCAGTATGAGCAGATGAGCCATAAACTACAGTTGAATTTCGTAGCAAGGCACATACGTACTACCCGGAAGTTTCATACGTTTTTGTGCAATGAAATCTTGTAGCAACTTATCCATCATATGCATCAGGCTGGCATCACCGGATAATTTGAATGGTCCATTTTGCTCAATGGCTTTGATACCACGATCTTTCACATTCCCGGCCACGATGCCAGAGAATGCTTTACGTAAATTGCAGGCCAGCTGCTCTGGTGGTTGTTCTCTGCTCAGATTGAGTTGTGCCATATTGTCATGGGTTGGCTCAAACGGGAGCTGGAATTCCGGATCAATATGCAAGGCCCAGTTGAACGAGTAGGCATCACCAATCGCTTTGCGGTAGTCACGAATGTGCGGCATGGCACTTTTCATCGTCTGACCGACGGCTTCTGCATCATTGATAATAATTTGGTAATAACGTGTGGCTGCATCACCCAGTGTGGCGCGGACAAAGGCATCCAGTGAGCGGAAATAGGCTTCACTGCTTTTCGGGCCTGTCAGTACCACCGGTAACGGATGATGCTGGTTCGCCGGGTTCATCAAAATACCGAGAATGTAGAGCAACTCTTCTGCTGTTCCGACACCACCGGGGAAGATGATAATGCCATGCCCCAGGCGGACAAAAGCTTCCAGACGTTTTTCGATATCCGGCAAAATAACCAACTCAGTCACGATAGGATTAGGCGGCTCGGCAGCAATAATCGATGGTTCAGTTAACCCGACATAACGGCGATGCTGGTAACGCTGATTAGCATGCCCGACCGCAGCACCTTTCATTGGCCCTTCCATGGCACCTGGCCCGCAACCGGTACAGATGTTCAATTCGCGTAAGCCGAGCTGATGGCCAACTTCACGGGAGTAGTGATATTCCGCTTCGTTGATCGAATGCCCACCCCAGCAAACGACCATGTTAGGTACTTCACCTGTGCGTACAGTTCTGGCATTACGCAGTATGGAAAAAACCAAGTTGGTAATGTGGCTGGAGCTGCTCAGATTGAGTGAAAGATCGACTTCGAGTTTGTTACTGACATACAAAATATCGCGTAATACGGAGAATAAATGTTCCTGCAGACCTCGAATGATCTCGCCATCAACAAATGCAGATTGCGGAGCATTAAATAGCTCCAGCTTTACGCCGCGTTCACGGCTGATGATATTGATCGAAAAATTCTGATGTTTTTCCAGGATCTCTTTTGAGGAGTCGGTCTTGCTGCCACTGTTGAGGACAGCTAAAGAACAATTGCGATAGAGCTGATAAATTTCACCTGCTGCCGCTTGCTGAAGACGATCGACTTCCAGCTGGGATAACAGCTCCATGCTGCCAACAGGATTTACATAGGTGATCATGGTTGTATCCGAGAGTTAGAGTGTGATGATAATGCGGTCGCGACCCGCATTTTTGGCTTCATATAAGGCTTTATCTGCGCGTTCAAAAGCATCAGTGATGCGATCGCCACTGCGGAATAATGTGGCACCCAATGAAATACTGATGGAGATCCGCTCATCTTTGAAGCGGAACGGAATACCCTTGATCACACTTCGTAGTTTGTCTAATGGCAGTTGAATGGAATCTTCGCTGATGCCTGGAAGTAACACGACAAATTCTTCACCACCAAAGCGGGCAACAAAATCGGTGTCACGTAATGCGGTGCTCAGCGCTCGCGCGATAACTTTGAGGGCCTTATCGCCGGCCAGATGACCGAACTGATCGTTGATCGCTTTAAAATGATCAACATCAACAATCGCCAGACACAGCGGGGATTGATAACGTAACCAGCGTTTGTATTCCAATGCTAACCGTTCATCTAATGCCGAACGGTTATGCAATTGGGTCAGCGTATCAACCTGCAATCGTTGCTGTTGTCGGTTTAGTCGGTTTTTGTAATTCGCCGCATCTTCTTCAGTGGCTTTTAGCCGTTCAGTCAGTGCAGCAACTTGTTCGAGTAATTCTTGCTCTTTACGCTGTCGTAAGAATCGTTCTTGCAGCACTGCATCCATAATAACCAGATGCGCCGGAACAATGCGTTTGAGTTCAGTTAACGAATCACTAGCGGTTACCAACTCACGTAATTGACGCAGTTGGTCGGCTAATTTTTGATCTTGTCCTTTATCTTCCTGCGCCAGATCTTGTGCAATACCCAGACAATTTTGCAGATCAGCATGGTTGATTTGCAGTTTTTCACCGATAGCATGCACAAATGCAAACGACTGTGCTCGCTCGTAGCGGGCACCTTCAATGATCAGGGTGATTAATTCCAGACACAGGGGCGGTAGATCTTGGCAGCTAACGCCATTTAATAACCGGCGACGAATAACCGCGAGTTTTTCTGCTGCTGGCCCGTGAAAATCAAGTTCAGTGATAAGACGCTGTAATTCATCATGTAATTTACTGAGTAAACCGGGATCGATATTGGATAGTGATAAGGCAATGTCATCAATACCGGTTAAGCGGGTCACTGGTTCCTGATCTTCAGCTTTGAAGGCCGTTGATAGGTCTGTTTGGGTTGCGGGTTCTGCTGCCGCTGGCGATACATTCGGGCGCAACATTAATGCGCGAAACGCCATCTGATAAATCTCGAGCAGGCGGAAAATACGCTGCTGATGATCGCCAAAGGTATACGGTTTTTCTGCCGCTAAAAATTCGCGGGCTTCGCGGCGCACTTTTTCCGGCAATATTGAATTGCGGATCAGTTCGTTTGCCTGACTTTTAACTTTTTCGCCGGATTGTTGCAGCAATTGTTCCTGAATCATGCCATAACGGGTCAATAACAACTCGATCGCATTGATATCATCATTAAGTTGCTGGATCGCGGTATGTTTTTCCAGATGCGGTTTGAGCTTTGCCATGCGGTTATCTAATTCTCTATCGAGACCACGGCAAGCCAGCATCAAGCGGGAAACCAATACATCTAATGTTTCCCGTTCATTGCCAGCCAATTGCACCAACGCCTGAAGCTCGTCTTCTTTTTGTTCCAGACGAGTTTTCAGCTGTGTTACGCGGGCATTTGAGTTGGCAATATCATCCATTCTTTCAATCCAAAAATTTTATATATTATGTTGATATCGGTAATGAACCGCCGTTTATCTTACCGCTGTTTTTCCCTGCGCTGGCACTAACAGCGAATTCCAATCAATGGTGCTATGTTTTTCAGAACTGTTTACTTTGACCAGGCCCTTGGTGATGGCCTCGATTGTTTTTGTTCTTAATTCGCCGTTAAAGAAGGCGGCTTGTTGGCAATCTATTGCAAATAATTCAACCCATACATTCTTACACAATTTTTCAGATAATTGCATGGCGCCAGCGAGCGCGATGCCACAAATTTCCAGTGTTTGTAGGGGTTTTAGTGCATTAATTGACTTACTTAAAAAAGGATACTGCACCTTTCCGCAAATGACGCGCTCATTGAGTCCATATTTGCGCATAATTACACCGAGCCGATTTTCTATCCGAATAATGATTTCGTCATATTGTTCGATAGCATTTTCCGGCAGGGTACAAAGCAGTAAACGATCTGACAGTAAGTAATAATGGCTCTGTTCGGGCATGCGCTGACGAATAGCATGAGATACCTGGCGCAAGATCGATTGCGCTTTCTTTAACCCGACACGGCATTCCAGATCGATGAGCCCCTGAGCCCGGAATAACAGCATGGCCGTGGAAGAATTAAAGCCTGCTGAGCTGTCAGGCTGTAACGATAATTTCAGTTGTTGCCCTAATTCTTTTTGCAGTAATAACGGTGTGCCCATACTGGTGACACTGTCGTAGTCAATCAGCTGTTGTAATCGCTGCTGTTCTTGTCGCAATTCACGTAATTTGCGGATGTGCCAAAGCAAGGCAATACCCAAAATGGTCATCATCAGGGCTGCGCTGATCCCGACTTTGAAATACCAGCTTAGCTCGCCATCGAGACGGCGTTTTTCGTTATCCAGCTCCTGCAATCGTTGTGATTGATCTAAGCGGGTGTAATTGGCAAAAAAATCACTTTGTGGCGGTGCTTCTGTTGCTGCGGTTTCATGTTGGCTGTTGGTGAATAACTTGTAGTTCAACAATGCCAAATCGTATTGTCGGTTACTTTCATAAGCCATCGACAACAGACGATAGAGTTCTGTCTCGAGGTTTTTTTGTTCCGGGATCGGAGTATTCAACAGCTGTTCTAACAACACGATCGCTTGCGTCGGATTATCTTGTTGAACGTAAAGTTCTGACAGTGACAGCAAGGATAACCGTTCATAAAACGGTAGTTGCTGTCGCTGAAATAATTCATACGCCGCAGTCAGATAGGTTTGCGCTTCATTATAACGATGCAGCTGCTGGTATGTTTTCCCGATCTCCAGATGCAGGCGGGCGAGATCTTGTGGGCGGGCGGTATGTTGGTAAACGGCGGCGGCATTCAGCAACAGGGCGAGAGCCAGATTAGTTTCATGCGCTTCACGTTTTAATCGAGCCAGATGAATAATGGCATCGGCCTGCCAGCTATCATTGCCCAGTTGTTGTGTCAGTTCCAATGCTTGTTCTGCATAGCGGATGGCATTCGCCAGATCTTGTTCTTGAGCAAACAGTTGGCTGATGCGGGTGGTTAACTGCACTTGTAACAGCAATTGGTTATTTTTTTGTGCTTGTGCCAAGGTTGCATGGTAGGCCAGTAAGCTATGCTCATCTTCGTTATTCAGATGTAACAGATCGCCTTCCAGCATGTTGGCCCAAACTTCAAGCTGCGGGTTAGGCGTAGTCAGCAGTAAAGTGTGAACCTGCGCCAACATCTCTTGCGCGAGCTCTGGCAATTGCCGATGAATAGCGAGAGCACTATTGAGTAACCCTACGTAAACCGGCAGTTCAGCACTGTGTTTGTTATCGTTTTGCACCAGCACATTCAGACGTCGCCAGGCATGATGCGCGGGGATCGGTTTATCCAGATCCAGGCCCAGAATAGTGATTTGATGATACAGGCTGATTTCGGCTAAATCGTCGAAATGCTGGCGACTGGCCATTTCTTCTGCTTTGACCAATGCATCTAACGCTTCGTTATAACGTTCCTGGCGCGCATAACAAGTGCCGTTGACAATGAAGGTCTGGATCTGTTGCCGGCTGCTGCGCAACTGCACCCGGTCTTTCACCCGGCTCAAAGAGGCGTTTTTATCATATCGGGCGGATAACAGGGGGTTATCTTGCGGTTGCAACAGCCCTTCCGTGATTTGAATGCAACGATCTGGGCTGGCAATGCCAATCTGTTGTGCCTGCTGCAAGGTATCTGATAGATCTGTGGGATCCATCTCTAGGGCTGGCACACTGAGTCCATTCAACAGAAACACCAAAGGCAATAAAGTCATAAATTCATCGTTTCATCTGATTTCTGTTGCTTATCAACACCGAGAGTATGCGACATAAAATACGGGAACGTGATATTTACTGTCGGATCAAACGCATATTTTCCGGCGCAGTTTCCCAGTTACTGCGGAAAGGGTTGATGTCTAACCCACCACGGCGGGTGTAACGGGCATACACCGTCAATTTTTCCGGTTGGCAGTAGCGTTGCAGATCCACAAAGATCCGTTCCACGCATTGTTCGTGAAATTCATTGTGCTGGCGGAATGAGATCAGATAACGCAGCAGCTTTTCCCGCTCAATGCGCGGGCCTTGATAATGAATGACGACACTGCCCCAATCAGGCTGACCTGTCACCAGACAATTGGATTTCAATAAATGGCTGTGCAGCGTTTCTTCCACGATCTGAGCATGGTTGCCGGCGTGTTGCAGCCAATCGCTGGAGAAGTGATATTCATCGATCACGATATCCAGATCATCAATACATTCACCGGGCACGCTGGCGATATGATGCGGCGCTTGGGTTAGCGGGAACAAGCTGACTTTGACGGCACCTTGTGCGCACTGACTTAAGTCTTTTTCTAAAGTCTGACGAACAGTCGCTAAATCGGCGATGGCCGTTTGGTTAAAACTGTTCAGATACAGTTTGAATGATTTAGATTCAATCAGATTGAGACTGTTGGCATCAATGCGCACCTCACCAATCGCCACCATGGGTTTGCCTTTGCTGTTTAGCCAGGAGAGTTCATACAGTGTCCACAGATCTTCCCCGTGGAAGGGAAGTTGATCCGCTAAGCTCAATGCATCCCGATTTAACTGTCTGGGCACCGGTTGTAATAACTGCGGGCTATATTCCGCAATATATTCTGTTTTCTGACCTAAGGTCAGATTTGCCAGCAACGGGTTATTTTCGTAAGGGGATGCATGAGACATGAGAGGTTCGCTCAGTTAAAATCCAAGTATATTTAATTGTCGGGAAAAACCGTGGCTGATCAAGTTATTTGCGCATTATCTGATGTATTTGCACGTTGGTTCGCCTATCAGCAACAGCGAGGGCTAGCTGTTTGTTGCCCTGAGGATGAAAATCGGCCTTCGCCATGTCGTTATGATCTGAAAAATCCGGCGTTATGGAAATGTTGGGAACGTCCACAACCCGTAGATTTACACAATATTGCATCGGCACTGGTGTGTGAATTTCACCCGGCGATCCATGTTTATTACGGCCATGGTTTTGCCGGGCAGATCACGGCCTCGTTTAAAGGGTTAGCGGTGACGCTGGTGCAGCCGTGGAACGACGACGATTTTGAGCGTTTGCAGGAAAATATGGTGGCACATGTGATGATGTTACGACGCTTAAAGTTGCCGCTGACGTTATTTCTGGCCACGGTACCGAATGAATTGCAGGTGATCAGTCTGGATAACGAGAGTGGTGCGGTGTTGCTGGAACAGCTGGGTCAGCCAAAACGCTGGATATTGGCTGACTCATTAGCTGAATTCTTGCAGCGGCTTTCGCCATTGCCGTTAAAGACCATTAGCCCAGTTGCTCAAGCAAACTTACCCGCTTAGATAACATGATCACTTGTTGTTGCAGCTGTTCGACCTGACGTTGCAGCGTTTCCAGCTGATTTTCAGGTGTTTCAGGTTGTGTTTCAACGCTCGGCTCATCGCTGTTGGCGCTGGGTAAACCAAGTGATTTATAGGCTTCAGGGTCTTGTTTCCAGCGTTGTATGGCACTGATCAGCGTAGCCATCGGCACGGGCTGGCGCAGGCGTGATTTGACCAGTGCGGTGGTGGGTGTTTGACCGTTTGCGGCCAGCTGGTTAGCAATACGGAAAATATCATCCATCAGAAAATTCAAGCTCCTCGTTGAGTAAACAATTGGTTTAATGGCGTTGCCGTTGTGGTGAAAACGGAATTACATTGTTGTGTTCAGGCGTTACTGGTGCGCTATCGTTGGTTTCGTGATGGGGGGGCATATTGATCACGATGCCGGTGCGCACAGGCTCAGGTTCACGCTGGTTGTTCGGATCAACCCGAAAAATTGGTTGCTGCAGGCCGACCAGATAGAGTTCACCTTCTTCTTTGCCAACGCCATCAACACTATATTCAAACACAAATGCATTGGCCTTTTGTGTCACGCGTGACAGGCACAGCGGGATGCCAAAAGACTGGCGCGCGATGCTCAGCAGCTGCAGATCTGTATTCTTGCAATAATGCTTGATTAACCGTTCCGCCAGCTCTGATTGTTGACGGCGCTGCCAGCATTCCGCCCCAATCAGGCAAATTAAAAATAACACTAATAGATCCGTCATTGCATCTCTACTCAGTAAAAAATGGCGGTAGTGATATATTAGCCGGAATTTAACCGTAACAGGAAATTGGTGTGTTATGTCGCGACAAGTTGTGTTTTTGCTAAAAGAGCTGGAATTTACATTACAGCGTCTGCAGTTATGGCAGGACGATACACCTTCTGAAGCCGCATTGGCCAGCACCCAGCCGTTCGCGCTGGATACGCTGGAATTTCATCAATGGTTACAGTTTATTATGTTGGAACGTTTTCGTGTCATGTTGGCAACTGGTCAACCGTTACCTACTGCGGTTGCAATTTACCCGATGGCCACCGAAGTTTATAAAAATAAGCTGAAAGAACATTCCTTATTGTTAGATGTATTGGCTCGTCTGGATGAAGAGCTCAGTGGTAAACCGGTTGAACGTCTGCAATGAGTCTGCAAATTCTTTATCGTGATGAACATCTGGTCGCCATCAATAAACCGGCGGGTCTGTTGGTGCATCGTAGCTGGCTGGATAAAGGTGAAACGCAGTTTGCGATGCAGATGACTCGCGATCTGATTGGTCAGCATGTGTATACCGTGCACCGGCTCGATCGGCCGACCTCCGGTATTTTGTTGTTTGCGTTAGACCCAGAAACGGCACGTCATCTCACTGATGCGTTTGCATCTCACCGGATACAAAAAGAGTATCTGGCATTGGTGCGTGGCTGGGCGCCACTGCAACAGTTTCTCGATTATTCGCTCAAAGAAGAGCTGGATCGGATTGCGGATAAATTCGCAGACCCAGATAAACCAGCGCAACCGGCAAAAACCCATATCCGCTGTGTCGCGCGCATTGAATTGCCGTTTGCGGTATCACCGAAACACCCCAGTAGCCGTTATAGTTTAGTGAAGTTACTACCACTGACCGGACGTAAACATCAATTGCGTCGGCATCTGGCGCATTTGCGTCATCCGATTGTGGGTGACACTTCGCACGGTGATGGGCGGCATAATCGTTTTTTCCGCGAACAGTTTGAGTGTGCGCGTTTGATGTTGCATCACCAGCGCTTAAGCTTCCGCCATCCTCACACGCATGAATTGATCGTGATTGATGCACCGCTCGATGATCACTGGAACAGGCGATTGCATGAGTTTGGCTGGTCGGCGTGAATTTTCGTATATAAAGCCAGAAACTTGCATTTTATCTACCACTTTTGTGGCATAAATTGATGCGTTTATAGCCATAAACTAAGTGTGGGTATCTAGCCGCGGTTCTATAAAAAGTGATATTGTGATCGTAATCACGGAAGAATTGCGATCCTTATCAGCGATGACCAAATTTCCCAATCAGATCAGCTTGCGAACTGCCATATTTACCTTCTTTTTTCTGCTGATCTCTCTTTTGGGCGGCGCGCAGATATATATCAGTTACGAAGGTAGTTTAGAACGGTTACAAGAACTGTCTAAAACCAGACTGGAAACGGTAGCGGAAAAGGTTGATAACCAGCTGACGCGGAATAATTTTCTTTCCGCCCGCGTGTTTGATGAACACGATATGCGCACCAGCAATGTGCTGCCGTTGTTTTTTGCGCAGTTAGATATCAATGACCGTTTTGGCTCACAGACTCAGATCATTTTATTGGATCAGGATTTAAACCTGATGAGCAGTAATCATCCGCCCCGCGAACTAACACCCACCTCTTACCCGCACGGGATAAACATCAGTCAATTTACGCGTGGCGAATTGTCGCTGTTTGCTCGTTTGTTATTACTGCGTCCGGAAATTATTCAAACTGGCCGCGCCGATTGGCAAAGTGCGCGTTGGCAGGTGCATTTGCATCGCATAGAGTTGGGTGGCAACAAACATTACTGGATCGGGGCGGCCGAACCCATATCAGAGCTGTTGGCAGATGTGTACGCGCATATGAATTGGCAACTCAGCACTATGCTGTTTGCGGTATTACTGGCATATGCTTTTGCCTGGTGGTTGGCTGGGCAGTTGGCTTGTTCACTCGTGACGTTAATGCAACAAAGTCTGGCTATGCGGCGATTTCAGTTTAATCGTTCAACATCACGGGTAAGCAGTCGACTGCTCGAAGTGAATGAGTTGGGCGAGTCGGTATATACCCTGCAATCAACACTCGAGCATTTTATGTCGTTGATCCGTCAGTTGTGTAAGACCCGAGAACTGGCAGCACTAACGGGGGAATTAGCGGCAGTTATCAGAAAATTATATGGCGGTGATGGTGCCATTATTTGGTTGCCGAACGATGATGATGCCACTAGTTATAAGACCATGGTGCATCAGGGGAGTTGTAATGCGAAATCATTGATTTTGTCGTTATCGCCGGGTGAGGAACCTTCAGATAAAACCTTTGAAGATGCGGCATGGCGCTGGTTTTCTGAGCAAAACATGAGTTGTAAACATGTTGAGTTGATCGCGCTGAAAGATCGTTTTGGCGAGAATATGGGTTGCTTGTGTGTGTATTTCAGCCAAGCCCCCCAGATCGATGCCTCGGTGCGGGCGCTGGTGGAAAGTTACCTGCAGTTTGCAACGCTGGCATTGGAAAGCCAGCGCATGTTACAGCAACGCAAAGCCTTGTTTTCTTCGTTAATTGAAATGGTCGCCTCGGCGATTGATGCCAAGTCCAAATACACCGGCGGTCATTGCCAACGGGTACCTGAGTTAACACTGGCTTTGGCGCAGGCGGCTTGCGATTGTAAAGACGGACATTTAGCCGATTTTGATTTATCCGCTGATGAGTGGGAAGCGTTACATATCGCGGCGTGGATGCATGATTGCGGTAAAGTCACCACACCCGAAGCGATCGTGGACAAAGCCACGAAACTGGAAGCGGTGCATAACCGTATTCATGAGATCCGCACACGCTTTGAAGTGTTAAAACGTGACAAACAGATCAGTGCGTTGCAACGTCAGTTAGCCGGTGAACCAGAAGCCGATCTTCGTGTTTGGTTACAACAAGAGTGGCAACGGCTGGATGATGAATTTGCATTTGTCGCAGAATGTAATCTGGGGCAACAACGGATAGGCATCAAAGAAACGACACGTCTGGATATGATTGCCGAACAGTGCTGGTGGCGCACGCTGGATGATACCTTAGGTTTATCACACGAAGAGTTAGCGCGTAAAACCCCGTCGCCATTACCGGCACAGGAACCCTTACTGGCGGATAAATCGGAACATCTGATCCCGCATTTTGGTGATTATTCTAAGCACAAAGATTTAGCCATTGGTGTGCGACGTGACATTCCAGCTTATAAAGCCAATCGGGGCGAATGTTATAACTTAAAAATTGTGCAAGGTACGTTAACTACCGAAGATCGTTTTAAGATCAACGATCACATTGTGCAAACCATCCAGATGCTGAACCAATTACCCTATCCCAAACATCTGAAATCAGTGCCGGATATTGCTGGTGCCCATCATGAACGTTTGGATGGTAAGGGTTATCCGCGTCAGTTAGCGGCAGATGATATTCCACTGACCGCTCGAATTCTGGCTATTGCTGATATTTTTGAAGCTTTGACGGCGGCAGATCGACCGTACAAAAAAGCCAAACCGTTGGATGAAGCATTAGCCATTATGCAAGAGATGGCACAATCCGGTCATATTGACCCTGAATTGTTCGCGTTATTTTTGCGTACCGGCGTGTATCTGGATTATGCGCAGCTCTATCTGCCGCCAGAACAACAGGATGATGTGGATGTTAGCCAAATGGTCGCGGCATTATAAAAAAGCCGTAACGATGATGTGTTACGGCAAAAGTTTTTCATCCGGTTTAATTTGCCGCTAAAAATCCGATATCTTTTTCGCGGTAAGGCTCTTCGCCATGACTGAATTCGCGATCAGGAAATGCGGCAAGCGACTCGATCTGATGCCATGGGATCAAGATCGCGGCATGGTAGATATCCGGTGGTGTGCTAAAAAAATCCTGCGTTTGCCACTGTTTGTTTTCCACCCAAATTCCTGCCGTTTCAACACCTGCTAGCCGAACGTAAAACGATGAACAATCGGCGTCGTTGGGTTGGATCAGCGATTGTGCACTTTCAACATAGCCGGGGATAAATTTGATCAGAATTATTTTCCCGACATAGTCTGCAATAGCATGAGTCATGGTCAGCTCCTTGTGCGATGAAGATATATTGCTCAGCAAAAACTCTGCTTCTTCTTCATCACAAACAATTGATGAGGCGACAAGAACAGATACTGGGTTCTAATTTAATAGTAGATTCAGATAAGCACAGCGGAGAAAACAATTTGCAGGAACAGACGGGCGCTTCACATTATGTTTCCCATCCACGCATGGCGTGAACGGGAAACATGGTCGATCAGGCGTTATGAGCACTGGTTTTAGCTGCAGTTGCCATGGCGGTGCGTGTCGCCCTCGGGGTGGCATACCAGTAACCTAAGCCCATGAATAACACCCCAGAAACAGTATTACCCAAGGTGACCCACAGCAGGTTATAACCGATACCTGACAGTGTGTATTCCGGCGTGTGGGCACCAAACCAAGACAGTGCGAACAAGGTCATGTTGGCAATTGAGTGTTCGTAACCGGAGGCAATAAACGCCAGCAGACACCACCAGATGGCGATGAATTTCGCGGCACCTTCGACACGCTGACACATCCAGATCGCTAAACACACCAGCCAGTTACACAGCATGCCTTTGGCAAACAGCGCCAGTGCCGGGGCGGTGGTTTTTGCCAGTGCTACTTTGTGCAACAAGCTGCCGTCTACCGGCAGGATCTGCCCGCCACCGCCGAGATAAAACAGGTAGGCGACCACGATAGAACCCAGCAGATTACCGGTCCAGGATTGAGCCAGAATACCAACCGCTTGAGTGCTGTTCAGTTTGCCAGTTTTCACACCAAAGGTCAGGAACATGGTGTGGCCGGTATACAGTTCTGCACCGGCAATGATCACCAGCGTTAACGCGATACCAAAGGTCGCCCCCATCACCAGTGGGCGAATGCTTGGATCGACCAGATTACCCAAGGTGAAGATCAGAATAATACCTAAGCCGACATAAGCGCCGGCCATCAGGCTGCCGATCCAGAAGCTCAGCGGGTTATTCGCTGATGTGTTTTTAATCCGCGCCGCAACGACGGCGCACTTTTCGATGGTTTCCTGATACATAGTTACACTGGCTCCTTGAGTTCAATGCGTCCGTTGTTCACTCGTACCGCATAAGCGGCAATAGAGAATTCCGCGTTCTCCAGACACACGCCATCTTTCAGGCGGAAATGCTGTTTTTTCAGCGGGCTAGTGATATACAACTCACCTTGCAAGTCCGCCAGAATACCGCGCGATAACACGCTGGCCTGATAGAACGGATCAATGTTGTCGAGGGCAAACAGTTGTTCGTCAGCATAGGGGCGGAAGACCGCCACCTGATGTTGCCCCAGCAGCGCACACACACCGGTGCCGGGAATAATGTCAGTTACCGCGCAGATATCGGTCCAGCTCATACCGGTTCCTCCAGCGAAATGTTGTAAGTAGGAATACGTTCTTCCGGTTTTGCCGGACGATGCTGATGGCGCTCACCAACAAATTGCACCAACGGATCAGGCTGGGCGCTGTTGATGAAATGGCGGAAACGTAGTTTCTGTTGTTCATCACCTAATGTTTCCTGCCATTCGCAGTGATACTGGTTACGGATGTGTTCCATTTCCTGTTCCAGCTCTGCGCCGATCCCCAGTTTGTCGTCGATGATGACTGACTTCAGGTAATCGAGACCGCCTTCGAGGTTGTCCAACCAGCTGGCGGTACGTTGCAGCTTGTCAGCGGTGCGGACATAAAACATCAGGAAACGATCGACATAACGGATCAGCGTTTCTTTATCTAAGTCGGCTGCCAGTAAATCGGCATGGCGTGGTTTCATACCACCGTTACCACAGACATACAGGTTCCAGCCTTTATCAGTCGCGATGATGCCAACGTCTTTACCCTGTGCTTCCGCACATTCACGGGTACAACCAGAAACCCCAAACTTCATCTTGTGCGGTGAACGGATGCCTTTGTAGCGATGTTCCAGTTCAACGCCTAAACCGACGCTGTCTTGCACGCCGTAACGGCACCAGGTGCTGCCGACACAGGTTTTCACCATACGCAGCGATTTGGCGTACGCATGGCCGGTTTCAAAGCCGGCTTTGATCAGACGCTCCCAAATGGTAGGCAAGTCGTCTTTATGCGCACCAAACAGACCGATACGCTGGGCACCGGTGATCTTGGTGTAAAGCTTATAATCGCGCGCGACTGCGGCGATTTCCATCAGACCTTCTGGGGTTACTTCTCCGCCCGGCATACGCGGGATCACGGAATAAGTGCCGTCTTTTTGCATGTTACCGAGGAAGGTATCGTTGGTATCTTGCAGTGGGGTGTGTGCCGCTTTCAGCACATATTCGCCCCAGCAAGAGGCCAGAATAGAGCCGACAGTTGGTTTACACACTTCACAGCCATAACCGTGACCGTGTTTGCTTAATACCTCTTCAAAGGTTTTCAGCTGACCAACTTTGACTAAATGGAACAGCTCTTGGCGTGAGAAGGCGAAGTGTTCACACAGGTGATTTTTCACTTCAATGCCCTGACGGGACAATTCGGCGTTCAGCACCTGCGAGATCAATGGCACGCAACCACCACAACCGGTACCGGCTTTGGTTTCAGCCTTGATCGCTGCAACAGTATGACAACCGGCAGCCACGGCTTGCGCAATGCGGCCTTTGGTCACGTCGAAGCAAGAACAGATCTGTGCACTGTCGGGCAGGGCATCTACACCCAGCGTTGGTTTGGCACCGGCATGCGCAGGTAGAATCAGCGTATCAGGGTGTGCAGGCAGTGGCATGTCATTGAGTTTTAACTGCAACAGATTACCGTAATCGGTGGTATCACCCACCAGCACAGCGCCTAACAGTTTGGAGCCATCACTGCTGACCACAATTTTCTTATAGATACCGGCGGCATCATCCTGATAGACGTAGCTTAGGCTTTCTGGTGTACGACCTTGCGCATCACCGATACTGCCCACTTCCACACCCAGCAGTTTCAGTTTGGCGCTCATATCGGCACCGGTGAAGGCGTTGTCATTACCTAACAGGTGATCAACTACCACTTGCGCCATCTTGTAACCCGGCGCGACCAGACCAAAGAAACGGCCATGCCAGGCGGCACATTCGCCAATGGCATAGATGTGTTCGTCGGCAGTCAGACAGTAGTCATTGATCTCAACACCACCACGTTCGGCAATGGGTAGATCGGAGTAACGTGCCAGCGTATCTTGCGGACGAATACCGGTCGAGAACACCACCAGATCGACATCCAGCGTGCTGTCATCGGCAAAACGCAGTTGGTGATGACCTTGCTTACCCTGATAGTGAGCGATTTCACGGGTGTTTTTGCTGGTGTGCACGGTGACACCGAGGCTTTCGATCTTACGGCGCAGCATTTCGCCACCCTGACGATCGAGCTGTTCGGCCATCAAAACCGGTGCAAATTCGATAACGTGGGTTTCTAAGCCTAACGCTTTTAATGCGCCAGCCGCTTCCAGACCCAACAGACCACCGCCGACCACAACACCGCTTTTACCTTGTTTCGCTGCTTCGCGAATGGCTTTCAGATCTTCAATGGTGCGGTACACAAAGCATTCGTGATGGGCACTTCCGGCAATGTTCGGTACCCAAGGGTACGAACCGGTTGCCAGCACCAAGGTGTCATACGGCAGGGTTTGCCCTTGATTGGTTTCAATGACTTTTTGTGCGCGGTCGATACGTTTCACGGCTTCATTGAGAAATAACTTGATGCCATGTTTTTCGTAAAAGCCCGGTTTGACCAGACTCAGTTCCGCCGCGGTGTGGTGCGAAAAATAGGAAGACAAATGCACGCGGTCATACGCTTCACGAGGTTCTGCGCCAAAGACGGTCACTTCGTACTGGCTGAGATCGGCTTTATCCACCAACTCTTCCAGATAACGATGGCCAACCATGCCATTCCCAACGACGATAATTCGATGTTTCTGCATAGATTAAAGCTCCAGTTCTAAATCTGAGCTGGCGCGGCTGCTGCACGCCAGAATATAACCTTGCTGCTGGTCGTCCTCAGTCAGAGGACTTGGCTGCTCACTGATATTCTCAACGCTGCCGCTGACCACTTTGCATTTACAAGAACCACAAACGCCGGAACGACAAGCACCAATGATCGGTAATTGCAGAGACTCCAGCGCTTCCAATACGGTTTGCTGATTGGTGATTTCACTGCTGGCACCAAAGCCGGGGACTTCCAGGCGGAATTGGCGGGAAAGGGTTTCATCCGCGGCGATTGGTGTGGCTGGAGTGAATGATTCTTTGTGGCTGTTGTGCATCGGGAACTGGCGATCACGCAGGCAGCTTTCCAATGAATCCATATATGGTGTTGGGCCACACATAAAGGCATGGCAATCGCTCAGATCGGGTACTAACTGATCAAATAACACTGGGTTCAGGAAACCCTGATAACACACAAACGCATCGGTAGTGGTGTCGAGGATCAGCGATAATTTGAATTGCGGATATTTTGCCGCCAGCGCCATTAATTCATCGCGGAAGATAATATCTTCGGCATGACGGGCGCTATGCAGGAACAGGATCTCTGTCTCGCGCTCGTTATCCAGCAACCAGTGCGCCATCGACATCATCGGCGTGATGCCGCTACCGGCGCTACAGAGCAGAATTTTGCGCGCACTGTAATCGGCAGGCAGGAAAAATGCGCCGGTTGGTGCCAATGCACTCAGTGTGTCGCCAGTGTGGAAGTTGTCCAGCAACCAGTTAGAAACCAGCCCACCAGCCACCCGTTTGACGGTAACGGCCAAATCGGCAGAGCGGGAAGGTGAAGAAGAAAGTGAATAAGCGCGGCTGTGTGACTGACCATCAATTTCAACAGTCAGCAGTAAAAATTGTCCCGGCTGATAACTGACAGCCAGTGCTTGTAACGGGCGAAAGACTAACGTTACGGCATCAGCAGTTTCCTGCCGGCGTTCAATACAACACAGGGTTTGGGCCCCTTGTTGCCATAATTGGGGGGGATTGGGTCATGTACTGTTCCTGTCTGATTTTGCACTATACCCTTCGTACTTGAAGTTGCAGCATCGTTGACAGCATTCTCTCACCCCAATCACATAGTCTATCTATGCTCATGGGGATTCGCTCTCTTGTCGCCTTGCTGCAACTCCAATTACTTTGGGTATAAATGACAGGCGCTTCACCGCCAATGTGGGTTGTGAAGCGCCTTCGCAATTAGGCGGCGAGAATGTCTTTCAGATCCTGTTCCACCGTCGTAATTGGTTTCAGATCAAAAGTTTCATTCAGGAAGTTCAGCAGGTTTGGTGTCAGGAAGCCCGGTACCGATGGGCCAACACGAATACCTTTCACACCCAGCGACAGCAATGTCAGCAGGATCACGATGGCTTTCTGTTCAAACCAAGACAGCACCAGCGACAGCGGCAGGTCGTTCACGCCACATTCAAAGGCATCAGCTAGCGCCAGTGCTAACTGAATAGCAGAATAGGCATCGTTACACTGACCCACATCCAGCATACGAGGAATACCGTTGATATCACCGAATTCCAAGTCGTTGAATTTGAATTTACCGCATGCCAGCGTCAGGATCAGGCTGTCTTGTGGTACGGCTTTCGCCATCTCAGTGTAATAACCACGTTCTTGTTTATCGCCGTCACAACCACCGATCAGGAAGAAGTGTTTGATGTTGCCAGCTTTCACTTGATCGATCACCGCAGGTGCTGCCGCCATCAGTGCATTACGGGCAAAACCAGTCATGGTGTAATGTGGGATCTCATCGTATGGGAAACCTTCCAGTGACGCGGCTTTTGCAATCACAGTGCTGAAATCATCACCTTCGATGTGAGTCACACCCGGCCAGCCGACGATGCTACGGGTAAAGATACGGTCGGTATATTTACCGACGTTCGGGTTGATGATGCAGTTAGAGGTCATCACTACCGCACCAGGGAAGGCGGCGAATTCTTTTTGCTGGTTCTGCCAAGCGGAACCGTAGTTACCAACCAAATGTGGGTATTTTTTGAAAGCTGGGTAAGCATGCGCTGGCAGCATTTCACCGTGGGTGAAGACGTTGATGCCTTTGCCTTCAGTCTGTTGCAGGATTTTTTCCAAATCATGCAGGTCATGACCAGAGACCAGGATCGCTTTACCAGCAACCGGCTTCATGTTCACTTTAGTTGGTTCTGGATGACCGAAAGTTTCAGTTTCGCCTTTATCCAGCATTGCCATAACTTTGAAATTCATCTGACCGATCTGCATCGCACAGTCGATCAATGGCTGCATTTCAGTTGGTTCAGTGCCCAGGAAGGCCATGATCTGGTGATATTCTGCACCGATAGCATCATCCTGCTGACCCAACACACGTGCATGTTCCATGTAGGCAGCAGCACCTTTCAGACCATACAGACACAGCAGACGCAGACCCAGAATATCTTCACCAATCTCTTTATGGTTACGATTTACTGCTGCATTTGGTGCCCAAGTCAGCAATTCTGCTTTGTCAGCAGTCAGGATCAACGCGGCTGGGCCCGTGGCTACTTCCGGTGTTTTGCCAGCTAACAGGCAAGCAGCTTCGTAACGCGATTTAAGCGAGTCACGGTTTTGTTGTGCTTCGTTGATGAATGCGATGATACGAACTGCATCGAAATTCACATTGGTCAGCGTAGCGAACAATGCCTGACACACATAAGCATCAATGGCTTGGTCGACAATACCGACTGAGCGGGCTTTTAATGCGTAATCAGAAACGCCCTGCAGCAGATAAATCAGTACGTCTTGCAGATCGGAGACTTCAGCGGTTTTACCGCACATGCCCATGGTGTAACTGCAGCCTTTAGCTACAGGGGTAGAGATGGTCTGTTCACATTGAATACAAAACATTAGGACGTACCTTGATTCGATTAGCAGATATTGCGTTATCTATATCAAAGCTTGTGCCAATATTTATTTCATTGATTTATAAGGAATTAATTTCAATTTGATAACTCCGCAGTTAAAAAGACCCGGAGCCAGAGCCGGGTCTTTTTAACTTAATGAGTCTTTTTGACTAAGATTTATTGGCCAAGTATTATTTACCAAGTAGCGAAACTGGGTTAACTGGTTTCCCGGCTTTACGGATCTCAAAATAAAGCCCGGTTGCTCCGGTGTTACCACTGTGACCCACGCTGGCAATCACATCGCCGGCATTTACCCGCTGGCCCACATGTTTGGTCAGGCTTTGATTATTGCCATATAAACTGAGATAACCACGGCCGTGATCGATAACTAACACATTACCAAAACCATCGAGCCAGTCGGCATAGACCACATCGCCGCTACCAGCGGCTTTGACCGGTGCTCCCTGACCAGCTTGAATAAGCAACCCTTTCCAGGCCACTTCACCGGTGCGGTTTTCACCAAATTTACGGATCACGGCACCACGTAAAGGCCAGCTCATCCGACCGGATTTACCTAAGCCTTGTAAATCTGTTTTGGCTAAACGGGCGGCTTCTTTACGCGCCGCCGCTTCCTGCGATTTACCTGCTTGTTTGGCTTTTTCACGCGCTAATGCCAGGGCTTCTTGCTTTTTACGGGCACGCTCAGCTTCCAACTGCTTACGTTGTTCTTCGATCTTTTGCAGCATGGCTTTTTCGGCCAATTGCAGTTTATCCAATTGCTGTTGATCGGAATGTAATGAGTTATTGAGCTCTTTGGCGGTCAGTTCCCGCTGCTGTTGTTTTTGCTGCAGAGTCAGCTGATCTTGGCGCTGGTTATCAATTAAGCCGCGTAATTCCTGACTGCTTTCATTGGTTTCCTGTTTATTGCGCAGCAATTCCGCTTTGTTGGCATCCAATCGTTTTAAAATTTTCAGCCGAGCCTGATTCATATAACCGTAATAGGCAAGGGTGCGATCAACCGCCGCCGGATCTTGCTGATTCAGCAACAACTTCAAGTAATCGTGCTGGCCCATGCGATAGGCTTCATCAAATTGTTCAGCAAGCAATCGTTGCTGCTGATTAGATTCTGCTTCCAGCTTGGCGCGTTGAGCCTCTAATCGTTGCAGCTTACTGCGTACTTGGCCGAGCTGACTTTGTGAGGTCTGTAACTTCTGATTAGCCGCTGCAATAGCATCTTCATCGGCTTTGAGTTGTTGTTGCAACGAGGCCAGGTCTTTTTTCTGAACCTGGATAGCTTGCTGTTTTTGCTGGATTTGTTCCCGCACGCTGGATAGTGACGAATTGACGTTTTTTGATTCTTCCGCCTGTATGACGGCGCTAAAAAAAAACGCGCCGACCAACAGGCCGACGCGATTGTATTTCATAGGAAACAACTGCTCTGCCCACATGGGCGAGAATTATTTCAGAACCATCAGAGGCTTACCAGTCATTTCGGCCGGAACTTCCATACCCATCAGGGTCAGCATGGTTGGCGCCAGATCAGACAGTTTACCGTTTTCCAGCGCAGTTGCTTCACGACCCACATAGATCAGTGGCACTGGCAGGTTGGTGTGTGCAGTGTGAGCCTGACCGGTTTCTTCGTTGGTCATCTGCTCAGCGTTACCGTGGTCGGCAGTGATCAGACATTCGCCACCCACTTCTTGCAGAGCAGCAACGACTTTACCGATTGACGCATCAACGGCTTCACACGCTTTAACGGCAGCCGCGAAGTCACCAGTGTGGCCAACCATGTCGCCGTTCGGGTAGTTACAGACGATCACGTCGTATTTACCGCTCTTAATAGCCGCAACCAGTTTGTCGGTCAGCTCGCCTGAGCTCATTTCTGGTTGCAGATCGTAGGTAGCAACTTTCGGGCTGGCAATCAGTTCACGATCTTCACCAGGGAAGCACTGTTCTTCGCCGCCATTGAAGAAGAACGTCACGTGCGCATATTTTTCAGTTTCAGAAATACGCAGTTGGGTTTTGTCGTGTTTAGCCAACCATTCACCCAAGGTATTGGTCAATGCTGTTGGTGGATAAGCACAAGAGGTTTTGATGTCTGCTGCATATTCAGTCAGCATGACAAAATCAGCCAGTTTAGGCTGTTTGTTGCGCACGAAGCCGTCGAAACCTTCACCAACAAAAGTGCGAGTAATTTCACGCGCACGGTCAGCACGGAAGTTCATGAATACCAGCACATCGCCGTCATTCAATGGCGCGGCTTCAGCACCGATCACGCTGGCTTTAACGAATTCATCGTTTTCACCACGTGCATAGGCGGCAGCCAGTGCTGCAGTTGCATCAGCGTAAGGCGCAAATTCTGATTTGCCTTCACACAGCAGGTCGTAAGCTTCCTGAACGCGATCCCAACGGTTGTCGCGGTCCATAGCGTAGTAACGACCAACCATAGAAGCGATACAGCCTTTACCCAGTTTCTTGAATGCCGCATCGAATTTTTCGATAGATTCTTGCGCTGAACGTGGCGCTACGTCACGGCCATCCAGGAAAGCGTGGAAATACAGTTTATCAGCACCGCGCTGAGCAGCCAGTTCCAGCATACCAATGATGTGGTCTTCATGGCTGTGTACGCCACCTGGCGACATCAGACCCATTACATGAACGGCTTTGCCAGTACTAACGGCAGTATCAACCGCTTTACACAGAGCAGCGTTTTTGAAGAAATCGCCATCGCGGATCTCTTTAGTAACACGAGTCAGTTCCTGATAAACCACACGGCCAGCACCGATGTTTACGTGACCCACTTCAGAGTTACCCATCTGACCGTCTGGCAGACCTACATCCATACCTGAACCAGAGATCAGAGTATTGGCGTATTTAGCGCACAGAGCATTCAGATTTGGTGTGTTAGCGGCGGCAACGGCGTTACCTTCTTTCTTATCGCTGTAACCCCAACCATCCATGATGATCAGTGCCAGTGGCTTTTTAGCTGTAGACATTGTGTGTGGCCTCTTTATTTGGATTTTACGAAAACAAGTTCGACTGCCGTCAATTCTACAATATCTGCTGCATTAGTCACCTTTTCACCTCGTTTCGTTACACATTTCACGGAAGGAATTTTCATTGCGGGGCGAATACTGTAAATCTGCCGTTTCACATGTAATACTGTCCGGATTATTTTAAGTGTTGTTGGGAAAAAAGAATGCAGGAATACATCGATTTTGCAATACGTCACGAAATGCTGGTTCTGGCCTGGGTTGGTTTGGCTACCGCGATTGTGGCGACCGCAGTAAAAGCTGCTTTTTCACCGGTAAAACAAATAGATCATCAAGCAGCAGTAACCTTGATTAACCGTCAGGATGCATTGGTTATCGATGTGCGTGCACAAGATGAATTTGCGCGTGGTCACATCACTAATTCTCATCATATTCCACTGGCGCAAATCGAACAGGGTAATACCACTGAAATTGACAAGCATAAAGAGAAGCCAGTTATTGTGGTTTGTGAAACTGGTGCTCGCGCAGAAACCGCGGCCAGTAAACTGGTTAAAGCTGGTTTTAAGCAGGTTTACCTGCTGCGTGGCGGTTTAACTCAATGGCGTGCCGGTAACTTACCCGTCACGAAAAAACGCTAATTAATTTTGCATTAACAGCCGTCAGGCAATACTAATAAAGGGCATTAAAATGACAGAAGCAGTAAATAACACCGCAGCACAACCAGAATTCCAGATCCAACGTATCTATATCAAAGATGTTTCTTTCGAAGCTCCGAACACACCTGTTGTCTTCCAGAAAGAGTGGAATCCTGAAGTTAAACTGGATATGGACACACAAACTCAGGTGCTGGGTCAGGATGTGTACGAAGTGGCACTGACTTTGACCGTGACTTGTAAACTGGGCGAAGAAACTGCGTTCCTGTGTGAAGTGAAACAAGCGGGTATATTTACAGCTTCTAATCTTGATGCTCAAAGCCTGGCTCATTGCTTGGGCGCATTCTGCCCGAACATTCTGTTCCCTTATGCACGTGAAACAATTGCCAGCTTGGTCAGCCGTGGTTCATTCCCACAACTGAACCTGGCGCCAGTTAACTTTGATGCACTGTTTGCTTCTCATATTGCGCAACTGGAAGCAGAACAAGCACCTGTTGGCGCAGTACAGTAATGGATTCATCCGCAGTACTGAGTGTTTTGGGGGCGGGGTCTTACGGCACCGCCCTTGCCATTTCTCTGGCCCGCAAAGGCCAGCCGGTATTGTTGTGGGGGCATGATCCGCAGCAGGTCACACGTTTGCAGCAAGATCGCTGTAATCAGGAGTTTCTGCCGGATGTTCCGTTTCCTGACTCATTACAGCTGACCGATGATCTGGCGTATGCCGTTTCCGCCAGCCGTGATTTGCTGGTAGTGGTGCCTAGCCATGTGTTTGGTGACGTATTACAGCGGATCAAACCTTTCCTGCGTGAAGATACCCGCGTTGCCTGGGCGACCAAAGGTCTTGAGCCGGAACATGGTCGTCTGTTGGGGGAAGTGGCACAAGAGATTTTAGGTGCGCAGATCCCGCTGGCTGTCTTATCGGGGCCAACTTTTGCCCGTGAATTGGCCGCTGGAATGCCGACTGCAATCGCGGTGGCAGGCACGAATGACCAGTTTACCGCTGACATGTCAGCACTGATGCATTGTGGTAAATCATTCCGTGTGTATTCCAATCCGGATTTCATTGGTCTGCAAATTGGCGGCGCGGTGAAAAACGTGATCGCAATTGGTGCCGGTTTGTCAGATGGGTTAGGTTTTGGCGCCAATGCCAGAACGGCCTTGATCACGCGTGGGCTGGTGGAGCTGCAACGTCTGGGGTTATCGCTCGGCGCGGATGCCAAGACCTTTATGGGCATGGCGGGCTTAGGTGATCTGGTGCTGACTTGTACCGATAATCAGTCGCGTAACCGTCGATTTGGTCTGGCGTTAGGGCAGGGCAAAACGGTGGAACAAGCCATGACTGAAATCGGTCAGGTGGTTGAAGGTTATCGCAACACTAAAGAAGTTCGTGCACTGGCTGCCCGACAAGGCGTGGAGATGCCAATTTGTGAGCAGATTTATCAGATTTTGTATCAGGGTAAATCAGCAAAAGATGCCGCATTAACACTCCTGGGTCGGGATCAGAAAGGCGAATAGAGATAGTGATTTAGGTATTTCCGGATAAAAACAACGCCAGCAGAAGCTGGCGTTGTTTTATGCAAAACTGAATGCAGTAATCAGTAGAACGAGTGTTCACCGCGGGCATGTTCTGTCGCATCTTTCGCGCCAGTTAATTCGCCAGGGAAACGTTCCAGCAGTTGTTTCTCAATCCCTTCTTTCAGCGTCACATCAACCATCGAGCAACCATTACAGCCACCGCCAAATTGTAAAATAGCAATGCCGTCGTCAGTGATTTCAGTCAGTGTCACTTTACCGCCATGAGCTGCAAGAGACGGGTTTACTTCCGACTGCAAAACGTATTCAACACGATCAGCCAATGGCGCATCATCAGGCACTTTACGCATTTTGGCGTTCGGTGCTTTCAGGGTGAGTTGAGAGCCCATCTGGTCACTGATGAAATCAATGACCGCATCAACCAGAAATGGCGCGCTATTAGGGTCAATGATGGCGTAAAAGCCACTCATAGGTAAGCGAGTATCTTCGGGCTCTACTGCATCCGGAGGACAGTAAGAGACGCCACATTCCGCATTGGGGGTGCCCGGATTCATAACAAATACACGGATATTGGTGTTTTCCGTCTGCTTTTCCAGCAGTTTGCGGAAATGAGCCTGAGCGCTTTCGGTGATTGTGATCATCGCCATCCTCTAATCCTGACTAAATAACTAGGGTATTATAATACGCCGCAAAATGTATATGACACAATACTTATTCACCGCGTAGTTGCGTCCGACAAATTGCCCAGACATCGACACGTTGGCAGCCACTTGCTTTCAAAAGCCGTACCAGTGTGGTGACGGTAACACCGGTGGTGACCACATCATCCAGCACGGCCACATGCCGATAACTATGTGGCTTGATAATAAAGGCATTATTCAGATTTGTCTGTCGTAATTCACGAGAAAGACCCGCTTGTACTTTGGTGGCGCGAGTTCGAGCTAATAAGCGGTTATTGCAGGGAATATTCAGTTGCTGCGTGATAGGGCGTGCGATCTCCTGTGCCTGATTGTAACCACGGGACCATTGACGCTGCCAATGTAGCGGAACTGGTAGGATCACTTCGGGTTTGGGTTCCTCTGCCGGATAGAGTTCTGCCAGCATTTTGCCAAATAAAGCCGCGGGTAATGGTTTATGTTGATATTTCAGCTGGTGGATAAGCCCGGTTAAGGGAAATTCAAAGTCCGCGAGAATATGCAAAAAATCCCATTCGGGCGGTTGTAACAGACAATGACCACAGATGTCATTGTCGCCAGCCAGCGGTGTGCCACACAAACGACAGTGATGATCGAGCAAGGGCAACTCTTCGGCACAATAGTGACAAAGTAATGGCTGTGTAGTGGGTTGACGACAAAACAGACAAATACCATATCCGGCAATATGGAGATGTGTTGCGATGACTCGTCGGAGGGTAGTGAGCATGCGTGATAAAACAATAAGAAATGAATTAATTACTGTAATAAAAAGGGCGCCCTGAGGCGCCCTGATAGATTTGCAATCGTCTTAGTTATTGTAAGCACGTTCGCCATGAGAAGTCAGATCCAGACCTTCGCGTTCTGCTTCCACTGGAACACGCAGACCAACCAGCTTATCGATGAGGAAGTAACCCACGATAGAGACCAAACCAGACCAGACTACGGTAGTGATAACACCAATCGCCTGAATTTTAACTTGTGCAGCGATGGAGTAATCAGGAGCTACGCCGTTAGCAACGTAATCCCATACACCAGTACCACCCAAATCCGGAGAAGCAAATACACCGGTCAGGATCGCACCCAACATACCGCCGATACCGTGCACACCGAATACGTCCAGTGAGTCGTCAACGTTCAGCATGCGTTTCAGACCATGTACGCCCCACAGGCAAACCACACCAGCCAGACCGCCGATAACGATACCGCCCATTGCACCAACGAAACCTGCTGCTGGTGTGATGGCAACCAGACCTGCTACCGCACCGGAAGCTGCGCCCAGCATAGAAGGTTTACCTTTCAGTGCCCATTCAGCAAAAGTCCAGGTCAGTGTTGCTGCTGCAGTTGCCGCCCAAGTATTCAGGAATGCCAGTGCTGCAGTGCCGTTGGCTTCTAACGCAGAACCTGCGTTGAAACCAAACCAGCCAAACCACAGTAAGCTTGCGCCGATCATGACCATAGTCAGGCTGTGTGGTGCCATTGACTCACGACCAAAACCAACACGTTTACCCAGGAAGTAAGCACCCACCAAACCTGCTACCGCAGCGTTGATATGAACTACAGTACCACCCGCGAAGTCCAGTGCGCCGTGTTGGAACAACCAACCTGCAGTCTCACCCGCTTTAGTAGCGGCATCAGCATCAGTGTATGCATCAGGACCCGCCCAGTACCACACCATGTGTGCCATTGGAATGTAAGACAGGGTGAACCAGAACACCATAAATAACAGCACCGCAGAGAAACGGATACGCTCAGCGAAAGCACCCAGAATCAAGCAGCAAGTGATGGCTGCGAAAGCACCTTGGAAGGCTACATAAGCAAATTCTGAAATGCCGATACCTTTGTTAAAGCTGGCAGCAATAGAATCAGTTGTTATACCTTTAAGGAACGCTTTACTGAGTGTACCGAAGAAGGCGTTACCTTCAGTAAAGGCCAGACTATAACCGTAGGTTACCCACAGAATAGTTGCCAGACTGAACACCACTAACACCTGGATCAGGATGGACAGCATATTTTTGCTGCGCACCAAGCCACCATAGAACAACGCAATCCCTGGTACTGACATCAAAATAACAAACGCAGAACAAACCATCAGCCATGCGTTGTCGCCTTTATTTACTGTGTCAACAACAGGCGCTGCAGCTGCCGCCGCTGGTGCTGCTACCGCAGCAGGAGCCGCTGTTGCTGCTGCAGCCGGAGCTGCAGTTGTAGTTACTGATGTCGACGCAGCAGGTGCAGCATCTTCACTCCATGCTGGTGTTGCCAGCCCGAAAGCTCCCACCAGCGCCAAGATTGCAAACAATCGTTTCATTATAGATATCTCCCTGATAATACCGTGTCCTGATCTCGACAGACGGAGGTCTGAGAACTCGTTGGCCGGACTAGTATGTCGCTAACCTGATACTTACATCGCAGGAATTATGCCAACCTGGATCACATATAAAATGGCTCAAAAATAGGGTTCTTGCCTGTCTCAAGAGCAAAATGGTGCATTTGATGCACACTAATGAGGCGCGGAGAGATTTCTTAGTGCTTATTTGGTGCATAAAAAATGAACAGCTTTATCTGATGCACAGACATGGCGGCTATTCTCTTCGCAGTGATTGAGTTGAACCGTTATCATAGCTTTGCAGGCTATTGTGAGTAATGTAATAGAGAAAAGAACAATGTATATCGAACGTATCGGGCAAGGGCCAGACCTGGTTTTGTTACATGGTTGGGGCTTAAACAGTGCAGTCTGGCAGGAGATCGTGCCGCCGCTAGAACCTTATTACACGTTGCATTTGGTGGATTTACCCGGTTTTGGTTTTAGCCAGCACACGATTGTGGAAAGTGCCGACCTCTCTTTGTGGAGTGAGGCAGTATTACCGCACTTACCCGCGCAATTTAATTTACTGGGCTGGTCGATGGGCGGGCTGATCGCGTTGCGAATGGCGTTAGATCATCCAACACGTATCCAACGTTTAGTTTTGATGGGTAGTTCACCTTGTTTTCTGCAACAAGAAAACTGGCCGGGTATTCGCCCAGATGTGTTATCTGGGTTTAATCGCGCGCTGCAATTGGATACCCGTAAAACAATAGAACGTTTTTTAGCGATCCAAGCAATGGGTAGTGAATCCGTTAAAGAAGATGTAAAACGATTAAAAAATTGGCTACAGCAGCGACCGGATGCAACACCGGCTGCGCTTAAAGCGGGATTACAATTACTGGAAACGGTCGATCTAAGAACAGAACTGGCTCAACTGAATTGCCCGGTAATGAGTCTGTACGGTCGCTTAGACAGTCTGGTGCCTGTTGCCGCAGTAGCCGAAATTGAATCTTTGTTACCTGAGTGCCGCTCAGTTATTTTTCCGCACGCAGCACACACGCCCTTTCTGTCTCATCCACAGTTGTTTATTGAAGCATTACACCAATTTATTGATTGAAAAATGTGCGATTAATGCTGTTATTCTCATCATTTGTCATCGATAATTAATTTGAGTTGATCCGTATGTTTCGGGAGTTTTGCGCATATGAATATAAACAGTGCATTTTCATCTGGTGTGCTGGGTTTACAAAAGGCGACCTCACAAATGGACGCCAGTGCCAGTAAAATTGCACAGCAGAGCTTATCCTCTTCGGAACAAAATGTTTCAACACAGACGGGAGCTGTTGCGCAGCAAGACACGATACCTGATGCCTTGATTCAACTTAAAATGGCCGAAATTCAGGGTAAAGCGTCTGCCAATGTGATCACCCGTTCTGATCAAATGCTTGGTTCATTACTTGATATTCACGTCTGACGATTATGAATATTGCCCCGACCTATCCCAATTTGGTGCCTTTGGCACAACAGCCCGCGACGGAAGCCGCGCGGCGGGATAGTGCTTTGCGGGAGCGAATTCCGCAGCCAGCGGCAAGTACCTCGGGGAATACGGATAATCAGCTAAATAATTCTTCTGATACTCCGCAGCGTTATATCAACCTTAACAGCGCCGCCAGTTCAGATACCTACTCATTATCATCAATTAAGAATAACAGTGTTAAAAATAGTAGTGCTGACACGACACTGCCTTCTTCTGAAACGGTAACCGCCGCATCCGATCAATCACGTCGTAACGGGCAAACTTCGTCTGACGGCAATGATTCATCATCTGGATCGGAAGAAGATAAGAAAAAGGCGCAGCAAAAAGAACAAGCAATCAAAGATCTTAAGAGTCGTGATGCCGAGGTTAGAACGCACGAACAAGCACATCAAGCTGCTGGTGGGCAATATGCCAGTACACCATCATTTGATATGACTAAAGGGCCGGATGGAAAAGATTATGCAACTGGCGGCCACGTGAATATCGACGTATCTCAGTGTCTAATGATCCTCTGGCAACTATAAATAAAATGAGGCAGATTAAATCTGCTGCCTTAGCCCCTGCAGAACCGTCTGATCAAGATCGTAAAGTTGCAGCCCAAGCTGATGCCACTTCGGCTGCTGCTCAACGGGTTTTGTCTAATCAATCTATGACTAAAGCCACCTCTAATAGTAGTAAGGATGTGGCGGGCAGTAATAATGAACAGCGTTCTGGTGTTACAAATACATCACCTAGTAATCCGGAAATGCTTCATCGCGGACAGGTTATTTTAGCCCGTTATCAATCATCAGGCCGCCCGCAAGCGCAGACGGCACTGACTGCTTATTCCTAATACGTCTTAGCGTCGTTTAGCGTTCGCAAATGCGGCAGCAAAGGCATTATTGTCGCTATTGGTTTGCTGTTTTTCTGTGGCAGAGGAACGGGGTGCTGGTTTGCGATTGGTTTGTTCCTGACGCTCTTTCGGCTGAGGCTTGCTGGCTGTCACTTCATCATCTAGGCGCATGGTTAATGCAATCCGTTTACGCGGCAGATCGACTTCAACCACTTTCACTTTGACGATATCACCTGCTTTTACCACTTCGCGCGGGTCGCTTACATAGCGATTGGTTAGGGCGGAGATATGCACTAAACCATCTTGATGCACGCCGATATCGACAAAGGCGCCAAAATTGGTCACGTTGGTAACACAGCCTTCCAGAATCATCTCTGGGCGCAGATCTTTCATCTCTTCCACGCCTTCGCGGAAGGTCGCAGTTTTAAATTCCGGCCGTGGGTCGCGCCCTGGTTTATCCAGCTCCTGCAGAATATCGGTGATGGTTGGAATACCAAAATGCTCATCGGTGTAATCGGCTGGTTTCAGCGATTTCAGCAACGCGCTGTTACCAATCAAACCGGAAACTGGCTTTTGCAACTGAGCGATAATTTTTTCCACTACCGGATACGCTTCCGGATGCACTGAAGAAGCATCGAGCGGATTTTTACCATCACGAATACGCAGGAAACCAGCACATTGTTCATAGGCTTTCGGGCCTAAACGCGCTACTTTCAGTAACTCTTTGCGCTCTTTAAACGCGCCATTGCTATCACGGTGCGTCACGATATTTTGCGCCAGCGTTTTGCTTAATCCTGACACACGCGTCAACAGCGGAACCGAGGCGGTGTTTACATCCACGCCGACAGCGTTGACGCAATCTTCCACTACGGTATCGAGATTTTTGGCGAGTTGATTTTGGCTGACATCGTGCTGATATTGGCCTACACCAATCGCTTTTGGATCGATCTTAACCAGCTCTGCCAGTGGGTCTTGCAGACGACGCGCGATAGACACCGCACCGCGCAGCGATACATCCAGTTCAGGAAATTCTGCTGCGGCTAGTTCAGACGCGGAATAAACCGATGCACCCGCTTCACTGACCACCACTTTTTGCGCTTTGCAATCGGGGTAACGTTGCAGCATATCAGCCACCAAGCGATCAGTTTCCCGTGATGCGGTGCCATTCCCGATACTAACGAGGCCAACATGATGTTGCTTGCAGAGTGCATGAATGATCTCAATGGCCTGATCGTGCTGACGGCGTGGTTCAAACGGATAAACAGTATGAGTTGCCACTAATTTACCCGTCGCATCCACGACCGCTACTTTCACGCCGGTACGAATGCCGGGGTCTAAGCCCATGGTCGCTTTCATGCCTGCTGGCGCGGCCATCAGCAGGTCTTTTAAATTGCTGGCAAACACACGGATCGCTTCGGTTTCCGCCGTATCACGCAGGCGACCGATCAGCTCGGTTTCCATCTGGAGTGACAGTTTAATTTTCCATGTCCAATTCACCACACTTTGCAGCCATTTATCGGCTGGGCGACCGCGAAAAGCCAATTCAAAATAACGGGTGATTAATGCTTCGCAAGGGTGAACATCGCCGGTTTGTTCGACCTGTAAACTTAAGGCTAAAAAACCTTCATTACGACCACGTAACATGGCTAAAGTGCGATGTGACGGAACTTTAGCTATCGGCTCTTGATGATCAAAATAATCGCTGAATTTCGCGCCTTCTGCCTGTTTACCTTCGATCACTTGTGCGCGTAACAAAGCGGAACGCCATAGGTAGCTACGCAGTTGCTCCAATAAACCGGCTTCTTCGGCAAAACGATCCATCAGAATATAACGTGCCCCGTCCAACGCGGTTTTGCTGTCATTGATCTGATGTTCCGCATTCAGATAGTTCTGCACTTCTGTTTCCGGATCTAATTCGGGATTGGCCAACAACATATCGGCCAGAGGTTGCAAGCCAGCTTCTATCGCGATCTGCCCTTTAGTGCGGCGTTTTGGTTTATAGGGCAGGTATAAATCTTCTAACCGAGTTTTGGTGTCCGCCGCCCAGATATCAGCGCGCAATTCATCGGTCAGTTTGCCTTGTTCGCTGATCGACGACAGGATGGTTTGACGGCGATCTTCCAGTTCACGTAAATAACCCAGACGCTGTTCCAGATGACGTAATTGTGAGTCATCTAACCCGCCGGTAATTTCTTTTCGATAACGTGCGATAAACGGAACGGTAGAGCCGTCATCCAGTAGTTTTACTGCGGCGGCCACCTGCTCATTGCGGGCATTTAATTCATCAGCAATGATTTGATTAATCGAAGGCATGTTTATCCTCGGTTGTCATGATAGTGCAATGGCAGAGATCTACGATTTCTGAATAGATTATTGTGACTATTCACCCAGATGATTGTCATGTTTCTTATGTGTCTGCTTCATAAAAATTATTTGAACAATCCAGAGATACCATTGATTTAGATTCAAGTGATGCTAATCTGTAGTGCGAATTTTTAACGTAGATTCACATAATAAAACTGTTTTTAATGATTGTGTCCTAATTCAGACTACAATCTAATATTGAGTGTAATTTTTATTTTAGTTTTTAAGAAGGGATACGGAAATGGCAATTACATACGGACACAATTATAGCGAAACAGTCCCCGGTACTTCTGGTGCAGATACTCTTTATGGCTACGCATCCGGTGCGGATACAGTAGCTACAGATAATGATACATTGGTTGGTTTAGCTGGCGATGATTTTTTATACGGTGGTCAAGGTGATGATTCTCTTGACGGCGGTGACGGTAATGATTGGCTAGATGGTGGCCTTGGCTACGATACGTTAATTGGCGGTCAAGGTGATGATACATTTGTTGTCGATGATACAGGCGATGTAGTAACAGAAAATGCGTCGGGAGGCACGGATACCGTAAGGGCATCGATTGATTACACATTAGGTAGTAATGTGGAAAAGCTTGTGCTTACTGGGGTTGCCTCTGATGATTTGGTTGGTATAGGTAATGCGTTAAATAATACATTAACTGGCGATGCTGGCGATAACATCTTAGATGGTAGTACCGGCGATGATACAATGAGTGGTGGTCTGGGTGATGACACGTATATCGTTGATACATCAGGCGATAGTGTTATAGAAATCGCAAGCCAAGGTACGGATACGGTAAAATCATCTATTAACTACACATTAGTCGATAATGTAGAAAAATTAGTATTAACTGGTGCTGCACTGATTGGTTCAGGAAATAGTTCAGACAACGTCTTAACTGGAAGTTCAGGCGGTAATACACTATCTGGTCTGGCTGGAAATGACACTCTGTTAGGGCTAGATGGTTATGATAGTCTGACCGGCGGTGATGGTAACGATTACCTTGATGGTGGAATAGGCGTTGACACCCTTATCGGTGGTAATGGGAACGATATTTATGTTGTGGATTCTCTGAGTGATGTTGTCACAGAAACTGGAGCATCCGATACTGCAGATCTAGTTAAATCGAGTGTTTCATACACATTGGGCGCTAATCTTGAACAGTTAACCCTGACAGGATCTGCTGCTATCAATGCAACAGGGAATGCACTTGATAATATCTTAACCGGTAACTCAGGTAATAACATATTAAATGGTGGTGTTGGTGCGGACACTATGGCCGGCGGTTTAGGTGATGATATTTATCTTATGAGTGCTGGCGATACTATTTCGGAGTCGTCAGGAGCAGGCATTGACACAGTTCTAACATCAGTGAATAACTACACATTAGGTGCCAATTTGGAGAAGTTATCTCTGGATGTGGGCGTAGTTACTGGAACTGGTAATAGTTTAGATAATACACTGACTGGCAATGTACTAGCTAATATCCTTAATGGTGGTACAGGTAACGATACTCTCATTGGTAATGCGGGTAATGATATCTACATTATCGATAGTTTATCTGATGTTATTACAGAAACCGGTTCTGATTCAGGAGATACAGTCCAAACATCTATTGCAGGTTATACATTAGGTTCCAATATTGAAAACTTGGAATTGTTAGGCACTGTTACTTCAGGAACAGGCAATACCTTGGCTAATACGCTCACGGGTAATGCTGTTGACAATACCTTATCAGGTCTAGATGGTAATGATACATTATATGGTTTAGCCGGTATTGATACGTTAAACGGTGGCAACGGCAATGATTTATTAGATGGCGGTACGGGTGCGGACCAACTCATTGGTGGCGCTGGTAACGACACTTATATTGTTGATAATATTGGTGATGTGATAACGGAAACCACTACTGTAACTGAAATAGACTTGGTGAAGTCATCTATTGATTATACCTTGTTAGCTAACCTAGAAAATCTGACGCTCACAGGCGCGGCAGTGAGTGGCACTGGTAATAACCTAAACAATATTCTGACTGGTAATGATGTGGCTAACAGTTTGAGTGGTCTGGCTGGTAATGATTCACTGATTGGTGGTTTAGGTAACGATACGTTAAATGGTGGCATTGGTAATGATACCTTGGTGGGTGGTGCAGGGAATGACACCTATATCGTTGATGCAACGGGCGATGTGATATCAGAAACTACAACCACTTTAACTGAAATTGATTCTGTTCAGTCATCTGCGACTTACACTCTAGGTGCTAACCTTGAAAATCTGACGCTGCTAGGGGCTGTATCGGCCACTAATGGGACAGGTAATACACTGAACAACATCCTTATAGGAGATGGTTTAGATAATAAACTGTCTGGCTTAGCGGGTAACGACACTCTGAGCGGTGGTGCAGGCAACGACACACTGGATGGTGGTATCGGTAGCGATAGCATGACGGGGGGTGATGGTAATGATACCTACTATGTGGATTCTGCGACTGATGTGGTGACAGAGGGCAGTGCTGTTACTGGTGGAACGGATACAGTTAATTCATCAATAAACTACACGTTAGGTAATTATGTTGAAAACCTGACCTTAACTGGTTCAGCCATCAGTGGTACTGGGAATGGCTTAGCTAATACGTTGACAGGTAATGCATCCGCAAATATTTTAGATGGCGGTACGGGTGCGGACCAACTCATTGGTGGCGCTGGTAACGACACTTATATTGTTGATAATATTGGTGATGTGATAACGGAAACCACTACTGTAACTGAAATAGACTTGGTGAAGTCATCTATTGATTATACCTTGTTAGCTAACCTAGAAAATCTGACGCTCACAGGCGCGGCAGTGAGTGGCACTGGTAATAACCTAAACAATATTCTGACTGGTAATGATGTGGCTAACAGTTTGAGTGGTCTGGCTGGTAATGATTCACTGATTGGTGGTTTAGGTAACGATACGTTAAATGGTGGCATTGGTAATGATACCTTGGTGGGTGGTGCAGGGAATGACACCTATATCGTTGATGCAACGGGCGATGTGATATCAGAAACTACAACCACTTTAACTGAAATTGATTCTGTTCAGTCATCTGCGACTTACACTCTAGGTGCTAACCTTGAAAATCTGACGCTGCTAGGGGCTGTATCGGCCACTAATGGGACAGGTAATACACTGAACAACATCCTTATAGGAGATGGTTTAGATAATAAACTGTCTGGCTTAGCGGGTAACGACACTCTGAGCGGTGGTGCAGGCAACGACACACTGGATGGTGGTATCGGTAGCGATAGCATGACGGGGGGTGATGGTAATGATACCTACTATGTGGATTCTGCGACTGATGTGGTGACAGAGGGCAGTGCTGTTACTGGTGGAACGGATACAGTTAATTCATCAATAAACTACACGTTAGGTAATTATGTTGAAAACCTGACCTTAACTGGTTCAGCCATCAGTGGTACTGGGAATGGCTTAGCTAATACGTTGACAGGTAATGCATCCGCAAATATTTTAGATGGCGGTACGGGTGCGGACCAACTCATTGGTGGCGCTGGTAACGACACTTATATTGTTGATAATATTGGTGATGTGATAACGGAAACCACTACTGTAACTGAAATAGACTTGGTGAAGTCATCTATTGATTATACCTTGTTAGCTAACCTAGAAAATCTGACGCTCACAGGCGCGGCAGTGAGTGGCACTGGTAATAACCTAAACAATATTCTGACTGGTAATGATGTGGCTAACAGTTTGAGTGGTCTGGCTGGTAATGATTCACTGATTGGTGGTTTAGGTAACGATACGTTAAATGGTGGCATTGGTAATGATACCTTGGTGGGTGGTGCAGGGAATGACACCTATATCGTTGATGCAACGGGCGATGTGATATCAGAAACTACAACCACTTTAACTGAAATTGATTCTGTTCAGTCATCTGCGACTTACACTCTAGGTGCTAACCTTGAAAATCTGACGCTGCTAGGGGCTGTATCGGCCACTAATGGGACAGGTAATACACTGAACAACATCCTTATAGGAGATGGTTTAGATAATAAACTGTCTGGCTTAGCGGGTAACGACACTCTGAGCGGTGGTGCAGGCAACGACACACTGGATGGTGGTATCGGTAGCGATAGCATGACGGGGGGTGATGGTAATGATACCTACTATGTGGATTCTGCGACTGATGTGGTGACAGAGGGCAGTGCTGTTACTGGTGGAACGGATACAGTTAATTCATCAATAAACTACACGTTAGGTAATTATGTTGAAAACCTGACCTTAACTGGTTCAGCCATCAGTGGTACTGGGAATGGCTTAGCTAATACGTTGACAGGTAATACATCCTCAAACATCCTGAGTGGGAATGCAGGAAATGATATTCTGCTCGGGCTAAGTGGTAATGATACATTGAACGGCGGCAGCGGTAATGACATTATAACTGGTGGCGTTGGAATGGATAACTTAACCGGCGGTAGCGGTAATGATATCTTTGATTTCAATTTCTTGGCGGAATTGGGTTTAGGTAGCGCTAGCGATCAAATTACGGATTTTGTTTCAGGTACAGATAAAATTGATTTATCAGGAATTGACGCAAATACCGTGACCGGTGGTGATCAGGCATTCACGTTTGTCAGTGATACTTCCGGCATGACTGATTTCACGGGCGTCGTAACTTTTGACAGTACAACTCATTTACTTAGTATCAGTACTGATGCTGATGCCGCGCCTGAGTATCAGATCATGCTGACAGGAGTCACATTATTTTCTTCCACTGATTTAATTGCATAATAGATAATATTATGTCGACGGACTAAGGAGAGGCTTGCCTCTCCTTATTTTTAATTAGAATAATTGATTGAATTAATACACCACACTACAGTACCAACTGGTGTAGTGACATTGGCTTCATCATCAACAGTTTTGCCAAGTAATGCCCGCGCCATCGGAGAGTCAATAGAGATATAGTCTTTACGACTGTATATTTCATCCGGGCCCGCAATCCTGAACTGTTTTATGTCGCCATCATCATTTTCTACCTCTACCCAAGCGCCAAAAAATACCTTGCCGGCCTGTTGTGGGGAGTAATCGACGATCCTCAGTTCTTCTAGTCGTTTACTCAGGTAACGCACCCGACGATCTATTTCACGCAGTAGTTTCTTATTGTAATGATAATCGGCATTTTCACTACGATCACCCAAACTGGCAGCCCAAGCTACTTTCTGTGTTACATCTGGGCGTTTTTCTTTCCATAAATGTTCTAACTCGTGTTGCAGAGCTTCGTAACCTTCCCGAGTGATCAGATTTGCCTTCATATAGGTAAAAACTATTGTGAGCTGATATTTTTGACCATTTTATAGCTTTAATAGTAAGAGACGTCTATGCGAGCAGAATAAATGCCTATTAAAAATCGCCAAATATACTGCTAATCGGATGTTTAAAAGTGATGCACTTCGCAAACTGACTATTTTTTATTGTCAGGCATTTTGCTGAAAAATCAGCCGCTTTAGAGAGAGATGAAAAAAATCCCTGTTGGTTAGTTCGAATCAAGCCCGACTGGCGCTTGCAAAGGGGCATGGGCATCCTTACACTTCTAGGTGGAAAAAAGTGGGATATTGTGGAGCTCTGTAGAATGAATTCCCAATATTCGCTGGCTGGCAGGAAATAACCAAACAGCAAGGTGCGGCATGCTACGTGGAGCACACGCTATCGCTCTGGATACCAAAGGGCGGTTAGCAGTTCCAACTAAGTTTCGAGACTGGCTTCGCGAAGAGTGCGACGGCCAGCTTGTCTGCACCATTGATATAGCGAATCCCTGCCTGCTGCTGTACCCACTTGGTGAATGGGAAGAAATAGAAAAGAAGCTGAAATCCCTGTCCAGCATGAATCCGGTAGAACGTCGTTTACAGCGTTTACTGCTGGGTTATGCCTGTGAATGTGAGCTGGATGGTAATGGGCGTTTGCTGTTGTCAGCGCCGTTACGTCAGCACGCTGGGCTGGATAAACAGATCATGCTGGTTGGTCAATTAAATAAATTTGAAATCTGGAGTGAAACTCGCTGGTTACAACAAGTGGATGAGGACATTCAGGCATTGCCGGATATGGACTGGACTACTTCAGATAAACTGCGTGATTTTTCACTTTAGCTCTGGGGATAAAAGCGAATGGAACATATCACTGTACTGTTGCAGGAAGCGGTGGACGGGCTGGCTATTCGCCCGGACGGCGTGTACGTGGACGGTACATTCGGACGTGGTGGACATTCCCGTCTGATCCTGCAACACCTCGGCCCACAGGGGCGCTTGTATGCTATTGACCGTGATCCTCAGGCGGTGGCAGTAGCCAAAGAGTGGCAGGATCCTCGTTTTGAAATCATCTCAGGTCCATTTTCTTCACTGTATGACTATATGGCAGAGCGTGATCTGCTGGGTAAAGTTGACGGTTTGTTGCTGGATCTTGGCGTGTCATCACCACAACTGGATGAAGCTGAACGGGGTTTCAGTTTCATGAATGATGGCCCGCTCGATATGCGCATGGACCCGTTGCATGGTGAAAGCGCGGCAGACTGGCTGTTGCACGCTGACGTTGATGATATTGCCTGGGTACTGCGCACTTACGGTGAAGAACGGTTTGCCAATCGTATTGCTCGCGCCATTGTGGCCGATCGTGTCACAACACCTTACACCCGTACTCGCCAGTTGGCTGAGATGATTGCCCGTGTGGTGCCAAACAAAGAAAAACATAAACATCCTGCCACACGTAGCTTTCAGGCGTTACGTATTCACGTGAACCAAGAATTAAAAGAAATCGAGGAAACGCTAAAAGCGTCATTATCGGTTTTGGCTCCTGGTGGTCGTTTGGCCGTGATCAGTTTCCATTCACTGGAAGATCGCATCGTTAAGCAATTTATTCGTCAGCAGGAAAAAGGCATCCAGCCACCGAAAGGGTTGCCTATTACGGAAGACCAAATTCGTAAAACTCAGACCTTGCATTCTGTTGGTAAAGCGATCAAGCCAGCAGATAGCGAAGTTTCTGACAATGTACGTTCACGCAGTTCGGTATTGCGTGTCGCCGAGCGTCTGGAGAGCTAACAATGGAACGCCGGCTTAATCTCGCTTTATTGATCTTACTGGATCTGAAACGTCATTGGTTTCAGGTCATTCTAAGTCTGGGTATTCTTGGTTCTGCGCTGACCACTATTGTAGTGACGGACGATACCCGTTCTGTGACGGCGGAATTGAACAAGGTACAGAGCAAAAGTGATGATCTTGAAGTTGAATGGCGACATTTGGTTTTAGAACAGAATGCTCAGGCTGAGCATTCGCGCGTTTCAGATATTGCCAAAGTGAAGCTGGCAATGACACGGCCTAAGCCTTTAGAAGAAAAGATGATTAGTCTGCCATGAGCATAAGAGCTACTACTAAGAAAAATAATAAAAAAACAGATACCGGGCTTGCGCACTGGCGCTTCATCGTGTTGCTGGGTTTTATATTTGCCGGGTTTTCAGGTTTAGTTGCGCGTACCGCCTGGATCCAGGTGATTCAACCCGACCGGTTGCGTCAGGAAGGCGACATGCGTTCGCTGAGAACGACATCAGACCCCTCCGATCGTGGCATGGTTACCGATCGCAATGGTGAACAATTAGCTGTTTCTGTGCCAGTGCAAGCGGTGTGGGCTGATCCCAAAGAGATCCACGAAGCAGATGGTTTGAAAAATACCGATGCATGGATGGCGTTAGCTGATGTGCTGGATCTGGAGATGCCTAAGTTAACCGCCAGCATTGCTGATCCTAAACGCCGTTTTGTCTACTTGCAGCGACAAATTACTCCTGCGGTGGCTGATTACATCGCTAAGTTAAAACTGCCGGGTGTGCATTTACGTCGGGAAACCAAACGCTATTACCCAACCGGCGAAATCAGTGCGCACTTGGTGGGAAATACCAATATCGATGGTGCTGGTATTGAAGGGGTGGAGCGGGCATTTAATGAATGGCTGACCTCGACGCCATCAGAATACAAGATCCGCAAAGACCGTCAGGGACGGGTCATTGAAAATATCGGTATTGTCAAAGAAGGCAAAAAAGCAGGGCAACTGGTATTAAGTATTGATCAGCGTTTGCAATCTGTTGCTTATCGTTCTTTGAAGTATGCGACTGAAGTGAATAAAGCGACTTCAGGTTCGCTGGTGTTGATGGATGTCATTACGGGTGAAATATTGGCGATGGTTAACACACCGTCCTATAACCCGAATAACCGCGAACAGTACGAAAGCTTCCGTGCCCGTAATCGCGCGGTTACTGATACCTACGAACCGGGTTCTACCGTAAAACCGATCGTTGCCATGAGTGCATTGGAACATGGTGTTATTAACTGGAAAGAAATTCTGGATACGCGGCCATTTGCGGTGGGCGGGCATATTGTCACCGATAGTCATAAAATGGCGTCGGGTGGTTTATACGACATATTGAAATACTCTTCCAACATCGGTATGGCACATATTGCCATGCGTATGCAGCCGCAATGGATCACGGGCAAACTCGAAGAGTTCGGTCTTGGACAGGAGTCTGGAACTGGTTTAATGGGTGAAAGTTCAGGGATGGTGCCAATGCGTAGCCGTTGGTCGAATATTGAACTGGCAACTCTTGGTTTTGGTTATGGTCTGCGCGTGACACCACTGCAACTTACCGCTGCTTATGCTGCGTTAGCTAATAAAGGCATTCGTAAACCTATCTCGGTACTGAAAGTAGCCCAAGCTCCGCAAGGTGAGCGAGTTATCGCACCTGAAATTGCCGAGCAAGTTATTCATGCCTTGGAAGGGGTGGTGGAAGAGGGCGGTACGGGTGGTAAAGCAGCAGTACCTGGTTACCGTGTCGCCGGTAAGACCGGTACGGCAAAAGTAGCTGCCGCAGGTGGCTATGGTAAAGATTATGTCGGTACATTTGCTGGTTTTGCTCCGGTCAGTAATCCGCGTTTTGCTATGGTGGTGATCATTAACGAACCACATGGTGGCGCGTATTACGGTGGTTCCGTTGCTGGTCCGACATTTGCCGAAGTGATGAGTAGCGCATTACAGCTTTACAATGTGCCACCCGATGCTTTGCCAGATCCCAAAGAAGAATTGAGTACCGCTCAACGCAGCGAGGTGAAGAAGAATGCCACTCGCTCTTGATCGATTACTGGCGGGTTTTAATATCTCCGCACCTGCTATTCCGTTAAGTGATATGCAGTTAGATACGCGTTTGTTAAAACAAGGTTCTCTATTTTTAGCATTGAAAGGGCATGCAGTTGATGGCCGTTTGTTTATGCAACAAGCAGAGCAATCGGGTGCAGTCGCTATTTTGTTTGATAATAGTGATGGTTTTATTGCACCAACGCTGAATATTCCTTGTATTGCGGTGCCTTCATTAGCTGAAAAAGTCAGTGAACTGGCTGGCCTGTTTTATGATCAACCGGCAAAAAAATTAGCGCTGGTTGGTGTAACTGGCACCAATGGGAAAAGTACCTGTACACAACTGATTGCCAACTGGACACAATTACTCGGCCAGCGTGGCGGTGTGTTAGGCACATTGGGTAATGGTTTGTTCGGTCAGTTGCGGGCAACAGAAAATACCACGGGCAGTGCGATATCTATTCAGCAGGAATTAGCGCATTTTGTCACTGAACATGTTGATGTTGCTGCGATGGAAGTCTCTTCACATGGGCTGGTGCAGCATCGCGTCTCTGCATTACCGTTTGCTGCGGCTGTATTCACCAACCTTAGCCGTGATCACCTTGATTACCATCATACTATGCAGGCGTATGCAGAAGCGAAACGTCAAATCTTTAAGCAAACAACACCTGATCATTGCATTCTGAACGTTGACGACGAGACGGCGAGAGAGTGGTTGCAACAAATGCCACAGGCTGTGGTCTATGGCATCGATCAGCAACTGCCAAACCATACCGGCTCTTTTCTCTACGCTACTGATGTAAAATATCACCCGCAAGGTATTACTATCAGCATTCACTCTTCCTGGGGGGATGGTGTATTATCTGCGCCCCTTCTTGGGAAGTTTAATGTATCTAATTTGCTGGCGGCGTTAGCGGTAATGTTGGTTTTGCAGTACGACTTTGAAACGCTGTGTCAGACGGCATCCCGCCTGCAACCAGTCACTGGTCGAATGGAATGTTTTGGTAATCCGCAGCAGCCATTAGTGGTTGTGGATTATGCACATACCCCTGATGGTCTGGAAAAAGCACTACAAGCGGCAAGGCAGCATTGTCATGGCCGTCTGTTTTGTATTTTCGGCTGTGGTGGCGATCGTGATCGCGGTAAACGGCCACAAATGGCTGCTATCGCAGAACAGTGGGCAGATACGATTATCCTGACTGATGACAATCCTCGTACTGAAGATCCTGCCGTTATTATCGCGGATATGTGTGCCGGTTTACAAAAGCTAGCGCAGGCACATATTGAACATTTGCGAACTCGTGCCATCGAGCTCGCGCTGTCACAAGCCGTTGCTGGGGACATAATTTTATTGGCTGGGAAAGGCCATGAAGATTATCAAATTGTTGGCAAAGAAAAACGCCATTACAGCGACCGGGAAACCGTCATGCAGCTACTGGGAGCAACGTCATGATACCTATGTCATTAGCACAAATCGCTCAAGTGACAGATGGCCAGTTATTGAATTGTGCTGATACCAGTATGGTTGTTAGCAACATTAGCACTGATACCCGTACAGTAACTGATGGAGCCTTGTTTATCGCATTGCAGGGCGAACGTTTTGATGCTCATCAATTTGTCGATCAAGCTGTGCTCAAAGGCGCTGTTGCAGCAGTGGTCTCTCGTCCACTACCTGACACCATCCCGCAAATTTTGGTTGCTGATACACGCATCGCGTTGGGTCAGATCGCTGCCTGGGGCCGTGAACAACTTGATCTTCAGATCGTTGCGATCACCGGCAGTTGTGGCAAAACGACGTTAAAAGAGATGTGTGCCGCTATTTTACAACAGACTGCACCGGTGCTAGCGACACAAGGTAATTTGAATAATGAAATCGGGGTGCCACAAACCTTATTGCGGCTAACACCTGCAGAACGTTACGCCGTTGTCGAGTTGGGTGCGAATCATCCCGGTGAAATTGCTTGGACAACCTCATTAGTTAAACCTGATGTGGCAGTAATAAATAACGTCGCGGCGGCCCATCTGGCCGGTTTCGGTTCGTTACGTGGTGTGGCGGTTGCTAAAACCGAAATTTTTGGTGGTTTGTCGGCGACGGGAACTGCCGTTATCAATGCCGACAGCGAGTTTTATGACTGGTGGCGGGAGATCTTGTCTGTTCGCACCGTTAGCTTTGGTTTAGACAATACCAAAGCCGATTTCCGAGCCGAAAATATTCAGCAGGATGAACAAGGCGTGGCCAGTTTCACGCTGCTTGCGCCGCAGGGAAGTATTGATATCCAGTTACCTATTCCGGGTTTACACAATATCAGTAATGCACTGGCTGCTGCTGCCGTCACGACTTCGCTGGGCTTAACACTGGCTCAGGTCAAATCTGGCTTGGCTAATATGCGGCCGGTAAAGGGACGTTTTTGTGTACAAAAATTGTCTGATGATTTAACGGTCATTGATGATACCTACAATGCCAGCGTGCAATCGGTGATGGCGGCTATTGATACACTAGCTGTCATGCCGGGATATCAGGTTTTAGCTTTTGGCGATATGGGTGAGCTAGGGGCTGATGCGGTTAGTTTACATCGACAGATCGGTGAACATGCACGGTTACGGCAACTGGATACGGTACTCACTGTGGGTAGTTTATCGCGTCACGCAGCAGAAGCGGCTGATGGCCAACATTTTAATGATAAAGAAAGCCTGTATCAGGCATTACAGATGTTAATACAACAACATCGACCTATGACTATTTTGGCCAAAGGTGCACGCAGTGCGCGAATGGAAGAAGTAGTCGCTTTTGTCAAATCTTGTGAGGAACAAGCATGTTAGTTTGGCTGGCGGAGTTGTTAACGCCCCATTTATCCTTTTTTCATGTGGTCTCTTATCTGACCTTCCGTGCCATTATGTCTATTCTGACAGGGCTGGGTTTTGCCTTGTGGATGGGCCCTCGCTTGATTCGTCGTCTGCAATTATTGCAGATCGGGCAGGTTGTGCGTAACGATGGTCCAGAATCACATTTCAGCAAAGCTGGTACGCCAACAATGGGCGGGATCATGATCCTGCTGTCGATTTTCTTGTCGGTGATTTTGTGGGCCCGTCTTAGCAACCCTTATGTTTGGGTGGTGCTATTTGTGCTGGTCAGCTTTGGCACTATCGGTTTTATTGATGACTACCGCAAAGTGATCCGTAAAAACCCGGATGGTTTGATTGCACGCTGGAAATACTTTTGGCAATCGGCTTCGGCGCTGGCAGTCGCTGTCTTCTTGTATGCCACGGCTACTAGTGATGCTCAAACCACATTGGTCGTGCCGTTTTTCAAAGAGATCATGCCGCAGCTCGGTTTACTGTTCATTCTGATGACCTATTTTGTCATTGTTGGCTCCTCTAATGCAGTCAACTTGACGGATGGTTTAGATGGTCTTGCTATCATGCCCACTGTGATGGTTGCGGCAGGTTTTGCTTTAATTGCCTGGGCCACGGGTAACTTCAATTTTGCTAATTACCTGCATATTCCTTATGTTGCCAATGCTTCAGAGCTGATGGTTATCTGTACCGCAATTATTGGTGCAGGTCTTGGTTTCCTGTGGTTTAACACCTATCCAGCCCAAGTTTTTATGGGCGATGTCGGTTCGCTGGCACTGGGCGCTATTCTCGGCATCATTGCAGTATTAGTGCGTCAGGAATTCTTGTTATTCATCATGGGCGGCGTGTTTGTGATGGAAACCATGTCGGTCATTCTGCAAGTCGGTTCGTATAAATTACGCGGCCAGCGAATTTTCCGTATGGCGCCAATACATCATCATTACGAATTAAAAGGCTGGCCGGAACCTCGGGTGATTGTTCGCTTCTGGATCATCACGCTGGTATTGGTGTTGTTAGGTCTGGTTACTCTGAAACTAAGGTAGTCACGGATGAAACAGGTTGTCATCATCGGATTAGGCAAAACAGGTCTCTCGTGTGTGACGTATTTCCGCCAGCGCGGTATTACGCCATTGGTGCTGGATACCCGTGAGAATCCGCCGGGAAAAGAGCTGTTGCCTGTTGATTGCAACCTGATCACCGGACCGCTGGATCCTGCAATTTTATGCTCTGCATCATTGATTATTGCCAGCCCAGGGGTTGCGTTAGCAACGCCTGCTTTACAGGCTGCGCAAGCTGCAGGCGTTGAAATTATTGGCGATATTGAATTATTTGCTCGTGAAGCCGAAGCACCTATAGTAGCAATCACTGGTTCTAACGGTAAAAGCACGGTAACAACATTGGTCGGTTTGATGGCTGAACAAGCCGGACTTAACGTCGGTGTTGGTGGCAATATTGGCACTCCGGCGTTGGATCTGCTGTTACAACCGGCCGATTTATATGTGTTGGAATTATCCAGTTTTCAGCTGGAAACAACCTCGTCACTGAAGCCGGCAGCCGCCGTAATTTTGAATTTAAGTGAAGATCATCTGGATCGTTACGATGGTATGCCTGGTTATCTCGCCGCCAAGCAGCGCATTTTTAGTCATGCTAAACACATTGTGGTTAACCGTGACGATGCTGCAACGTTACCACCGCATCAAGCTTACTGGCAGAGTTTTGGTCTCAATAATGAAGCTTATGGGCGAGCACAATCGCCGGACGGTTTATGGCTGAGTGTGGCGGGAAAAGCGGTTTTACCTGTTGCGGATCTCAATATTGTCGGTGCTCATAATCAGATGAATGCACTGGCAGCCATGGCGTTAGCGGATGCTGTGGGTATTCCGCAAGCTGCGCAGTTGGCTGTATTGCGTTCATTTACTGGCTTGGCTCATCGTTGCCAATTTGTCCGTGAAGTGGCTGGTGTTCGTTGGATCAATGATTCTAAAGCGACGAATGTCGGCTCGACACTGGCGGCTGTTGCCGGCGTGAGTGAAAGTGTTCGCGGCCGCCTGTGGTTACTGGCCGGTGGGCAAGGAAAAGGGCAGGATTTTTCCCCATTACAGCCATTGCTGGCAGGGCAGATTCACCAAATGGTCTGTTTTGGCCAAGATGCCGATACGCTAATGAACTTGGCGGACAACACGCACCGAGTCGCTGATTTAGATGCTGCAGTGGCTTATGTTGCTGCACAAGCAAAACCCGATGATTGGGTTCTTTTAGCTCCAGCCTGTGCCAGTCTTGATCAATTCCGTAGTTTTGAGCAACGCGGCCAGCGTTTCGCTGATTTGGTGAATGCACTATGAAGCGGTTGTTACGCGCAATGCTGCAGGCGATATGGCGCTGGTTTGTACCAGAGCGATCGTCATTCTATGACCGTGGATTATTAGCACTGATGTTTGCCCTGATGGGGATCGGCCTGATGATGGTGGCTTCGGCTTCCATCAAAGAAGGTCCTGGTGGCGATATGTTTTACTTCACCAAACGCCATCTGATTTTTCTATTCATCTGCATCGGCATTGGTATTGGTACCTTATATTTGCCAATTGACCGCTGGAAAGAGTGGAGTGGCCGTTTGCTGGTTGGTGCTCTCGGGTTATTGTTTGCCACGTTAGCGGTTGGCCGTACCGTCAATGGTGCTAAACGCTGGATCGGGTTTGGTTTTTTTAATATCCAGCCTGCAGAATTAGCTAAGTTGGCGCTGATCACGTTTATTGCCAGCTATTTAGTTCGTCGTAGCGATGAAGTTCGCGGTAATTTTATTGGCTTTGTGAAACCACTCGCGGTGGTATTCATGCTGGCCTTTATGCTGCTGCTGCAACCCGATCTGGGATCTGTGGTGGTGTTGTTTGTGTGTACCTTCGGTCTGTTGTTTATTGGTGGTGCGAAAGTTATTCAGTTCATTGCCATCATCGCTGCTGGCTTAGCCGCCTTGGTCGGTTTGATCGTATTCGAACCTTATCGTATGCGCCGCGTAACCTCATTTTTAGACCCTTGGGCAGATCCGTTTGGTAGTGGCTATCAGCTAACGCAATCGTTAATGGCATTCGGTCGCGGAGGGCTATTCGGCCAGGGTTTAGGTAATTCGGTACAAAAATTATCCTATTTGCCAGAAGCACACACTGACTTCGTTTTCGCCATTTTGGGTGAAGAGTTGGGTTATTCAGGCGTGTTAGCCGTGCTATTCCTACAATTATTGCTGGCGATGAAAGCACTGAAAATAGGTCGGACTGCATTACTTCGAAGTAAGCTGTACGAAGGTTATCTGGCTTGTGGTATTGGGATCTGGTTTAGTTTCCAAACGGTCGTTAACGTCGGCGCAGCTGCTGGCATGCTGCCAACCAAAGGTTTGACATTACCGTTGGTGAGTTACGGCGGTTCCAGTCTGATCGCAATCACCATGGCTGTGGCAATTTTATTGCGTATTGATTTTGAACGTCGGCTGGATACCAGTCATGTGATCTCGCGGGAGGCCGCATGAGTCGAAAAATGGTAATTATGGCCGGTGGCACTGGTGGCCACGTATTTCCTGGTTTAGCAGTTGCACACCGCCTACAGGCTGATGGCTGGCAAATTCATTGGTTAGGTACGCCGGATCGCATGGAAGCCGATTTAGTACCGGCCCATGGTTTTCCCATTGAATTTATTAATATTCGCGGTTTGCGTAACCATGGGTTAGTCCGCAAATTATCAGCTCCCTTTCAAATCATGAAAGCGATTTTGCAAGCATTCATGATCCTGCGCCGCATTAAACCTGATGTGGTGCTGGGCATGGGTGGTTATGCAGCCGGACCAGGCGGTGTTGCCGCAAAATTATTAGGTATTCCTCTGGTTCTGCATGAACAAAATGCAGCGGCGGGTTTGACGAATCGTCTGTTAGCTAAAATTGCTACGCGGATCTTGATGGGATTCGAAGGCGCATTTCCATTGACCGAGCATTCTCGGGTGGTAGGTAATCCGGTCCGGGATGAATTCCTGCAATTAGCACAGCAGCCGTTAAAACATTACCAAGCCGGGTCAGCATTAAAGATCCTGATTGTTGGCGGCAGTTTAGGTGCCAAGGCATTAAATCAGGTAGTACCCAATGCCCTGGCAAAACTGAACCATGTTGAGATCCGTCATCAGTGTGGTAAAGGCAACGGCAATCTGGTCAGTGAGTTGTATCAATCACTTGGTGTTACCACGGCAACAGTTACTGAATTTATCAATGACATGTCAGCCGCTTATGAGTGGGCTGATTTGCTGATTTGCCGCGCTGGTGCATTGACTGTAGCGGAGGTAGCTGCGGCTGGGATCCCTGCGATTTTTGTTCCGTTACCGCATGCCGTTGACGATCATCAAACTCGTAATGCGGAAAGCCTGACATCGCGTGGCGCTGCTGTATTAATGCCACAGAAAGAGATGACAGCTGATAAACTGGCTACCTTGATCGCCCAATGGCAATCAGAGCCACGTCAGTTACAAAAGATGGCTCAGCTTTCCCGGGCAGCAGCAATTCTCAATGCAACTGACCGTGTTGTGAGTGAATGCAAAGCACTAATTTAATAAGAGATCAGAACGTAAATGACAAAAGTTGAGTTAGCCAAATTAAGAACTATGATCCCGGAAATGCGCCGGGTACGTCGTATCCATTTTATTGGGATCGGTGGCGCAGGTATGGGCGGTATTGCTGAAGTTTTGGCTAATGAAGGTTATCAAATCAGTGGTTCTGATATTGCCAATAATCGTGTCACAGAACATCTGGCCTCATTAGGCGCAGAAATTCAAATCGGTCATAAAGCTGAAAATGTGCAAGGTGCGAGTGTTGTGGTTGTTTCTACGGCGATACATGCCGACAACCCAGAGGTAATTGCCGCGCGTGAACTGCGAATTCCAGTGGTCCGTCGTGCAGAAATGCTGGCGGAATTGATGCGTTATCGTCATGGTATTGCTATCGCCGGTACTCATGGCAAAACCACCACTACCAGTTTGATTGCCAGTGTATATGCTCAGGCCGGTGCTGATCCTACTTTTGTGATCGGTGGCCTGTTAAATAGTGCCGGTACCAACGCCCGTTTGGGAACCAGTCGTTACCTGATTGCCGAAGCCGATGAAAGTGATGCTTCTTTCCTGCATCTGCAACCAATGGTCGCCATCGTAACCAATATTGAAGCCGACCATATGGATACGTATGGCGGTGATTTCTCGAAACTCCGCGCCACCTTCCTCGAGTTTTTACATAACTTACCGTTTTATGGGCTCGCTGTGGTGTGCATTGATGACCCTGTGATCCGGGGCTTATTGCCAGAGATTGGCCGTGCCACGATCACTTACGGTTATAGCGATGACGCGGACGTGCAAGTACAAGAGTTTGTGCAGGAAGGTAGCCAGACGCGCTTTCAGCTTCGGTTACAAAACGGAGCAATCTTACCAATCAATCTTAACTTGCCTGGCCGCCACAATGCATTGAATGCTGCGGCTACGATCGCAGTTGCATTGGAAGATCGTATTCCAACGGATGCCATCGTGGAAGCATTAGCTCAATTCGCCGGTGTTGGTCGTCGTTTTCAGCAATACGGTGAATTTGATACAGGTGCGGGTTCTGCATTGTTAGTTGATGACTATGGACATCACCCGACCGAAGTGCGTGCGACTTTAGCGTCAGCGCGCGCAGCTTGGCCAGAACGCCGCTTAGTTGTGGTTTTTCAGCCGCACCGTTATACGCGTACTCGTGATTTGTATGATGATTTTGCAGAAGTATTATCCAAAGCGGATGTACTGATCATGCTGGATGTTTATGCCGCTGGTGAAGAGGTAATCCCTGGGGCGGATGGCCGCAGTTTGTGCCGTTCAATCCGTCAACGTGGTGCTCTGGATCCTATTTTTGTGGCAACACCGAATGAGGTTCCGGCTGTGTTGGCTGAGGTATTGAAGGATGGTGATGTCGTCTTGACACAGGGAGCTGGTAACGTTGGACAACTGTCTCGTAAGCTGGCTGAACTCAAACTGAACATTAATGCGATGAAAACAACAAATTAATCGTCGCAAATGATAAAAACGGGCTTGAATAAGTCCCAAACAGTTTTGACCGATCTTAGCGTCTCGCTATAATGTCGCGTCAACCTGAATGTGAATATTGGTTAAGGTGAAAATGTGCGACAGGCGCGATTAGCTTCCGATGAGCAGGATCCAGCGCCGGTTGAAAGCTGCAGGCAAATTGCGGAAACGACAACTCGTACCCGTGGCGAATTTATATTCGGGTTTGTGTTTTTTGTTTCGGTTGTTGCCGGGCTTTGGTCAACGGCCACAGACATTCGGCGCTGGTTGTTTGATGAAGACAAAATTCCAGTGAGCGGATTAGTAGTACAGGGTGATCTGGAGTATGTCAGCACGGAAGAAGTCCGTAAGGTGCTGGCAGAAAATCCCCAGACCAACAACTTTTTTAAGCTGGATGTTAATCAGCTGCAAAAAGAGGTTGAAGCGTTACCGTGGGTTTATCAGTCTTCTATTCGTAAGCGCTGGCCCGCACTACTGTATGTTTATGTCGTTGAGCAAACTCCCTGTGCATTATGGGGAGATGACCGGTTGCTTAGTATTCGTGGCACGATATTTCGAGCGCCACGAGACAGATTAAAGAAGCCTCTGGTAGGACTTTCTGGTCCGGATGAACTGGCGGGTAAAGTTTGGGTGCAATACCAGCAGTTTGAGCGATTACTGGCATTAAACGGATACCACGTAGCGTCGGTACATATGACCAATCGTCATTCGTGGGAAATTCAGTTGGTTTCCGGGCCGAAGTTGGTTCTTGGCCGGAATGACATGCTGGTTAAATTACAACAGTTTATTGATGTTTATCCGAAGTTGGAAAATAGGGAACAGATTGATTATCTCGATCTTCGCTATGACACGGGGATAGCCGTCAGATGGAAACAACAAGAAGGGAGTGGTGATGACCAAAACCCCAGACAGAAATCTAATAGTCGGGCTTGATGTAGGTACAACCAAAATTGCAGTTTTGGTTGGTGAAGTGCTGCCTGATGGAGAGGTCAATATTGTTGGTCTGGGTACCCATGCTGCCAAAGGTATGGACAAAGGTGGTGTCAACGATCTGGAATCCGTTGTTAAGTCTTTGCAGCGTGCGGTAGAAGAGGCCGAGATGATGGCACAATGCCATATCTCTTCTGTCTTCCTGGGTATCTCCGGAAAACATATTGAATGCCGTAACGAAAAAGGTATTGTGCCCATCTCTGATGAAGAGGTAACACAGGACGATGTGGATAATGTTATTCACACGGCTAAATCTGTTCGTTTACCAGAAGAACACCGGGTATTGCATGTCATCCCGCAAGAGTATTCCATCGATTATCAGGAAGGGATCAAAAATCCAATTGGTCTGTCCGGTGTGCGGATGGGAGCCAAAGTTCATCTGATCACTTGCCATAATGATATGGCTCGGAACATTGAAAAATGTGTGGAGCGGGTTGGATTAAAAGTTGATCAAATCATCTTCTCTGCACTGGCATCCAGTTATGCCGTGTTGACTGATGATGAAAAAGAATTAGGTGTGTGTGTTGTTGATATCGGTGGCGGTACTATGGATATGGCCATCTTTACCGGCGGTGCATTACGTTACAGTAAGGTGATACCTTATGCTGGTCAGGCAGTAACCAGTGATATCGCGTATGCATTTGGTACACCTCCTGTTGATGCTGAAGCAATCAAAATGCGTTACGGCTGCGCTTTAGGCCGTTTAGTCAGCAAAGAAGATACGATTGAAGTACCTAGTGTTGGTGGTCGCCCGGCGCGTAGCTTACAGCGACAAACACTGGCGGAAGTTATTGAACCACGTTACAGCGAATTGTTGGGGATGGTTCATGATGAGATTATGCGCGTCCAATCAGATCTTCGATCTCAGGGCGTGAAACATCAACTGGCTGCCGGTGTGGTTTTAACTGGCGGTGCAGCTGAGATAGAAGGAATTGTCGAGTGTGCCGAACAGGTATTCCAATGCCAGGTACGGATCGGCCATCCGACCAATATTAGAGGCCTCACTGATTATGTAGAAGCACCGGCTTATGCAACAGCAGTGGGGTTATTGCAATACGGTAAATTGCATCAAGGACAAACCGTGGTGGATGTACGTGAAAAAGCCAGTATGACTGGCTGGTTCAAACGTGTCACTAATTGGTTAAAAGGCGAATTCTAGTTTTTGCGAAGGCAAAACCAAGGCGGAGAGATAATCATGTTTACATTTGAACCGGTTGGCAGTCAGGGTGATGATGCACTTATAAAAGTAATCGGCATCGGTGGTGGTGGTGGTAACGCAGTAGAACATATGCTGCGTGAAAACATCGAAGGTGTTCACTTTGTTGCTGTCAATACTGATGCTCAAGCATTACGTAATTCAGGTGCTGAAACCACAATTCAGATTGGTGCGAATATCACCAAAGGGTTGGGTGCAGGCGCTAATCCAGATGTGGGTCGTGAGGCTGCTCTGGAAAATCGTGATGAAATCCGTCAAATGCTGACTGGTTCTGACATGGTCTTTATCGCTGCCGGTATGGGGGGCGGTACAGGTACTGGTGCTGCGCCAATCATTGCCGAAGTAGCGAAAGAGCTGGGCATTCTGACTGTTGCAGTGGTTACCAAGCCATTCAATTTTGAAGGCAAAAAACGCATGAGTTATGCGCTGCAAGGTATCGATGAATTGTCAAAACATGTTGACTCATTGATCACCATTCCTAACGACAAACTGCTGAAAGTGTTGGGTCGTGGTGTCAGCCTGTTGGATGCATTCAAAGCGGCTAACAACGTATTGCTGGGTGCGGTACAAGGTATTGCTGAATTGATCACCCGTCCTGGTTTGATCAACGTTGACTTCGCTGACGTACGTACTGTTATGCGCGAAATGGGTACTGCGATGATGGGTACCGGTTCTGCGCGTGGTGATGATCGTGCAGAAGAAGCAGCTGAAAAAGCGATTTCCAGCCCACTGCTGGAAGATATCGATTTGGCTGGTGCTAAAGGTATTTTGGTTAACATCACTGCTGGCCTTGATGTCACCATGGAAGAGTTTGAAACTGTTGGTAATGCGGTTAAAGCGTTTGCTTCTGAGAACGCCACTGTTGTAGTTGGTGCGGTTATCGACCCAGCTTTGGAAGATGAATTACGCGTGACTGTTGTTGCAACTGGTATCGGTAACGAGCGCAAACCAGACATTACACTGGTTAAAAACTCACAGAAAGCTGTTGAGCGTCCAATGCGTCCAATTATGCATGAAACTCATACACCACGTTATGACGAACGTGTTATGCAGCAGACTGTTAACGCTGAGCCGCAACCACGCAGTGAGCCAGATTATCTGGATATTCCTGCCTTTTTGCGTAAGCAGGCGGATTGATCTGTCGGACAAAGCTAAATAAACGGTGCATGCTATGCTAAGTGTATAGCTGCACAAAAATTAGCATCAATATGGCAGCTATGTTACAGTTGACGAACGAGCTATAGCTCAAAAGTCTGTGCTGGGGATATTTATGATTAGACAACGTACGCTCAAGCAACTAGTTCACGCGACCGGAGTCGGTTTACACTCTGGTCGTAAGGTGTCGCTGACGTTTCGTCCTGCGCCAGTTAATACTGGTATCATCTATGTCAGAACCGACCTGCAGCCTGAAGTGGAATTAAAAGCTGATGCGCAGTTTGTGCGTGATACCGTGCTGTGTACGGCATTGGTTAACGAGCAAGGTGTGCGGATTTCCACGGTTGAACATTTATCTGCCGCATTAGCTGCGTTAGGTATCGACAATTTATATGTCGAAGTTGATGCGCCTGAAGTGCCAGTAATGGATGGCAGCGCTCATCCATTTATTTATCTGTTGCAATCAGGTGGTATTGAAGAACAATCCTTACCAAAACAATTTATTCGTGTTAAAAAGACGGTGCGAGTAGAAGATGGCGATAAATGGGCTGAGTTTTCGCCTTATCATCGTGGTTTTCGTATGGATCTGCAGATTGACTTCCATCATCCGGTATTTGATAAACAGAATCAACATCTGGTGCTGGATTTTTCTGGAAGTAAATTTGCTAAAGAAATCAGCCGGGCAAGAACGTTTGGTTTCATGAAAGATATTGAGTATCTGCATTCACAAAATCTGGCCCTCGGTGGCAGTTTAGACAACGCGGTTGTGTTGGATGATTACCGGGTGCTGAATGAAGAAGGTTTGCGGTACGAAGATGAATTCGTGAAGCACAAAATGCTGGATGCGATCGGTGATTTGTATATGTGCAATCACAGCATTTTAGGCCAGTTCAAAGCGTATAAAACGGGCCATGCAGTAAACAATAAATTACTGCGTGCGATGTTAGCTGATGCTGAAGCGTGGGAAATGGTGACCTTTGAAGAGGAAGCCGCAAAATCACCAATTGCTTATTTTGGTACCAAACTCGTTTTAGCTTAAGTTCATATTCTTAAATACACAAAGCACCGGTTCTCCGCCCGGTGCTTTGTCGTTTCTAGTGCTGACAATAGCAGACTCGAAAGTCTGGTTATGGTAATCTTTCTGCATCGCAAACATGGCATTCCCAATATTCTTTCCTTGAATACTAGGTTTTGTGTCCCCATATATCGCGTAATGGTATTAGAAATTCCGAATCGCTGCCCGTAAGGGTGGAAAATAATCAATAGCCTGAGAGTTGGGTAATAATGATCACCAAACTATTTACCAAGATCATTGGTAGTCGTAATGACCGCACAGTAAAAGCACTAAAAAAAATAGTTAAACAAATCAATGAACTGGAGCCTCAATTCGCTTCTCTGGCTGATGTTGATTTACAAGCAAAAACCGCAGAATTCCGCCAACGATTGCAGCAGGGTGAAGAATTAGAGTCTTTATTACCCGAAGCCTTTGCTACCGTGCGTGAAGCATCTAAACGCGTATTTAACATGCGTCATTTTGATGTGCAGCTGATGGGCGGCATGGTATTGAATAATAACCAAATCGCGGAAATGAAAACGGGTGAAGGTAAAACCCTCACGGCAACTTTACCGGCTTACTTAAATGCATTAACCGGACGCGGTGTGCATATTGTCACAGTAAACGATTATCTGGCTCGCCGCGACGCAGAATGGAGTCGTCCATTGTTTGCTTTCCTCGGTATGACGGTCGGTTGTAATTTACCGGGTATGAGTCATGAAGAAAAACAAGAAGGTTATGCTTGTGACATTACCTACGGTACCAATAACGAATTTGGCTTTGACTATCTGCGTGACAATATGGCCTTTGCTGCAGAGCAACGTGTTCAGCGCCCGCTTTATTATGCGTTAGTGGACGAAGTTGACTCCGTATTGATCGACGAAGCGCGTACTCCGTTAATTATTTCTGGTGCAGCGGAAGACAGTTCTGAACTGTATATCAAGATCAATACCCTGGTTCCGTTGTTACAAAAACAAGACAAAGAAGATTCGGAAGAATATCAAGGTAATGGTCATTACACGGTAGATGAAAAAGCCCGTCAGGCCTATCTGACCGAAAATGGACAAATCTTTGTTGAGGAATGGCTGAAACAACAAGGTCTGATGACAGCCGAAGATTCGTTATTTTCTGTTGCCAATATTACTCTGTTACATCATGTGAATGCGGCATTACGTGCCAACACTTTGTTTGAGCGTGATGTGGATTACATCGTTAAAGATGATGAAGTAGTCATCGTCGACGAACATACCGGTCGTACTATGGCAGGACGTCGTTGGTCAGAAGGTTTACACCAAGCTATTGAAGCCAAAGAAGGTGTAAAAATTCGTAACGAAAACCAGACCCTTGCCTCGATTACTTTCCAAAACTATTTCCGTTTATATGAAAAATTAGCTGGTATGACCGGCACTGCGGATACTGAAGCTTATGAGTTCCAGCAGATTTATGGTTTGGAAACAGTAGTATTACCAACCAATCGTCCAATGATCCGTGATGATATGGGGGATTTGGTTTATCTCACGGAACAAGAAAAATATTCTGCCATCATTGAAGATATTAAAATTCGTGTAGCAGAACAGCGTCCGGTTCTTGTTGGTACGATCTCGATTGAAAACTCAGAACTGTTGTCTAATATCCTGACGAAAGAAGGGATTGAACATAAAGTACTGAATGCTAAGTTCCATGCCCAAGAAGCACAGATCATCGCTCAGGCTGGCCGTCCAAGTGCAGTAACTATTGCTACCAATATGGCTGGTCGTGGTACCGATATCGTATTGGGTGGTAGCTGGCAAGCTGAGATTGATGAATTAGAGAATCCAACAGCAGAACAGATTGCAGCTATCAAAAATGCATGGCAGCAACGTCATGATGCAGTCATTGCAGCAGGTGGTTTACACATTATTGGTACCGAGCGTCACGAATCTCGCCGTATCGATAACCAGCTGCGTGGCCGTTCCGGCCGTCAAGGTGATCCAGGATCTTCACGTTTCTATCTGTCCATGGAAGACAGCTTGATGCGTATCTTTGCTTCTGATCGCGTCAGTGGCATGATGAAAAAACTGGGAATGGAACATGGTGAAGCCATCGAGCATCCTTGGGTAAGCAAAGCCATCGAAAATGCGCAGCGTAAAGTTGAAGGCCGTAACTTTGACATTCGTAAAAACCTGCTTGAGTTCGATGATGTTGCTAACGACCAACGTAAAGTGGTTTATGAACAGCGTAACGAATTATTAGAAAGCGCTGATATTTCCGCAACTATTCATATGATCAAAGCGGATGTCATCAACCGTATGATTGACCAGTACATCGCGCCACATTCACTGGATGAAAGCTGGGATATTGCAGGCTTAGAGTTGCGTTTACGCGCTGATTTTGCCATCGATCTTCCGATTGCTCAGTGGATCAAAGACGATGATAAGTTATACGAAGAAAAAATTCGTGAACGTATTATCGACGAAATTGAAGCTAGTTATGCCCGTAAAGAAGAACTGGCTGGCCATGAAGTACTGCGTCAATTTGAAAAATCAGTGATGTTACAAACGCTGGATAATCTGTGGAAAGAGCATTTGGCAGCAATGGATCATCTGCGTCAGGGCATTCATTTGCGTGGTTATGCACAAAAGAATCCGAAACAGGAATACAAGCGTGAAGCATTTGAATTATTTACTCAAATGCTGGAAAACCTGAAACAACAGGTTGTGAGTATTGTGTGTCGAGTTCAAGTACAAGAGCCGGATGTTGATGCGATTGAAGAACAACGTCGTCAATCAGAAGCAACACAAGTACGTACTTACAGTCATGAAGAAACCAATGCACTTGCTGAGGATGATGCAGGATCAGAACAAGATCCAAGTGCTGAGCCGTTTGTACGTGATAGCGTCAAAGTGGGACGAAATGATCCGTGTCCTTGTGGTTCAGGCAAAAAATACAAGCATTGCCATGGCAAATTAGACTGATATATTTATAAAAATATTTAAAGGCGACTTCGGTCGCCTTTTTGTTAACAGGAATATGTATGAAACAAGTATGGGTCGCAGTGGGTGTTATTTATGATCCCAAACAAGGGTATTTTATTTGTCGCCGGGCAATACATCAGCATCAGGGTGGGAAATGGGAATTTCCAGGTGGGAAAGTTGAATTAGAAGAGACTGTTCAACAAGCATTACAGAGAGAATTACAGGAAGAAATAGGTATTAATGTAACAGCTGCGGAGCCCTTATTAGTCATCGAACATAATTACAGTGATAAATCGGTAAAATTAGATGTGTGGCTGGTTACGGCTTTTACCGGTAAAGCGCAAAGTTTAGAAGGCTTGGAAAACCGCTGGGTACAGCTGAATGAACTAAGCAAACTCGATTTTCCTGAAGCCAACAGACCGATCATTGAGGTTTTATGTCAACGAGCAAATGTATCAGTTTAGTCTTGATCTAATAATTCCAGATCTTCAGGCGATAACTGTAATGTAGCAATTTCTGAGGTTGATTCATTTTCATCGGCAATGCGACGTTCTTCACTAAACCATTCCCCGAGGTCAATTAGACGGCAACGTTCACTACAGAATGGTCGATAGCTATTTTCTGGCGTCCAACTAATCAAATTATTGCAAGTAGGGCATTTAACTTCCAAGACCATTACCTCTGAAAAGCATACTAAATATGATTAAACTGCATGATTATACCATATCGCCGATAACATAGAGTTAGTCAGGTATGTTGTGCGGCTAGAGATAAATAACTCTGATGTAGTTTATTTATTGCAATCTGACGTTGTTCGGATGTTACGTTATCACCATTAAATAAGATGTCATCTGCGAGAGTTAATCGTTTTTGGCGTGGACACTGCGAGGATATGATTGCCTGAACTTGTGCTTCTGTCGTGTTATCTCGCCGCATTGTCCGTCGGATTTGTGTGGCTTCATCAACATCGATCACTAATGTTCGCTGTACCAATGATCGCAGATTATTTTCAAACAGCAGTGGTACCATCAGTATGCAATAAGGGCCTATGGTTTCTTGGCATTGTTGTAGCATTCGTTGCCGAATTAATGGATGCAGCAGGTCATTAAGCCATTGTCGTGCTTGTTCATCGGCAAACACTTTATCACGCAACTGGCGACGATCTAATGACCCATCAGTGAGTAATATTGATTCACCAAAATGTTCGGATATTGCTTTTAAAGCTGTTGTACCAGGAAGTACTACTTCTCGGGCAGTTTGGTCGGCATCAATACATGCTACGCCAAGCTCAATGAAATGTTGAGCCACCGTTGATTTCCCAGAGCCAATACCACCAGTCAGGCCGACAATAAACATCAGCCGATCAACCCGAGATACCAGTTGGTTATCTGGTTACCCCACAGTAATGCAATCCAGCCGGCAATCGCGAGGTAAGGACCAAAAGGCATTGGTTTACCTTGTTGTTGTTGTTTCATTACGATTAATGTGATGCCTAATACGGCGCCAACGCAGGATGATAAGATCAATATTAACGGAAGCGATTGCCAACCTAACCAAGCACCCAAGGCGGCAAGTAATTTGAAATCACCATACCCCATGCCTTCTTTACCGGTGAGTAGTTTGAATGCCCAGTAAAGTGACCAGAGCACCATATATCCGGCAATTGCACCAATGACGGCATCAGCAAGTGGAACAAACTGTTGTGACAGATTCAGTAGTAAACCAATCCAGAGTAAAGGTAAGGTTAATTGATCGGGCAATAATAACTTATCGAGGTCAATAAATGTTAATGCTAACAATACCCACGTTAATAGCAATGCTCCGGCTAAAGCCCAACTTGGCGGGTAATACAAAGCAACAGCAATAGATGCTAATGCGCACAATAACTCAACCAGTGGATAACGGGCACTGATCGGCTGATGGCATGAACTACAACGGCCTTTGAGAAATAACCAGCTGAATAGAGGGATATTTTCTGAGGCAGTGATTTTGTGCCCGCAATGCGGGCATGCTGAACGGGGTAAGAACAGGTTATAACGTTCTGCAGAAACAGTGCTGCTGTCATTACTAGAGAAATAGTCTTGATACTCCTGCTGCCAGCTGCGTTCCTGCATAATAGGCAGCCGATGAATCAGAACGTTTAAAAAGCTACCAACCAGTAGAGAGAATAAGCCTAACAGGAAAAAATATAGCCAGTGATACTGGCTATAAAGCATAAAAATGAGATCCATGAATGACCAACTAAATTATTAATGAATAACGCTGCCGAGTTTGAATATAGGCAAGTACATGGCGATAACCAATCCACCGACTAAAATACCAAGCACAACCATGATTAAAGGCTCAATCATACTGGATAAGGCATCTACTGCATCATCGACTTGTTGTTCATAAATTCCAGCAACTTTCGACAACATATCATCCAATGAACCAGATTCTTCGCCAATCATGATCATTTGAATGACCATTTCAGGGAAGACTTCGGTCGTACGCATCGCGACGTTCATTTGCATGCCGGACATAACTTCGTTGCGTACCGACATAATAGCTTTACGGTACACGGCATTACCTGAGGAACCTGCTGCTGCAATTAAACCATCGATCAGTGGAAGACCTGCGGCAAAAGTGGTAGATAAGGTTCGTGCGTAACGAGCCAAGGCTGCTTTCTGCAATATTCCACCAACGATCGGTAATCGCAGAATAAATTTATCGGTCCCATCACGAACTGATTCCATGCGGCGATATGAATGAATATAAACAAAAATTAGCACAATCAAAGCACCAGCCAGAAAATACCAATAAGACTGCACGATATGCGATAGATTGATCACCATGCGGGTGAATGCGGGAAGCTCTGCACCAAAGCTTTTGAAAATCTTATCAAATTCTGGAACGACATATAAAAGCAGAATTGCTGTAACTACTAATGCCACGATAATAACGGTTGCCGGATAGAACAGCGCTTTTTTGATTTTTGATTTCAGTGCTTCGGCTTTTTCTTTGTAAATAGCAATACGATCAAAAATGGCATCAAGTGCACCTGATTGCTCGCCAGAAGAAACTAAATCACAATACAGATCATCAAAATAACGTGGATATTGGCGTAAGGCTTTCGAGGGCGGGATGCCTGCTTCTATCTCGGTACATATATTTGCCAGCATTTCCCGCATTGGTTTCTTTTCATGGCTGCCCGCTAGTAATTGCAATGTTTGAACTAGTGGTACACCTGCGGTCAGCATGGTTGATATTTGACGGGTTAATACGGCAATATCCATCGGTTTGATGGATTGACCGTACTTAGACAAAAGTGATTCGGATTTACGGCGAATTTTCTTTACTACTATACCTTGTCGAATTAAGTCAGCCTTTGCCTGAGACAAAGTTTCAGCCTTCATTTCTCCAGAAATTGGCTGTCCTCGACGATTAACACCACTCCAAACGAATACCAGAGCCACCTTGACTTTGGGCTTATTCGCCGAATTGGCGGCGGTACGTTGTTGAGCCACAGCCATAATTATTCTTCCTTAAATTAGACGCAAGTTACCCGGTTTACTTCGGCTAGACTGGTGACACCGATACGCGCTTTCTCAAGCCCTGAACGGTAAAGTGTCATCATGCCTTCTTTAATCGCCATTTGTGCTATCTGTAACGAATTACCACCTTCCATTATGAGATTGGCAATGTTTTCTGACATTGGCATCATCTCATAAATACCCACGCGCCCTTTATAACCATTGGAACATTCACTGCATCCTACTGGTTTATATAATGTAATACCTGCAGCAACCTCATCATGAGTATAGCCCATCTCCAATAACTCATTATCAGGAATATGGTGCGGTTGTTTGCAATGTGGGCAAAGACGACGAGCGAGCCGTTGTGCCATAATTAAAGTCACAGACGATGCAACGTTAAAGGCCGGCACCCCCATGTTCAGTAAGCGAGTGAGTGTTTCAGCAGAAGAGTTGGTATGTAAAGTAGAAAGGACTAAGTGACCTGTTTGCGCTGCTTTAATTGCTATTTCCGCGGTTTCAAGATCACGGATTTCTCCAACCATTACCACATCGGGATCTTGACGTAGAAATGAACGTAAAGCATTGGCAAACGTAAGCCCTGCTTTAGGGTTTATTTGCACTTGATTAATGCCAGCCAAATTAATTTCCACAGGGTCTTCGGCCGTAGAAATATTACATTCACTAGTGTTGAGAATATTTAAGCCCGTATACAGTGACACTGTTTTACCCGAACCAGTTGGGCCGGTGACCAAAATCATGCCCTGAGGTTTAGCTAATGTATCGAGATAAAGTTGTTTCTGTTTATCGTCAAATCCGAGCATTTCAATATTCAGACTGGCCGCAGAAGAATCGAGAATACGTAGTACGACTTTTTCGCCCCACATGGTGGGCAAAGTGCTGACACGAAGGTCAATCGATCGATTTTTCGCTAGTTTTAACTTAATACGACCATCTTGTGGTAAACGGCGTTCGGCAATATCCAGACGAGCCATAACCTTTAGGCGTGCAGAAAAACGACTAGATAGATTTACTGGTGGTGTGGCTATTTCATATAAAATGCCGTCGATACGGAAACGAATACGGTATTTTTTTTCATAAGGTTCAAAATGTAAGTCAGATGCGCCACGGCGCACTGCATCTATGAGTACTTTATTAATATATTTAACAATCGGGGCATCGTCTTCGCTGTTGTTTTCGGCAGTTTCTTGTAATCTTGCATCATCTATATCAGCAGCTTCAATTTCGCCAATCGCATCGTCTGTCGTGGATTTTGAAAAGTCATCATTGGTTGGATCGATTACCTTCTGGATCGCGTTTTGTAATTTTCTCTCATCAACTAATAGTGCTTCAGTATGTAGGCTGAATGTAAAACCGAAGTCTTCAAGGGCTGTAACATTGGTTGGGTCTGAAACAGCAATAAAAAGGGTATTGCCTTGGGTATAAATTGGTAGTGCGTGATGTTTTTCAATCAATTTGGCATTGAGATATTTTTGCGGGATCTCAGCCAACTCAAAAGCATCAAGATCAAGCAGTGGAATACCATACTCTTGTTCGCACAGTTCAGCTAATTGACTGCTACTAATAATATCATTATCAATAAGATAAGTAACAAGCGTTTTTTTTTCGTTACGGGCTCGATCTTGTAATAAACCTAATTGATCATCTTGAATGATACCTGCACGGATAAGACTGACTAACAAACCATTAGCTGGCGCATTCATTTGAGAATTCTCTACCTATATAACTCTACCTATATAAATAGGCCTATCATTGATGATAGGCCACATATACGAATTAGCTGACAAGTTTACTGGGTACAATAAGCGGCATCATCACAGTTAGATTTATCTGTATCGATGAGCCAAGATATTTTTCCGTTAGTATTTGCTGGTGTTATTACATAATTAGCGACTGTTGTACCATCAGCAATAAAGATATCAGTTGCTGTCGCAGTGATAGCCCCAGTTGTTGTGTCTACTTGTACAGTGCCAACATGACCGGTACCTGGAGCATCAGCAGTTATTTTGTCAGCAGGAATTCCATTTTGGCCCGGCTGCACACATTCATTTGGTATTGTAGTAGTATTGCCCTGAGACTGAACACAGAGCTCAATAGCTGTTTTATATGGACCAACAGCTGAAATAACTTCGGTAAAACGTGCTTTATTGGTGTATGTCTGATATGCCGGCATCGCTATAGCTGCCAAGATGGCTACAATCGCAACTACGATCATCAATTCAATAAGGGTAAAACCGGATTGTTTTTTCATGATTAGTTTCCTTACAGTTAAACTGTATTCCTGTTTTATATGAGAGAGATGCTCAATCCTGATCGAGCACAAAATAAGTGTAGTCGCTCAAATAGATCGCGTCTACGCTCGCTTGAGTCTAGCAGTAATGAGATTACAAATTTGTGATGAGAAAAGGAAATTTTATCTTTAATTTTATAAGCATAAATTTGATTTTTATTATTATTTTGTCATTTCTGACAGTTATATAAGGTGCAATACAATTTGGACTTATTGCGATTGCACCTTGTTTTATTACTGTTGTTCGCGGGCGATAGCACGCCAGGCGATGTCTTTGCGATAATAGATACCATCCCAATGGATGGTCGCTGCAAGTGCATAGGCATTTTGCTGAGCTTCCGCGACAGTATGGCCTAACGCAGTGACACACAATACGCGGCCACCAGCTGTAATCACATGGCCATCTTGCTCAGCGGTACCAGCGTGGAAGACTTTAGCGGCATCTGATTCATTAGTCGCCAGACCTTCGATAACATCACCTTTTTGCACTTCTGCCGGGTAACCGGCTGCTGCCAGAACAACACCTACGGCTGGGCGTGGGTCGTAATCGGCGGTTTGCTGATCTAACTGCTCAGCACATGCGGCCAGACACAATTCCACCAAATCAGAGCGCATCCGCAGCATGATCGGTTGAGTTTCCGGATCACCAAAACGGCAGTTAAATTCGATTACCTTTGGGTTACCTTGGTTGTCGATCATCAAACCGGCATACAAGAAGCCGGTATACGGGTTACCTTCTGCGGCCATGCCTTGCACGGTTGGCCAAATCACTTGCTGCATGACGCGATCATGTACTTCAGATGTAACGACAGGAGCTGGTGAGTAAGCGCCCATACCGCCGGTATTAGGGCCAGTATCGCCGTCACCAATACGTTTATGATCTTGGCTGGTGGCCATTGGTAACACGTTTTTGCCATCGACCATGACGATGAACGAGGCTTCTTCACCATCAAGGAACTCTTCGATCACTACACGGCTGCCAGCATCACCAAAGGCATTACCAGAAAGCATATCGCGCACGGCGTCTTCGGCTTCTTCAAGAGTCATAGCGACAATCACGCCTTTGCCGGCGGCTAAACCGTCAGCTTTTACTACAATCGGTGCGCCTTGCTGGCGTAAATAAGCCAGAGCTGGTTCGATTTCAGTAAAATTTTGGTAAGCAGCAGAAGGAATGTTATGGCGTGCTAAGAAATCTTTCGTGAACGCTTTTGATCCTTCCAGCTGAGCGGCTGCTTGGGTTGGGCCAAAAATTTTCAAGCCTTCCGCTCGGAATGCATCTACGACGCCAATTACTAGCGGGGCTTCCGGGCCGACAATGGTCAGGCCGATGTTTTGTTCTTTGGCAAAAGCTAACAATGCCGGAACGTCAGTAGCGCTGATATTCACATTTTCAACTTTGGCTTCACGGGCTGAGCCGGTGTTACCGGGCGCGACAAATACTTTGTCAGCCAGCGGTGATTGAGCGGCTTTCCATGCAAGAGCATGTTCACGACCGCCATTACCGATAATTAAAACATTCATCCTGTATTCTCCTGCACTGAGTTTTGCTTTTCAGTGATGATGTAATTTGCTTATTTTGGACTCTATTGCCAGTATCGTTGCAGCCAACAGCTTCACTTTGCGACTCGTTGTGAACCCATCCTTGGGGACTCCGCTGCGCCATTCATGGCGCAGAGGGCCGCAAAGCAAAGCTGTTGTCTTCCACCAAAGTAAGTGGTGGGCTGGCAGTGCAAAAATATTAGTGACGGAAATGACGCATGTTGGTAAATACCATTGCCATACCATGTTCATCGGCGGCATCGATCACTTCCTGATCGCGCATTGAACCGCCTGGCTGAATGACACAAGTGATACCTGCTTCAGCAGCGGCATCGATACCGTCACGGAACGGGAAGAAGGCATCAGATGCCATGACGGAACCTTTCACTTCCAGACCTTCATCTGCGGCTTTAATACCAGCGATTTTAGCGGAGTAAACACGGCTCATTTGACCTGCGCCGACACCAATGGTCATGCCGCCTTTGGCATACACAATGGCGTTGGATTTGACGTATTTACCAACTTTCCAGCAGAACAGCAGATCTTGCAGCTCTTGTTCAGTAGGTTGACGTTTAGTCACGACTTTCAGATCGCCTAAGGTCACCATGCCTTGATCGCGGTCTTGTACCAGCAGGCCACCGTTAACGCGTTTCACGTCAAAGCCAGTGGCTTTACCTTGCCATTGACCACATTCCAGCAGGCGCACATTGTTTTTTTTCGCGACGATTGCTTTTGCTTCTTCGCTAACAATAGGCGCAATAATGACTTCAACAAACTGACGACTCACGATAGCTTCCGCAGTTGCTGCATCCAGCTCACGGTTAAATGCAATAATGCCACCAAAGGCGGAAGTCGGATCAGTCTGATACGCGCGGTTATAGGCTTCCAGAATATCACTGCCCAGTGCCACGCCACATGGGTTGGCATGTTTCACGATGACACAGGCTGGTTCCGCAAACTCTTTCACACATTCCAATGCGGCATCGGTATCGGCGATGTTGTTGTATGACAGTGCTTTACCTTGCAGCTGAGTCGCAGTAGAAACACAGGCATCCTGCACGTCAGCTTCGGCATAAAAAGCAGCGGCTTGATGGCTGTTTTCGCCATAACGCATGTCTTGTTTTTTGATGAACTGGAAATTGATAGTGCGCGGGAATTTAGAGTCGGCGCTGGCTTCGTCTTGCACACCATAAGTTGGTACTTTGGTACCAAAGTAGTTGGCAATCATACCGTCGTAAGCGGCGGTGTGTTCGAATGCGGCGATGGCTAAATCAAAGCGGGTCGCGTAGGTCAGCGAATTGGCATTGGCATCCATTTCCGCTACGACACGGGTGTAATCTTTCGCATTTACTACGATTGTCACGTCTTTGTGATTTTTCGCAGCGGAGCGCACCATGGTTGGGCCGCCGATATCGATGTTTTCGATGGCATCCTCTAGTGCACAGTTTGGATTCGCGACAGTCGCTGCAAACGGATAAAGATTAACGGCAACCAGATCGATTGGGCTAATGGTGTGTTGCGCCATGATGGCGTCATCAATACCGCGGCGACCTAAAATGCCACCGTGAACTTTCGGATGCAGGGTTTTAACGCGGCCATCCATCATTTCCGGGAAGCCGGTATAGTCGGAAACCTCGGTAACAGGTAAGCCAGCGTCAGCGAGCAGGCGCGCAGTGCCGCCAGTGGAGAGCAGTTCGACACCTCGTTGTTGCAGGGCACGGGCGAACTCCACGATACCGGTCTTGTCAGAAACGCTGAGCAGGGCACGGCGGATTGGGCGAGCGTTATCCATCTCTACTTTGTCCTCAAATTTAAATTCACGGGTCAGATTTTTACGGAAAGGTCAGGATGCTGCATCGGCGGCATCCTGTTTTCAGGCGGCGTATTTTACACCAAAAGCGACGGTGGGAGGATCTTTATTACATGTTAACCGGCCAAAGGCAGTAACTTCGCCGACACGCCGTGACATCAGTGAGGGGACTGTTCAAAGAGCACACCTTCACCCGACACGCCGTAAATCCATCCATGGAGGCTCCGCCGCGCCATCCTTGGCGCGGAGGGTCTCTGAAGTTGTGCTCTTTGAGCAGATTAGGTAAAGGTATTACTGAATAGATCTACTATTCCAGATGGTCTAATGGCAGTGAGGTGAATTGTTTTACCTGTTGTAAAACGAAACTGGAGCGAACTCCGGTAACGCCCTCAATTCTAGTGAGTTTTTCCAGCAGAAAATGCTGATAAAACTCCATGTCGGGGACGACGACTTTTAATTGGTAATCCGCATCATTACCGGTGATCAGTGCACACTCCATGACTTCCGGCATTTCTGATACTGCCTGATTGAAGTTATTCAGTCGCTCCGGCGTATGTTTATCCATGTTAATGTGGATATATGCGGTCAGCTTTAAATTGAGTTTTTCCGGATTGAGCAGCGTGACATGCTTTAAGATCAAGCCGGATTCTTCCAATGCTTTAATGCGACGTGAACAAGGTGACGGCGATAATCCAACTTGTTCAGCCAGATCAAGATTGCTAATGCGCGCATCTTTTTGCATTAGATTCAGAATTTTTTTGTCTAAACGGTCTAATTTCATAAAATCCAATTATTCAGCAATAACTGATTAGTAATTTATATATTATTGGTGAGTTCTTGCGCAATAACCAGCTTTTAATGCAATATTTGCAATCACATTCTAAAAGGAATGTCGTATTATTTATCTTGTTCGGGTGGAACGAACACTACGACTAAATTTTGCAAGGTACTCTTACCGGAGGAAGCTTGCCGCAACATCTGACGGCTTACCGGACGCTCAGATGGATTGGAACCAGTTACCGCTGCCAAAACAAAGGTAATCATCATTACCAAAGAGAGGGGCCCGCAACCGAAGTTGCAGGCCCTTTTTTATACCCTTCGTTCTTGATGCTGCCGCATCGTTGACGGCGTTCACTCACCCCAATCACATAGTCTCTCTATGCTCATGGGGACTCGTTCTCTTGTCACCTTGCTGCAACGCCAATTACTTTGGGTATATAAATTATTTGGCGATTTTCTTGTATTTGATGCGGTGTGGCTGTAATGCCTCGGCACCTAAGGTTTTCTTTTTCCACTCTTCGTAATCAGTAAAGTTACCTTCGAAGAAGCGGACATTACCTTCATCGCTATAATCCAGAATATGGGTCGCAATACGGTCAAGGAACCAGCGATCATGCGAGATCACCATAGCACAGCCGGGGAATTCCAGCAGGGCATTTTCCAGCGCACGCAGCGTTTCGATATCCAGATCATTGGTTGGTTCGTCGAGTAACAGCACGTTGCCGCCAGTTTGCAACAGTTTTGCCAGATGCAAACGACCACGTTCACCACCGGAGAGTTCACCCACGCGTTTTTGTTGGTCAACACCTTTAAAGTTAAAGCGACCAACATAGGCACGGCTTGGGATCTCGAAATTACCGATTTTCAGAATATCCTGCCCATTGGCGACTTCATCAAATACGGTCTTTTTGTCGTCCATGCTGTCACGGAACTGATCAACCGAGGCTAGAACGACGGTGTCACCTAAGGTGATTGTGCCGCTATCAGGTTGTTCCTGACCGCTCAACATACGGAACAGCGTCGATTTACCGGCACCGTTCGGACCGATGATGCCGACAATGGCACCTTTCGGAATGCTGAACGACAAGTTATCGATCAACTGACGATCACCATAAGATTTGGACAAACCTTCCACTTCCACCACTTTGTCACCTAAGCGTGGTCCTGGTGGAATAAACAGTTCGTTGGTCTCATTACGTTTCTGGTAATCCTGACCACTGAGCTCTTCAAAGCGGGCCAGACGGGCCTTGCTCTTTGCCTGACGACCTTTTGGATTCTGGCGTACCCACTCCAGCTCTTTCTCGATTGATTTACGGCGAGCGGCTTCGGTAGATGCTTCTTGTGCCAGACGGGCATCTTTTTGTTCCAGCCAAGAAGAGTAGTTACCTTCCCACGGAATACCTTCACCGCGGTCGAGTTCCAAGATCCAACCAGCAACATTATCGAGGAAGTAACGGTCATGCGTGATTGCCACAACTGTGCCTTCGTAGTCATGCAGGAAGCGCTCCAGCCAAGCCACCGATTCCGCATCCAAGTGGTTGGTTGGTTCGTCGAGCAGCAGCATGTCTGGTTTTTCTAATAACAGACGGCACAGTGCAACACGGCGACGTTCACCACCGGAGAGTACTTTAATTTTGGCATCCCAAGCTGGCAGACGCAGTGCATCCGCAGCGCGTTCCAGTTGATTTTCCATGTTGTGACCATCGTGAGACTGGATAATAGCTTCCAGTTCACCTTGCTCTTTCGCCAACTTGTCGAAATCAGCATCAGGATCGGCATAGGCTGCATACACTTCGTCAAGACGCGTCATGGCGCGTTTCAGTTCACCCATGGCTTCTTCAACGGCTTCACGCACTGTCTGTTCAGGATCGAGTTTCGGTTCCTGTGGCAGATAGCCGATTTTAATACCTAGCTGCGGACGTGCTTCACCTTCGATTTCGGTATCGATACCGGCCATGATGCGTAGCAGGGTTGATTTACCGGCACCGTTGAGACCCAGCACACCGATTTTGGCGCCAGGGAAGAACGAGAGGGATATATTTTTTAAGATATGACGCTTAGGCGGTACGACTTTGCCTACGCGATTCATGGTGTAAATAAATTGCGCCATGGTGTTCTCTTCGTCATTACAGATGGCGGATAGTTTAGAGCATGGCTGAGATCGGGAAAAGTACAGAAAGGCATTTTTGCTATATTGCAGATACAAAAAAACCCGCTATGCGGGTTTAATGATGGTGCCAGGGACACTATCGAATTATTTGATTAAATTATTGATATTTAATGGCGTTATTATTCGTTTTGTTTATTTATACCCCCAAAAATACCCCCATAATGAACGGGCTGGGGTGATACGGTATGACATTAATTTATGTTTAATATCAGTGAATCCTTGTATTCATCAGGATATTATTAATTTTTAGGATTTATATGGATATTAATAATGACGATCCAATCGCCAGAAACAACCCAAACATTTAGTGTTTATTATGACGCGCAGGATAATGAGTTAAACCAACATAAGATGGATGCTTATGCTTTGGGAAACTCCATTCTTGAAATAGCAAAGCTCGTTAAACAAGCAGATACATTGCTAAATGGCGAACAAAAAACAGTTGATTTACAAGTTACCGCTCCTGCAAGAGAAGGTTCCCTCGCAATTGATTTTGCTATAACTGTACTCAATTCTGGTGGTGTAGATATCCTTAAATATCTAGGCCTTAGTGCTGCGTCAGCATCAGTGATTGGTGGAACTGCTTTAGCTGTCGCAAGGCAATTAAAAAGAAAAAAAGTTATAAGCATTGAAACTACATCAGGATCTTCCCAAGCGAAAATCTTGTACAACGGTGGTGAAATAGAGTGCGAAAAAACGGTAGCAATGCTGGCAACCAACCCAGAAATCCGTAAATCTATGAACGAAGTAATTAATCAGCCTTTTTTTGGAAAAAATGATCCGAAATTTAGAGTAGAGATTGATGGTCAGAACGTTTTTATTGCTGAAGGAGATGTTGTTAGTGAGTTTACTCCGATGCCTAAAAACTCTATGAGCACAGAAGAAACTCAAGTAATTACAACTAACGTTCATATCACCCAGATTAATTTTGAGTCAAAAAATGGGTGGCGCATGTTATACGATGGGCAAGAAAAAGCAGTCAAAATGGATGATGACGCATTCATGACAAGAGTTAGAGATAGCGTTAATAAGTTTTCAAATGGTGATATGTTTGAAGTAGAGCTAAGTATTATTCATAAAAAAACCGCACGCTCAGAAAGAACGGAGTATATGATTACTCATGTGATAAGGCATCGTGCGGCACCTGAGAGACAAATTTTGTAATGGAATACAAATCTGTACTAGACATTTTTCAACAAGGCATTGGATGGGTAGGGCTTTTGATCCTATCGCCGATGCTGTTTTGTTTTTCATATGTCTTGATGCAGTATTTAATCAATCGTTTTTTCCCTGTAACAAAAATTACTATTGAGCATATCCACGATGGGGTAGTTCAAAGTACGACCGAAATAGATTTATGTTCGAAAGATCCTATTATCAAGCAATTAGATAATCTATCCAAAAGGAAGAAATCCAATTGCGCGATGTAAGTAGGAGCCCTGTAGGTATTAAGACCAGCATCGGTGCCTCTACTGGCATTGGCGCAGTACTCGTTACTGTGTGTAACCAGGTACTACCTGCTGAATGGAAAGAAATTGGCTTATCTTGCGTTCCGTTATTTTCGCCTGTGCTTTCATATGGTGGTGTTTATTTATACAATCGCTTGATTGAGTCTCCTGAGGTTGTTGCCTATAAAGCAAGATTACGACGAGACCTGAGAGAGTTAAAAAGTATCATTAAAGATAAACACGTTGCTGATGAAACAAGAGAACAAGCTAGAACTGATTATTCTGCAACAAGATTGCTTCTAGCCAATACAGGCAGAAATGGTATACCAGGCATACTCGGTTCCACAGATAACCAGCAATCTGGCGCTACTCTGGAAGAGTCGGAGTTAGGTGGTAACACCTGATCCTTGCTATTTAAACCCCGCGTGCGTGCAATGTCCTTATTAGACAAATATTATAGAAAACTCTCATCAGATGTTTAGTCTTCAGTCATATATAAAACCTAATCACAAGCACAGGCGGCTCGATTTTGGACGAACTGCAAAACAGTTTATTACTGGTCATTTGCTCATGAATTCTTTTGTTGGTTTGATACTGTCCAGTTGTTCTGTAACGAGAATTATGGCTATCGATTTTATTTTTACTTTCTAATCTGTAGGCCCATAATCAAACCAATAATTCGAGACTATGAGGCAAGTATTGTGGTCAGTATTAGCATTGAAACAATAGATGTACCAACGATAGGCCTGATTTCTAAAAAAAATGTTTGCAGGATACTTGGGTGCTCACAGAGAACCTTACCCGAATGGAAGAAGCAGGGCATTTTTAAATTAGAGCCTGTGTTATCTGGACCAGGGAAAGCATCGATGTACTCGGCATCTCAATTGATAGAATTTATCCATCAATTGGAGAAATGTCCTATTAATATCCCCTCTGATAATTTATCTAAAAAAATAAATCGATGATCTTATGATAAATAAGTTTTAACTGATCGCTACTAGCAGCAACCATTTCGATTTCCGAAACAGTTTCTGAGCTATTGAAGTAGCATGATCTTAGTTGGTAGTTGATGGTTTATTTAGTGGATAGTTATTTATTACAAATGGTTATGACTATTGATAATTAAACAACAACCTCAATTTCTGGCGCGCTATATGTAGCTAATAACTGAGGCTCCGCGCACCCGTAATAGGGGTACCGGTCGGAAGGACCCATTAATGTCCGACATACAATGGTGCAATGGGTCATCGATGCTGCTCGATCCATGTGTTCAGCATGTCGATTTCGATGTGACATATTCGGAATGCTCCTTGTTCCTGCCCCACCGCATCACCGTATGTACTACCTACGAATGCAGGTTCATTACATTCAGGAATTTATACTGCTGGTGGAATTCGGTAATGGATTTCCGTTCTGGTTACTACCTGCTGACCTGAGCATGCGGATAGTATCAGTAGGCAAGCGCACAGTAGCGCATGCGGCAGTGACTTGAGAACAGTATCGATGTTGTTCACACGCAAAGTTAATGGTGCGACTTACGGATCATTAGTTCCCACTCCAGCTGTCAGTTACTTATCCTTATCGTTCAATATTCTCAGATAAAAACAGTTAAAACTTATTGTTTGGAATGATCATAATATGCCTGCCTTAGCTATGAGTGGGGTGTTCGGTTGGTTGTCCGCTAGTGTTGTTCATTCCCTTGTGCCACCTAGGATTGATCTGCTCGGTTAGCTGTTCGCTACATCCATACCATTCCTCAGATCTGAGGAACGGTACAACATCGGAAGATTCAAGCTAAGTTCGGGGCAACCATCACCGAAATGCTGATAGTTGCTTAGGATAGCAAGAGGCGTGAAATGTAATAACAGAGTGGATATTAACGGGTCCCTCTGAGGGCCCCCCATGTTACGGGTTCGCAGAGGCTCGGTTGTTAGCTACATATAACGTGCCATATTTTGGGTTTCCTTCCTTCCTATCTGAAAGTTAATTTGGTTTGTTATATCAAGCAACTTAGCTGTTTATCTAGGGATCGTGATACGGCATCGAATATGGAAGCGAATTCCTTTTTGTAACTCACCTCGACTCACTTAATGACTCGCATAATATCGACTCACTTAACATTTTTGAAAACACTAAGTGAGTCGAAGAAAAAGCCAGTAATGGAGCGGGTTTCAGTGGTTTTTTATTGTTTATTGCTCACTTAATCGGTATATACACACTAAGTGAGTGAGGCGAACCATTTTTCAGTAGTTGTGACTCTCTTCTACTCACTTAATGACTCGTTTTTACTGCGTTGGTGTTGTAACTGAGCTGTGAGACAAGGGATTGATCTGTTCACCGTCAATGGATATCAGCCCATCATCTACCAGTTTAGCTATTGTTCTTGCAAAGTTCTTTGTATCTGCGCCTATAGCTTTTAGGTCATCTCGGATCACTGACCTAGTACATGGCTCTGCGTTGGCTGTTCTACTTCGGATTGCTTGCCATACAACCATGTGGTTACCAGTAAGCCTACTAATTCCTGATAGTTCTTCTGGAATTTCCTCTGCTGGCTTTCTGCCTGTATCCACCAGCACCAATGACGTTAATTCATCCCCATCATCATCTGTGAAGACTGGGAGTGGTTTTAGGTCAAAAGCTTGCTGTTCTGGTTCTTCACAATCCTTCATTTTGGTACAGCGCAATACCAGTGCGCCGCCATTACCTTCGCGCTTAACCATATATTCAGCATCCAAAGAAGCTCGAAATGCAGTTGATCCCCTGGCGCCCCGATCTTCATCTTTACCACTATGATGAATTACCAGCACTGTTGCGCCTGTAGTTGCTTTTATCCGGTCACATCCCTGAATAAACGCTCCCATATCAGATGCTCTATTTTCATCGCCACCACCAAAACATCGAGCGAGTGTGTCAACAATGATCAATTTCAAAGGGAGGCGTGATTCCTTCTCTATTTGCTTGGCTGCCTGTTCTAGCTCATAAACCTGTTGTGGATCAGCAAAGAACACGGGGCAGTTCACACGGTAAAGAAATAAAGGATTTTCTCCATGGTTGTACAGATCTGCCCATGCCTTAACTCTACGTGGCACACCAATACCCCCCTCACCAACGACATATAGAACCGCCCCCAGTATTGCTCTGCTATTGTTCCATGTTTTGCCTGTGGCGATGTGACAACCCCAACTAAGCGCTAAAAAGCTCTTATAACTACCACTTGGTCCATAAATAGCCGTTAGGCTATTTTCGGGAAGGTAGTTTTTGATCACGTAGCTTTGTGTTGTGTTATATCCGTCAAATCCCTTACTAATTGGTAACGATAACCGCCTGTTATGTGTTGGCCGGCGGACTCGCATTAATGCCTCAGTGTCACCAGAGAAAGCCGCTGCTAAATCAATCTTTAGTCGGCGTTCGGCGGCGTATTCGGCCACTCTGACGGCGTAAGCTGTGACATTAGCCGCGCTTGGGCAGTTTTTGGCAATCTCAATCAAGTAAGCAAATCCCCCGATCGGTGTTAATCGGGTTTGGCGTTCTAGTTCGTCCTGAACAGTAGCAATATCAGCCGGAATACCTTTACTCAGTAAACCAGCTATCGCGGTATAGATTTCTTGGCATGGTTTACTGTAAAAATCATCAGGAGTAATAATGGCGTCTACTTCCCACCATTTGTCGTTATCCACCAGCAGCCCACCAATCACAGATTCTTCCAGCTCGTGAGAATAGGGGAGTTGTATATCTACTGCTGGTGGCTTGAATGTAATAACAGGGCGTAATGCGTCCGCATGTGCTGTTGTATTCATGGCTTCCCCTTAATGTTCAGCCGAAAAAACGGGAATACCGTTTTTCTCAAAACCAGCAATAATTTCGGAAAACAGCTCATCCAGTACCAGCACTCCGAAAGGGTTTATATGATTGACATCTTGAGTGGTCATAGCCGTCAAGAAGCGGATAGTTTCCTTTCTCCCTGTGCTTGATCCGTAATGAATAAGCATGGTTGCTTCTATGTGCTGCTCTATAGCCGAATAAATTAAGTCTGGTGAGATTTCTATAATGGTGCGGCTATACCGAATTACAGGCATCCCGTTGCGAGAGACATTCGTTGCTGTGTACCCATTGGCCAGCTTTTGTTTAAGAGTCTTAGTCAATTCACCTTCAAAATAGGTTTCATTTATTTTTAACCAGTTTGCAAGATCAATGTAATTAAGCTGCTCTGTCAGTGGGGTTAACTCTTCCAAATAATCGGAGGCTATGTGTTCAAGAAACGCTTTTACCCTAATAGATAGCGGTTCTTTCGTCTGTTCATTCAGCAAATATAAAGCACTTGCTGGAGTAGAGGAAAAAATGGCCTGAATTTGCTTGATAGGGGTTTGTGTATCCACGGTTTTCTGTGTTTTTTTCATCAATTAAGTACCCCAATCTGTTTGGCTTTTTGCTCCCGGTGCTTGGTTATCAGAACGACAAGCCAGTTCCGCATAGCTGCTGCCTGTTCTTCCCATGTATCACCAAGTGATAAAGGATCTTCAACGCTGCAACGCTGCCCCTCTGGGGCTACGGCTTCAATCCATGCCATACCATTGGTTTCGAAATAAACAAAAACCTCTATTTCATCAGGGCGGGGAATAACACCAATTCTGGTCATGCTGGCATTCTCCCTGCTGGTGAGCGACTTAGGAATACCAGTGATAATCCCGACAACGCACAACGGGCTGTCTGTTCATTAGCTGCAGAAACGGAAATAGTACGGATGCGCTGAATATCAGCGATACGGCCACGGTTAGCCGTGATCAGGAATGTGTAGATCATGGGAATAATCCTTTGTGTTAGAAGCACAAAGGCGGATCGGGTAGCCGCAAAGCAGTGCCACACAAAGGAAAGGCACAGTGGGGGCGTTTTCTTTGGCTCCCGACCCATGCCCCCAAATAAGGATAGATCACCGGCAGTGAGCCAGTGATGGAGGAATAGGTTTAAATTGTCCCTTTGTGTAGTCATTGCTTGCGGGTGCTTAATCCGCCAGCATTGCCGCCACTTGCTTAAGGTGCCAGCGTCTTGAACTTTATCTGTTTGGCTTTCATTAGGCAAGCCGAAGCCCTGCGCCTGTCGCGCATAGGTTTGAAATAACATGATTTTTCCTTAGGCTGCTGGCTGCTCTGTGCTGGTGGAGGTAGGGAAAGCCACCAATAAGCGGGCTATTAACTCTCGGGTGAGTGGGTCCTCATTTCTGGCCTTACGCCTGGTGTTTACTAACTCTGCTACTTTGCGAGCTTCCCTGCGATCTGCTATCCAGTAGCGTTTTAGATAAATAAGTCCACCCCCTGAATGGTGATGAGGAAATCGTTCATCATGAATAGTGATTCCCATTTTGCGTAGGTCGCTAATTGAGTTCCTGAAATTCAGATCATGAAGACCAGCAAGTCCGGAAAGCGAACTAGCCCCTTCTATCCCGTTTTTCAGTAAGTGAGTGGCCACCAGCTCCAGCTTTGTGGCAAAACGGGCGGGACTGGTGCTATGCTCTGATTGCTTATTTAGGGTCGTGCCGTTCTGCGGTGCGGCCTTTTGTTTTTTCATGCTAAGGCCTCCGTTATGCTGCGTGTTGTGTTGAGCCTTGAGCTTCAATCCATGCGCGTACTTCCTCAGCTCTCCATGCTGTGACATTTGCTGATAGTTTAATTGGCTTAGGGAAAGTTCCTTGCTTCACTCTTCGCCAAAGAGTGGTTCCGGAAAAACCTAGAATAGGGATAAGTGCCGATTGCCGAATAAACCCGACATAAGGAAGAGTATTTTTGGTTGGTGTGCTATGTGATGCCATACCGTGGCTCCTTGTGCTTCTTGGTGGTATGGCATGAATTAGATATGAATATTGGCTTATGATGTGAGTAGCAGATTTAGGCGAATCTAAGCAGATTTATTTTTAAGCTGTAGTTTGACCAAAGTTAATTGGGACTATGTTCCCGCCCGCTTGTGACTCAAGAAAATCAGCCCACCATTGCAATAACTTGCGGCGTTCATCCAAATATTGTGCGCGA